>VBLP01000567.1 GCA_005887925.1 Deltaproteobacteria bacterium | reverse complement strand
ACTGGCGAAACACCGTGCTGGTCTTGGCCAGCTCGATGAAGTTCGGGGTCTGGGCCCGCGCGCCCGGCGTGAAGATCGGCATCTTGTCTGCCCGCAGCGCGTCCATCACCCAGAGCAGCACGTAGCGCGGCGGATCGGCGGGCGGCAGCGGCGCCGGCGGCGGACCGTGTATCGTGATCCGCGGGGCCTTGATCGTCGCGCGCGGGCAGTCGCGCGCGGTCAAGCTGAGCGCGACCACGCGGCCGGCCATCGCCCCGAGATCGACCCGCGTGGTGTCGCCGGTCAGAAGGCCGCCCGCGAAGCTGCCGTCGCTGGCGCGCGCCCTGAGCTCGACCCTGCACGGCGGGCCGACCGCGGCGACCAGGTGCGCGCCGTCGGGCACCGTGATGTACCAGGTCAGCCCGGTGTATCGGCCCTGCCGTCGAACACCGCATCGGCCCTGGGGTCGCGGTTGCCGATCGAGGTGCCCAGCCGCAGCCACTGCACCGCGACCGGCCCCTTGCCGCCGGTGGTCTCGAGCGCCAGCAGGTTCTCGCCGGCACCGAAGTGGCCGTGCGCGATGGGGATCGCCACGGTGATCCAGCCGGCGGCCAGCTCGGCGGTGGCATCCTTGCCAGGCTTTCTGCCGTTGACCTTGAGCGTGATGCGCTGCTTGTCCGAGCCGTGGACCCGGGCGGTGACGAACGTGATGCCCTGGGCCTGCTCGGCCGACAGCGGGACCTCGAGCGTGGCGAACCGATCGGCGATCGCGGCGCGCTCGCCGTCGACCTCCTGGCCGAGCCGCCAGCGCTGGGTCGGCACGCCGAACCGCGTGTAGCGCGCGAAGCCGATGTCCGCGGCATCGAGCACCAGCTCGTTGCCGAGCGTGCGATGCGCGGCGTGGCGGTTGTCGTCCAGCTGGAACACCGCGTGCTCGCTGCGCGCCGTCTTGGCCGGGCCGTGGCTGGGCGGCGCCGGCGTGGTCTTGGCCTGCAGCGGCGGATGGCTGGCTGCGTCGGGGGTGGCACCGGCCTGGACGGACGCCGCGCTCGCCCCGGTCGCGCCGGTCGGCCCATTCGCGCCGGTCGTGCCGCTGGTCGCCGGGCCGACCGGACGACCGGTCGTCAGCGGACCCGTCGCTGCGCCGGCCGAGCCCGTGGCCGCGCCATCGCTGGGCCGCCGCTTGCCACTGCAGGCGGCCGCGGCCGCGCACACGGCCAGGACAACGACGAGCTGTCGCCGAAACACCGTCTCTCTACCTAGCATTCGCGGGCGAGCGGCTCCACTTTGCTGCGATCGCGCCCGTGTCGCGCACATGCGTGGCCGGGGCCGGTTCCGAGGGCTCCGAGGCACCAAGGCGCTGATCGTCGGCCCTACCGGCCCTTGTTATCCTTGCCCTGGAGCTTGGCAAACGGGTTGTTGGTGAAGCCGGAGACGCCCCACCCCGCCGGCGGCTCGTCGGGGCGGCGGTCGTCACGCCGCGGGCCCCGATCGTCGCGCCGCGGGCCGCGATCGCCCTGCGGACCGCGATCGCCCTGCGGACCGCGATCGCCCTGCGGGCCGCGATCGCCCTGCGGGCCGCGATCGCCCTGCGGCCAGCGATCGCCGGCCCGCGATCGCCCTGCGGCCCGCGATCGCCCCGCGGCCCGCGATCGCCCTGCGGCCCGCGATCGCTGCGGCGCTCGCCCTGCGGTCCCCGACCGCGCGGTTCGGACCGCTCGCCGGGCGCCTGGTCCCCGTGCATCGCGGGCGCCGGGGCGCCAGGCTCGCCCTGTGGCCGGTCGGCCCACTGCCGCACCTCGCGCCCGCCCTGCCCGCCGCGCCGATCATCGCGCCGCCGCCCCTGGCCCTGGCCCTGGCCGTGCGCCCCTTCCCCGTGCGCGCTCTGGTCGGGCACACCCGGGCCCTGGGCGCTGGCTTCTTGCAAGCCCTGTGCATGTGCGCCGGTGGCCGAGTGGGCATCCTGCTGCGCGCGCTGGCCTCGGTTGCGCTGGCGCGGCGGCCGCTGGCCCCCGTCGTGGGCGGCGTCGTCGCGCCGGCCCTGGCGCTGCTGCGGATGCGCGCCGCCCCGCTTCGCCGACAGCGCGATCCGCTTGCGCGCGTGATCGACCTCGAGCACCCGCACCGTCAGCTTCTGGCCGACCTTGACCACCTCGCTCGGATCTTTGACGAACTGCTCGGCGAGCTGGGAGACGTGGACCAGCCCGTCGTTGTGGACCCCGATGTCGACGAACGCGCCGAACGCCGTCACGTTGGTCACGACGCCCTCGAGCACCATGCCGACCTTGAGGTCCTCCATCGCGGTCACGTCGTCGCGGAACCGCGGCGGCGAAAACTCGGCGCGCGGGTCGCGCCCCGGCTTGACCAGCTCGGCGGCGATGTCGCGCAAGGTCGGCTCGCCGACGTCGTCGCCGACGTACTTCGAGAAGTCGATCTGGTCGACCAGCGCCTGGTTGCCGATCAGCTGCGGCACGCCGCGGCCGCGATCCGCAGGAACCCCGCGGCCTGCTCGAACGCCTTGGGCCCGAGCCCCGACACCTCCATCAGCTCGGCGCGCGAGGCGAACGCGCCGTGCATGTCGCGATACACGACGATCTTCCTGGCCAGCGCCTTGCCGATGCCCGCGACGTAGCCGAGCAGCTGCGCGCTCGCCGTGTTGAGCTCGACCCCGACGTGGTTGACGCAGTCCTCGACCACGTCGCCCAGCTTCCTGGCCAGCAGCGGCTGGTGCACGTCGTGCTGGTACTGGCCGACGCCGATCGACTTGGGCTCGATCTTGACCAGCTCGGCCAGCGGGTCCTGCAGCCGCCGCGCGATCGAGATCGCGCCGCGGATCGTGAGGTCGAGCTCGGGGAACTCCTCGCGCGCCAGGTCCGATGCCGAGTACACGCTCGCCCCGGCCTCGTTGACCTGCACGACGAACGGGCCGGTCGCGTCGCCGCCCTCGGCCTCGCCGTCGACCCGCGCCGGCCGCAGCCCCGCGTCGCCCAGCGCGCGCTTGACGAACGCCTCGGCCTCGCGGCCGCCCGTGCCGTTGCCCACCGCGATCGCGCGCGGCGAGAACCGCCGCACGAACGCCACGAATTCGTCCTTGGCCTTCGCGAGCTGGGCGTCGCCCTGGGTGATGTACACCGTCACCGTGCCCAGGAACTTGCCGGTCGCGTCGATCGCGGCGCACTTGCAGCCGGTGCGCAGGCCCGGGTCGACCCCGATCACCGCCGCCGGCCCGAGCGGCGCCGCGACCAGGAGGTTGCGCAGGTTGCCGGCGAAGATGTCGACCGCGCCGCCGTCCGAGCGCTGCTTGAGCTCGCCGCGCACGTCGTTCTCCACGCTCGGCGCGAGCAGCCGCTTGAGCGAATCGGCCACCGCGAGCCGGAGCTGCGCCGCCCACGGCGAGCCGTCGTCGAGCCTGGCCAGCCGCAGGATCCCCGCCTCGACCCGCGCGGCGTCGACCGCGACGTGCGCGCGCAGCACGCCCTCGGCCTCGCCGCGGCGGATCGCCAGGAAGCGATGCGACGGGATCGTCTTCACCGTCTCCTTGAACTGGTAGTACTGCTCGAACTTGGTCGGTTCGTCGGCCTTGCCCGGCACGACCTCCGAGGTCAACTCGCCGTGCTCGGCGTACTCGCGGCGCACGAACGCGCGGATCTCCGCGGTGTCGGCCAGCACCTCGGCGACGATGTCGCGCGCCCCGGCCAGCGCGTCGTCCGCGCTCGCGACCGCCTCGCCGACGAACCCCGCCGCCTCCGCCGCCGGGTCGCCGTCGGGCCCCTGGCCGAGGATCCGCTGCGCCAGCGGCTCGAGCCCCCGCTCGCGCGCCACCGACGCCCGGGTCTTGCGGCGCGGCCGGTACGGCGCATACAGGTCCTCGAGCTCGGACTTGCCGCGCGCCGCGCGCAGCTTGGCCTCGAGCTCGGCGGTCAGCTTGCCCTGCTCGGCGACCGACGCCAGGATCACCGCCCGCCGGGTCTCGAGCTCGACCACGTACGTGCGCTGCTCCTCGATCGCGCGGATCTGCACCTCGTCGAGCCCGCCGGTCCGCTCCTTGCGGTAGCGCGCGATGAACGGCACGGTGTTGCCCTCGTCGAGCATCGCGACCACCGCGGCGACCGCGCCGGGAGCGAGCCCGAGCTCGCGCGCCACTACCGGCACCGGGTCGAAGTGGATCGGCGCGCTCGGCACGGCGGTTGTCGTCTCGGGAGTCACGTCGTCGGTCATGGGTTGGCGACCGTACCCACGTCGCCGACGGGCGGCAAGTAGTAAGGTAGCCCCTGTGACCGCCATCGACCCCGTCCGCGACCGCCTGATCCGGCGCCTCCCCAAGGTCGAGCTAGCTTCGCCGCAAAACACGGCATGGCGCTGCCGTACCACTCGGTCGACGACGTTCGCGTCGCCTACCAGTTCTCCGACCTGCAGTCGTTCCTCGACCTCTACTACGCCGGCTGCAGCGTCCTCGTCGACCGCCGCGACTTCTACGCGCTCGCCATGGCGTACTTCACCCGCGCCCATGCCGACGGCGTCGTCCACGCCGAGCTGTTCTTCGACCCCCAGACCCACACCGTGCGCGGCGTCGCGTTCGAGACCGTGATCGCCGGCCTGCGCGACGCGATGGAGGACGCGCTGCGCCGCTACGGCATCACCTCCGAGCTGATCCTGTGCTTCCTGCGCCACCTGTCCGAGGACGACGCGCTCGCCACGCTCGACGCCGCCACCGCGTTCCGCAGCGAGTTCATCGGCGTCGGTCTCGACTCCGGCGAGCGCGGCAATCCGCCGAGCAAGTTCGCGCGTGTCTTCGCCGCCGCCCGCGACCTCGGCCTGCGCCCCGTCGCCCACGCCGGCGAGGAGGGCCCCGCCGCCTACATCCGCGAGGCCCTCGATCTGCTCATGGTCGAGCGCATCGATCACGGCGTGCGCTGCGACGAGGACCCCGACCTCGTCGACCGCCTGGTCCGCGAGCAGATCGCGCCTCCTGCGCCGCGGCGTCGCCGTCACGATCAACTCCGACGACCCCGCCTACTTCGGCGGCTACATCTCCGACAACTACCGAGCTACGGCCACAGCCCTCGAGCTCACCGCACCCGAGCTGGTCGCCGTCGCCGAGAACGCCGCGCGAGCCTCGTTCCTGCCGGCCACCGCCAAGGCTGCGTTACTCGGCCGGATCCGCAACGAAGCCGCGCGCGCCTGAGCCGGTTTCGTGAGCTGCGTCGCAGCGTTTCCCAGGAATAAGCTGCATCAACGTGCGTAGAATGCGTGTGATGCTTCGTCTACATTGTGTAGCCCTGACGGTTGTCCTGAGCGCGGGTTGCGGCAGCGTCGGGAATGGTCATCAGCCCGACGCACCTCCGGCACCGGATGCTTCGACCCGCGGAACCATCCACGTCACGGTGCTCGACCCCAGTGGCACCGGCGCCCCCGCGGTCGGCGCCAATGTCGTGTTCATCGATCCCGGCGGCACGCTCGTCAAGCGGGTCGCCACCGACTCGGCCGGTAAGGCCGACGCCGACGTGCTTCCCGGCGCGAGCGTCACCTCTGTCGCGCGGATCAACAACGTCTACCAGCTCCAGACCGTGCTCGCCGTGAAACCGGGCGACGATCTCGTGCTGGGCGTCAAGAGCAGCGACTTCACGAGCCTCGGCACCTTCACCGTCAACTACCCGGCGTTCGCGTCGGCCGCGAACTACGAGGTCGCCGGGCCGTGCGGTGTCCTCTTCATCTCGCCTCCGGTCGCGGGGGGAACGCCGCCGACCACCGCCACGTTCACGATGAGCGCCAGCTGCAAGGTCGACCCGATGGAGCTCATCGTGGCCCCCACCGACGCCAACTTCGTCCCGATCGCGGCGATCGGCAAGACCGGCGTCCCGTTCGTCGCCGGCGGCTCCACCACCGTCACCGGGTCCTACCAGGGCGTCCGCAGCTTCACGGCGTCGTACATGAACATCAATCCCATTGTCACCAGCATGAGCCTGTCCCGCACCGTCCCCGATACGTTCGGCATCTCCAGCAGCCTTTCGGTGGCGTCGCCCATCCCGAATCAGGCCATCAACCTGACCGGCGGCGTCTCGGGAAGCAACGCGCGGCTCATCTCGCGCTTCACCACCGCGACCCGGTCGTTCCAGGATGTCCGCCAGAACCTGTCCGGCACGGCCGCGACCTATGGCCTCGACGCCACCGCCAATCTCCTGCCGTGGATCGATCAGCCCACCATCGATCTCGCGAACCGCAAGCTCATCATCCCGCTCGACACCACGGGTACCAGCAACGCCAAGCCGGATCTGTTCCGGGTGTCTGCGAGCTACCGCCGCACCGACATGAACAACGTGACGACCACCTTCACGTGGACGATCTTCGCCCCCGAGCCCGGCGACATCCCGCTGCCCGCGCTGCCGCCCGAGGCCGGCGATGTCCTGCCGACCACGACCGACACCGTCGGTACCGTGTCGGCGATCATGGTCGAGATCGACACCGTCGCGAACTACGATGCGATCCGCAAGGACCTCAACGCCGCCGTCACCCTGTACAGCGGCGCCCGGCCGCCCGCGACCACCGTCCGGTCGAGCTCCTCGCCGCTCCAGCTGCGATAGCCATCGACAAAGCCGATCTCAGCGTTGGAGAGACGCCACCTATTCGACAATAAACTATCGCCGATCCTAGCGCCAATCTTGGTTAGAGCATAATGCAATTGCGTAGCAGCTACTTGGTGCACTTACTCCTTCTCGGTCTCGCGCCTTGCCAGATAGGGCGGCGGATGTCCGGCACCCGGGGTAAATGGGTTCTGGAAAGTCATCCAGCTAAATTTAGGTCATCGTATAAATTTAGCCAACAGCATTTCTATACCTAATGACATAGCTATTTGATTTTACTGGATACCGGGCCAGCTTCGCTCGCCGCGTCGCTGATCGGGCCGCTCACTCGGGGACGACGCCGTCGCGGACCGCGATGGCGCGGACGGCGTCGATCGTGTCGGCCTCGGCGGCGGTCTTGTCGTCGCGGTAGCGGATGACGCGGGCGAGCCGGAGCGCAAAGCCGCCGGGGTAGCGGGTGGAGCGCTGGACGTCGTTGAAGGCGATCTCGGCGACCAGCTCGGGGCGGATGTAGACGATGTGGCCGTCGCGGTCGACCTCGCGGGCGAGGAACTGGGCGGTCTGCCAGGTCAGCATCTCGTCGGTCATGCCCTTGAAGGTCTTGCCGAGCATGACCCAGCCGCCGGCGGGGTCGCGCGCGCCGAGGTGGATGTTGGACAGCCAGCCGCGGCGGCGGCCGGAGCCCCACTCGGCGGCGAGCACGACGAGATCGAGGCGGTGGACCTTCTTGATCTTGAGCCAGGACGCGCCGCGGTTGCCGGCGTCGTAGGGCGCCTCGAGCGCCTTGGCCATCACGCCCTCGTGGCCCTGGGC
The DNA here is from genome assembly GCA_005887925.1 of Deltaproteobacteria bacterium. Lineage (GTDB taxonomy): Bacteria > Myxococcota_A > Polyangia > Haliangiales > Haliangiaceae > JABFXX01. The sequence continues at coordinate 1,050 of VBLP01000567.1, read as the reverse complement.
GATCGCGGCCTCGAAGTAGGCGTTGGCCTCGGCGGGGTCGGCGGTGACGAGGCGCGGCACGACGAGGCCGGGGGCGAGATCGTTGAGCAGCGGGAAGTGCTCGCGGGCGGGGCTGGCGAGCAGGGTCTGATCGTCGATCAGCAGCGCGTCGAACAGGGTGAGCCGGAGCGGGCCGTGGCGCCGCATGGTGTCCTGGAACGGCAGCGGGCGGCCGCTGGACCCGAATGCGCTGGCCTCGCCGTCGAGGATGAGGCGGCGGGCGGGCAGCGCCGCGGTGGCGGCGACGACCTCGGGGACCTGCGCGGTGACGTCGTTGAGCGCGCGCGAGAACACGCGAATGACGTCGCCGTCCTTGTGGATCTGGACGCGGAAGCCGTCGAGCTTGAGCTCGAGTGCGGTGGGCCCGCCGAAGCTGGCGAGCGCGTCGCCGGCGGTGTCCGCGGTCTGGGCGAGCATCGGCAGGACGGGCCGGAACACGCTGAGCCCGATGCGGGACAGCCCGGCGGCGCCGTCGCCGAGCGCGGCGGTGGCGACCTCGCCGATGTCGCCGGCGAGCATGTAGGCGGTGCGAACGGCGCGCGCATCGAGCCGGGTCGCGAGCGCGAGGGCGTCGACGACGAGGGCATCGAGCGCGCCCTGGCGGAGCTCGCCGACGACGAGCGCGCCGAGGAAGCTCTGCTCGGTGGCGGTCGCGGCGGCGAGCATGGCGCCGAACGCGTCGCGCTTGGCCCGCGCCGAGCCGGGGCCCTGCATCGCGGCGATCGCGGCGAACCGCCGATCGACGTCGACCACGGTGAGCGACGCGGCGGCGGCCGGCGTGACCTGGCCGTGGAGCTCGGCGACGGTGGCGTAGCCGATGCCGAGCTTGTGCGCGACGTCGCCGGACAGGTGGCGCGCGGCGATCGGGCGCTCGTCGGGCGCGAGCTCGACGAGCAGCCGCGCGAGCCGCTCCATCTTCTTCTTGCGCGAGGAGGTCTCGACCAGCTGCCGGCTGGTGTCTGCGATCGCCGCGTACAGCACGGCGCAAGCCTACCCCCAGAGCTCACCTGA
>VBLP01000116.1 GCA_005887925.1 Deltaproteobacteria bacterium | reverse complement strand
GAATCGAGGGGCGATGATCGGGGCAACGGGGATGCGCGCCGGGATCGCGGCGGCGGTGATGACCTGGCTCGACGCGATAGCGAGCGCGCGGCTGGCGAGGCGAGCATGACGGGAAGGGAGGACGCAGCGCGATCGGGGGCGGTGCGGACGGTGCGGGGACACGCGATGGACGGACTGGTGGGGCTGGCGGAGGGCCGCGGCGGTGATTGGCGGGGCAGTCGGAGATCCCTGACTGGCCGGTTGCGCGCGGGACAGGCCGGGGCTCGGTGCGGTGGCGGCCCGTCCGGGGCTTGCGATGGCGGTGAAGGAGATTGCTGGGGGAGAATGCTCCGCCGCGGACACCGACATGGCGAGTAATGGCACCGGATCGAGCGTACATCGCAGCGAGCCGTTCCCGGATGCGCGCGTGCTGCTCGGTCGCTATGGGCTGGCCGCGAAGAAGCGGTTCGGACAGAACTTCCTGATCTCCGATCGGGTGTTCCGCGCGATCGTCGATGCGACGGTGCGCAGCGATGACGACTGGATCGTCGAGATCGGCGCGGGCCTGGGGACGCTGACGGCCCGGCTGGCCGAGCGTGTGCCCGAGGGCAAGGTGATCGCGCTCGAGCGCGATCCGGACATGGTCGCGGTGCTGCGCGGCGAGCTCGGCGGGGTGGACAACGTCGACATCGAGGCGGGGGATGCGCTGCGCTACGACCTGCGCATGGTGGCGAGGTGGCGCGGCGATGCGATCGCGGTGTGCGGCAACCTGCCGTATCACATCGCGGCGCCGCTGCTGTTCCGCGTGATCGATGCCCGCGACGTGGTCCGGTGCGCGGTGGTGATGATCCAGAAGGAGATGGCCGACCGCATCGTCGCCGCGCCGGGAACCAAGGCGTACGGCGCGCTCGGGGTCATGATCCGGACCTACGCCGACGTCTCGACGGTGGCCAGGGTCGGCGCGGGGGCGTTCGTGCCGGCGCCGAAGGTCGATTCGGCGGTGATCAAGGTCGTGCCGCTGGCGGGTGGCGCGCCGCGCGTGCCGATCGCGGATCCGGCGCACTACTCGACTGTCGTCCATGCGGCATTCGGCCAGCGCCGCAAGACGCTGCGCAACGCGCTGCGCGCAGTCTACGACGAGGCAGCGGTCGACGCGGCGCTGGCCGCCAGCGATATCGATGGTGGCCGGCGGGGCGAGACCCTCGACATCGCCGACTTCGGACGGCTCGCGGCCTCGCTGCCGGCCCTCCCACCGACGAAGCCGCGCTGAGCGAGCGCGCGCGGCCCGTGCGGGCTGGGCCCGCCGGGCTCGCAGCGTCCTGGTGGCCGGCAGCACGGGGGCGCCAGGACGCGAATCCGCGAAGCGCGCGGTTCGCGACGCCCATCCCCTGGGCTTTTGCTGAGCCGGCGTGCGTACGGCCGAGGAGCGGGACCGGACGAGCGGGATGCGCGCTCGCCGTGGGCGACCGCGAAGCGGCCGGGCCGGACTCCCCGCCATTCGTCAAGCTGGAATTGCGCGGATCATGCCGGCTCCGGGGCGGACCGCGGAGCTTCGTGAGCCCGCCGTGCCGGGTCAAAGAGGGTGCGGCGCTCGAGCATCGCGATGAGCAGACGCAGCAACCGATCGGCGATGCTACGCAGGGCGCGGCCCCGACGCCGATCCGCGTAGCAGCCGACGGCGAGCCGAGCGGACACGCGTTCTTCGGGCGCTATGCCCTACACACTCTCAGCGGCGCTTGAAGAACTGAACGGCGCGCTCGTGGGCTTGCGCGGCGGCTCGCGTTGCGAAGGTGCCGAGATTGCGTCGCTTGCCGGTCTTGGGATCCTTCTTGCGCGAGTACAGACGGTACTTGCCGGTGGAAAGCTTGCGGATCATGGCGAATTCTTGTTGCAGGCCACGTGCCGCGATGGCGCGTTGTGCGGGAATCGACGAGGCCAAGACGGGCCGTGGAAGACCGCGCGGGGGCCGGGCTCGGCCGAGAGAGCGTACGGTCCCGGGACAGCAGGACGGCCGGAGGAGTGGTAAGGATGGGCCGAACCAGGGACTGGTATGCCGGAGCTTCCTGAAGTCGAGACGGTTCGCCGGACGCTGGTGCCGGCGGTGGGATGGCAGATCTCGTCGGTGTGGACGAGCGGGATGGGGCTGCACATGGCGCGGCGGCCGCCGGTCGCGCGGCTGCGCAAGCTGGTCGGCGCGCGGATCACGGCGGTTCGCCGGCACGGCAAGTACCTGCTGCTCGATACGGATCGCGCCGAGGCGATCCTGGTGCACCTGGGGATGACCGGGCGGCTGCGGATCCACGGCAAGGCGGATCCGCGGGCAGCGCACACGCATGTGGTGCTCGGGCTCGGCGCGCGCGAGCTGCGATTTGTCGACGCGCGGCGGTTCGGTCAGGTCGACGTGGTGGCTCGGGGCAAGGAGCGCGAGCATCCGGGGCTGGGGCTCCTGGGGCCGGACGCGCTCGACGAGGTGATCGATGTCGCCGCGATGCTGGCGCGCGCGAGGGACAAGCGCACGACGCTCAAGGCGTTCGTGCTCGATCAGCGCGTGATCGCCGGGGTGGGAAACATCTACGCGTCGGAGGCGCTGTGGCGCGCACAGCTACGACCGACGATGCGCACCCACAGGCTGTCGGCCGCGGCGGCGGCGCGCCTGGCCGCCGCGATCCGCGAGGTGATCGATCGGGCGCTCGACAACGGCGGCACGACGCTCAGCGACTTCGTGGATGCCGACGGCACCGAGGGAGAGAATGCAGACTATCTGTGGGTCTACGATCGGGCTGGACAGCCGTGCATGCGGTGCCGGACGGCGATCCGGCGCTCGGTCCTCCAAGGCCGGGCAACGTATTACTGTCCAACGTGTCAGACCCCGTAAGCGGTCTACGGCTCGAGCGTTGCGGAACGTGGCTGGGTTTGCCCCGCGACTTACCGGTAGGATAGTGTGGCGGCCGGAAAACCGACGAAGGTCGCAGACCTAGCCGCCAGAATGATCACCGACGCCGCCGATGAAGACCTCATGGTCCTGTACCAGCGGGGAGAGGTTCGCGCCTTCGAGCTGCTGCTGACGCGTCATCGCAAGCCGGTCTACAACTTCATCCTGCGGTTCGTCGGCGACAAGGAGACGGCGGAGGACCTGCTGCAAGAGGCCTTCATGCGCGTCATCAAGGGCGCCGAGGCCTACAAGCGTCAGGCCAAGTTTACGACGTGGCTTTACACCATCGCCCGCAACCTGTGCGTTGACCAGACCAGGCGGCGCAAGCATCGCAAGCACGCGTCGCTGGATGCACCGATGGATACGAGTGAAGACAGCGGGACGCTGATGGACGTGATCCCGTCGACCGAGATGGCCAGCGATCGCAAGTCGGTGAACAAGCAGCTGCACGCAACGATGCAGCGGGCGATCGAGGCGCTGTCCGAGGAGCAGCGCGAGGTGTTCCTGATGCGCGAGTTCCTCGACATGCCGTTCAAGCAGATCGCCGACGTGGTCGGCGTGCCGGAGAACACGGTCAAGAGCCGGATGCGCTACGCGCTGGAGAAGCTGCGGCTCGATCTCGACGAGTACCGGGACGTCGCGAAGGCCGCACCGTGAGGTCGGGCAGTGCGCGCAACGGCGCAGCGGGCGGGGCGGGCGGCGTCACCGGCGGACGCGGACACGGCGCCCGCGACCGCGATGGCACTGTCACCGGCGACGCCGGTGACGCACCTGGGCACGGTGCTGCCGGTGATGACTCCGCCGGTCCGGTGGTTCGCGACGCTGGCGAGGACGCACGCGCTCCGACGCTGAGGGCGATGCGCGCGGTCTGGCTGACGATGCGCGACGAGGATCCGCCCGACCGGGGGCTGGGCGTGCTGCTCGCGGCAGCGCGCGAAAAGGCCGAGGCGATGCGGCCGCAGCCAACCGTCTGGCAGCGGCTGCTCGCAGCGATGCGACGGCCGCAGATGCTGGCGCTGGCGACGGCGCTGGTGCTGATCGGCGGCGCGGTGCTGGTCACCCGGGAGGCGGGCGAGCGTGCCCCGAAGGTTGCGCAGGACGATGGCCAGGCAGGCGCCGGCCACAGGCCGGTGCAGCCACCCGCACCGGCACCGCCCCCGAGCGCGCCGGTCCGTCAGATCGAGGAGCGACGCGCGCCCACGCCAACGGAGGATCTCGCGCCCACGCAGGAGGCGGCCGGCCGGACCGCGAACACCACGAAGGCCGATCTCGAGACCACGCGCGCGGTCGTCGAGCGCGCTGCGGGGAAGACGCATGCGGCCTCCGTTGCCCGCTCGGCGCACACCGATCGTCCGACTGTTCCGGCGAAGCCAGGCCCTGTCGCACTCGAGACCGTCCCCTCGCGGGGCGCGCTCTGCGAGCGTGAGACCGTCGAGACACCGCGACCCGACGAACCGAAACTGGAGGCGCGTGCGTGGAACGCGACGGGAGCCTCGGGGACCGAGGCCGGCGATCCACCTGCCGGTCCCGCGCGACCAAGACCGCACGGCGGCGGGTTTGCAGCGCCGAGTGGAGAGAACCGAGGGAAGCCCGGCAATGACCAGCCGATCCAGGCGGCGAGCGGCGCGGGCCGCAACGGCGCAGGCCGCAACGGCGCAGAAGACGCCGACACCGCGGCAAACACGGAAGCCGCACCCCCGCCGGTACAGCCCGCTGGCGCAGCCGCCGAGCCGGCACCCAGCGCAGGCCAGCTCGGACGGCTCTACCGGCAGTGCGAGGCGGCGGCGAAGCGCGGCGACTGCGCCGAAGTACGGCGCGTGGTCGGCCAGATCATGCAGACCGATCGCGGCTACCGCGCGCGCGTCGCGCGAGGCTCTGCGGTGGCGAAGTGTCTGGCCGAGGGCGGCCGCTGACTTTCGGAGAACTCGGGGTCCGTGACGGGGTCGGGGTCCGTG
>VBLP01000563.1 GCA_005887925.1 Deltaproteobacteria bacterium | reverse complement strand
CCCGGACTGTCGGGTCATGTCTCCCGGTCGCCGTGGGCCCGATCGTCATCCCTGAGGACGAACGTTCCTCCATCGGTCAAATCGTCCAGGGCAAACCCGTCGTGAGGCGGGGACGCAAAGCCAGGGATCTTCTCCGAAGACCGCCCGGCCGCCGATCACCGATGTTCATCCAGTCGGCTCACAAAGGAGTCCATCGTGAAGGCGAACCTGGCGCGCTTCACCGGGACTGTGGCGCTCATCGCGTCGCTGGCCCTCACCCTCGGCGCCGGCCTGCGCTGGAGTTGATCGACATGACTCGCATGCTGAAGGCTCAGGCCTTCCGGGTTGTGCTGATGCTCTCTGCGCTCGCCAGCTCCGCTCTCGTTCTCGAGGCGGGGCAACGCTGGCACTGAAGAGAAGTCCTCGCCGCGAGGACGCAAGCGGGGGAAATGAGACCGTCGGACCGTCCGACGGTCTCTTCGTATCTGCGGCGCCGCGCGCGTTCCGATCGTCCGGTGAGGTTCGGGTGGTTGCGCGAACACCCAACGCCTCGTAGACTGCGCGAACCGCCCGGGTCCGCCGGGCATGTTCTGGAGACCACCTTGGGTCTGTTCGACGGTCGCAATCGACGCCACGTCGCCATCGTGATTCGCGCGGATGGCCGGCGTGTCCAGATGCCCCTGAACGACACCGGTCTTTCGGACGGCTCGCTCCTCGGTCTTCTTCGCTCGCTCGTCGTCGGGCTTGAGAGCCTTCTTGGGCTCCTCATTACCGGCTCCCGGCGGGAGAACGGAGGCAATCGGCGGAACGGGCGCTAGTCGCGAACGTACCACCGCTCACCGAAGGGACCCTCGCCGGGTGGCGGGGGTTTTTTGATGTCACGAATGGTCCGCTGGCCGGCGAGGCGTGAGCTCGACGGCCGGCCGTTCACCAGGTCAGGCGGCAACGAGGGAGCGGCGGAGTCACATCCCGGGTGACGGGACGGCGCACGCGGCGGCCGTGGAGCGCGCCCGGCGGGCGATGCTCGACGACGCCCGGCCCCGCCACCGGACGCGGATCGGGGCCGACGTCGTCTGCGAGGCGCTCCTCCTCCAGGGGGCTGATGTCTTCTTCAGCTATCCCGGCGGAGTCATCCTGCCGCTCTACGACGTCCTCGGCGACTACCCCCAGCTCCGCCACGTGCTTGTTCGGCATGAGCAGGGCGGGGCCCACGCGGCCGATGGCTACGCCCGGGTGACCGGCCAGGTCGGGGTCTGCATGGGCACGTCCGGCCCCGGCGCGACGAATCTCGTGACCGGGATCGGAACTGCCCTCCTCGACTCCATCCCGATGGTCGCGATCACCGGGAACGTGCCATCGGCCCTGATCGGGAAGGACGCGTTCCAGGAGATCGACATCAACGGCATCACCCTGCCGATGACCAAGCACAACTACCTCGTCAGGGACGCAAACGATCTGCCCCGCGTGTTGGCCGAGGCGTTTCATATCGCGCGGACCGGCCGCCCGGGCCCCGTCCATGTCGACATCACCAAGGACGCCCTCCAGCAAGCAACGACCGCGCCACATCCGACCCATGAGGAGGTCGTCGCGGGCCTGCCTGGGTTCCGCCCGAACCTCGACGCGAACGGCCGCCAGCTGAAGCTCCATTCCGAGGCCTGGGACGAGCTGGTCGCCTTCGCGGAGAAAGGCCAGATCCCGGTCGGTCATACCTTGCTCGGGATCGGGGCGATCAACGAGACCCACCCCCTGAGCTACGTCTACATGGGGATGCACGGCTGGAAGCACGTCAATCGGGCGATCCAGTCGGCCGATCTGCTCCTCGCGATCGGGATGCGCTTCGATGACCGCGTGACCGGGAATGTCCGGACCTACGCGCCGTACGCCCGGATCGTGCACGTCGACATCGATCCGGCCGAGATCGGCAAGAACGTCGCGGTCGAAGTCCCGATCGTCGGCGATGCGAAGCGGGTCCTGGCGGCCCTACTGCCGATGATCGAGGCGGTCGACCCGGCGACCCGGGCCGATTACTTCGCGGAGCTCGCCGCCTGGCGGCGCGATTCGGAGGGCTCGTCCTGGCACGGCTCCGGGGCGTGGCGCGACGGACTCCTCTCGGCCGACTACGTGATCGAGCGGATCGGCGAGCTGACCGAGCATGAGGCGACCTATGTCGCGGACGTCGGTCAGAACCAGATGTGGCTCGCGCGCTACGCCGGGTTCCGGCATCCGAACACGCACGTGAGCTCGGGCGGTCTCGGGACGATGGGCTTCAGCGTTCCGGCCGCGATGGGTGCGGCCCTCGGGGCGCCCGGCCGCGAGACCTGGGCGATCACCGGCGACGGCGGTTTCCTTCGACAACAAGAAGCTGGGAATGATCCGGCAGTGGCAGGAGATCATCTACGCCGGCAACTACCACTCGGCCCATCTGCCGGGCCCCGACTTCGCCAAGCTCGCCGACGCGTACGGCATCCCGGCGTTCCGGGCACGGACGCCCGGCGAGGTCGACGATGCGATCCGCGCCGCCCAGGCGGTCGACGGACCGGCCCTCGTCTGGTTCGAGATCGCCGAGGAGCAGAACGTCTTCCCGATGATGCCGGCCGGCAAGGGCCTGTCCGACTTGATCGAGAAGTGGGGCGGGGCGGACGAATGATCGCCGATGGCAGCTCGAACGGGGCGGTTCCCGCCGACGCGGTGGTGACCCCGCCCGCCCACGCGGCACCACCCGCGCGCGCCCTCCCGGGCGGTGGCGAGACCCGGCGCCACACGCTGATCGCGATCGTCCTCGACAAGCCCGGTGTCCTGAATCGCGTGTCGTCGCTGATGCGCGCTCGGAACTTCAACATCGATTCGCTGGCGGTCAGCCGGACGGACCAGCCCGACACAAGCCGGATGACGATCACGCTCCATGGCGATGACGTCGCGGTCGAGCAGGCCGCCAAGCAGCTCTACCGGCTGATCGACGTCCTGAAGGTCCAGGACGTGACCGCCGACGCCGTCGTCGCCCAGGAGCTCGCCCTGGTCAAGATCCGCGCGACGGACAGCAACCGGGCGGAGATCCTCAAGCTCGTCGAGCTGTCGAAGGGCCGGATCGTCGACCTCGCTGGCGAGGCGGTCATCGTCGAGGTGACGGGACCGGAGGCCGAGATCGATGGGTTCGTCGCCCTGGTCCGCGGCTACGGCATCAAGGAGATCGTCAGGACCGGATCGGTGGTCATGAGCAGGGGATCAAGCTCGATCGAGGAGGCGGTAAAGCGATGACTGCGCGGATGTACTACGACAACGATGCGGACCCGTCGGCCCTCGAGGGCCAGACCGTCGCGATCATCGGCTATGGGTCACAGGGCCATGCCCACGCCCAGAATCTGCGTGAGTCCGGGATCGACGTCGTCGTCGGGCTGAAGTCCGACTCCAAGAGTCGGGCGCGCGCCGAGGAGGCGGGCCTGCGGGTCGCCGATGTCGCCGATGCCGTCAAGGCCGCAGACGTGATCATGATCGCGGTCCCCGACACGCTCCAGAAGTCGGTCTACGACGCCGAGATCGAGCCGAATCTCCGGCCCGGCCAGCTGCTTCAACATCCGGTTCGGCCGGATCAGCCCACCGGACAACATCGACGTCGGCATGGTCGCCCCCAAGGGACCAGGCCACCTCCTGCGTTCGGTGTACGAGGCGGGCGGTGGCGTTCCGGCCCTGTTCGCCGTCGAGAATGACGCGTCCGGGACTGCCCGGGATCGCGTCCTCGCCTACGCCCGCGGCATCGGCTCGACCCGGGCCGGCGTCCTCGAGACGACCTTCAAGGAAGAGACCGAGACCGACCTGTTCGGCGAGCAGGCGCTGCTGTGCGGCGGCGTCTCGGCACTGATCAAGGCGGCGTTCGAGACCCTGGTCGAGGCCGGCTACCAGCCGGAGCTCGCCTATTTCGAGACGATGCACGAGCTCAAGCTGATCGTCGATCTGATGTATCGCGGTGGGCTGAACTTCATGCGCTTCAGCGTGGGCGACACCGCGGAATACGGCGACTATGTCTCCGGGCCGCGCGTCGCCGAGGGCGTCAAGACCGCGATGAAGGACGTCCTGTCGGACATCCAGAGCGGGTCGTTCGCGAACCGCTGGATCGCCGAGCAGGAATCGGGTGGGGCCGAGTTCGCCAGGTTGCGCGAGCAGGACAAGCATCACCAGATCGAGCAGGTCGGCCGTGATCTGAGGGCCCAGATGGCCTTCCTCAACCCGGTCGTCGTCGAGGCCGGCGAGGCGCAATCCTCGGTGGGCTCGGCGGCCACGGCCGCGCCGGCCTCGGCAGGCGCGGGCACGCCCCGATGAGCGGCTCCGCGGTTGCCGCCGGCAGCGTCCGGATCTTCGACACGACCCTGCGAGACGGCGAGCAGGCACCGGGCGCCGGACTGACGGCCGCGGAGAAGCTCGAGGTCGCGCGCCAGCTGGCGCGGCTCAAGGTCGACGTCATCGAGGCCGGCTTCCCAGCCGCGTCTCCCGGCGACTTCGAAGCCGTCCGGCGGATCGCCCAGGAGACGAAGGGCGGGATCGCGATTGCCGCGCTCGCCCGCTGCCGCGACGGCGACCCGCAGCGGGCCGTCGAGGCGATCCGCGTCGCGGAGCGGCCGCACCTCCACGTGTTCATCGCGACGAGCGACATCCATCTGAAGCACAAGCTTCGGATCTCGCGCGACGAGGCGCTGGCCGAGGCGGTCCGCTGGGTGCGCTACGGACGCGAGGCCCTCGGCGCCGACGCCGAGATCGAGTTTTCGGCCGAGGACGCCTCGCGCACGGATACCGACTTCCTCTTGCAGGTCTACGAATCCGTCGTTGCTGCGGGTGCGTCCACGGTCAACATCCCCGACACGGTCGGCTACGCGATCCCGTCGGAGTTCAGCGCACTCGTCGGGCGTGTCGTCGACCTGGTCGGGCGCGACGCGACGGTCAGCGTCCACTGCCACAACGACCTCGGGCTCGCCACGGCAAACACGCTGGCCGCCGTCCAGGCCGGGGCTCGTCAGGTCGAGGTCACGATCAACGGGCTCGGCGAGCGGGCGGGCAACGCATCGCTCGAGGAGGTCGTGATGGGCATCCGCACCCGCCCGACCCAGTTCCCCGAGCTCGCCAGCGGGGTCCAGACCGAGCAGATCACGGCGGCCTCGCGGCTCGTGAGCTACCTGACCGGATTCGCGGTTCAGCCGAACAAGGCGATCGTGGGCGGCAACGCGTTCGCTCATGAGTCCGGGATCCACCAGGACGGCGTGATCAAGAACCCACTGACCTACGAGATCATGACCCCGCAGTCGGTCGGCTTGACCGGCAGCCAGCTGACGATCGGCAAGCTGTCCGGCCGGCGCGGGCTCCAGGGCAAGCTCCGCGAGCTCGGCCATGACGTCGAAGGCGAGGCGCTCGACACGATCTATCGCCAGGCGATCGCTCTCGCCGACGCGAAGAAGGACGTCACAGACGCTGACCTGCTCGCCCTCGTGGAGCAACGCGCATCGGAGGTCCCGGCGTCGGTCGAGCTCGTTGGCTGGAGTGTGACGTCGTCTCACGGCGGCAACGCCACGGGCAGCGTGACACTGACTGTCAGCGGCGAGGATCGATCGGCCGAGGCGACCGGCAACGGGCCGGTCGATGCGCTCTACTCGGCGGTCGACCAGGCGCTCCATGACCGGCTCGGCTGG
>VBLP01000565.1 GCA_005887925.1 Deltaproteobacteria bacterium | reverse complement strand
CCGAGCCGGTGCGTCGAGCACGCTCGCGGGCGTTGTGGCAATGGGCGGCGGCGACAGGGCATCCGCCGCAGTCGCCGCCGGCGCCGAGCGCGCGGTCGACATCGTCGGCATGACCGAGGCGTCGACCACCGACGGGCTCGCGATACCCACCGACGGTGGGGCGTTCGCCGTCGGCGCCGTCTCGGGGCGCGGTGAGGTCTGAGAGCGAGCGAGGGTGAACGTCACCAGCCCCGCCAGTCCGCATGCACCGAGGCTGGCAAGCGCGAGCTTGGCTCGCGTCAGCCGGCGCTGAGGGTTTGAAACGATGACCCCGACCGACGCGCCCATCGTCGTCGGCTGCGGCACGGCCACCTCGGGCGGGGTCAGCGTCGACCACGCCATCGGCGCGAGCATGGCGCGGTTGGACTGGTTGCGCACCGTCTCGTTGTCCGGCGGCGCGTTGTCCACGAGATCGGGCGCGACAGTGCACAGCATCTCGGCGCCACTGGGGACGTACGGCGGAATCGGCGGCGTCTCGGAGGCGAGCGCCACCGCGTACGCGCGCGCACAGCCTGGTCGTGGTTGCCCCAGGGCAAGCGTCCCGTGACCATCTCGCACGTCATGACACCGGGGGAGAAGATGTCGGCGTGCGGCGTGACGGCGTGGGCGTGATCGTACTGCTCGACGGCCATGTACGAGGGCGTGCCCATGATCGCGCCTGATCGAGTGCCTGCACCGTCGGTCGCCTCGTTGAGCATCTTGGCGATACCGAAGTCGAGGAGCTTGATCGCGAATGGTTGCTGCTTCGTCGGACAGACAAACACGTTCGATGGCTTCAGATCGCGGTGGATGATGCCGAGCTTATGCGCGTGCTCGAGCGCGCTGCACAGCTGCAGGAGGACGAGGAGCGCGCGGTGCTCGGCGAGCCGACCGCGCGTGCGGAGGAACTCGTCCAGCGGCTGACCGTGGAGGATCTCGGTCATCAGCCAGGGCTGACCGCCGGGAAGCTTCCCGAAGTTGTCGATCTTCAGGATGTGGTCGTGATGCAGACGCGACGCCGCATGGGCTTCGCGCTCGAACCGCTGCTGGAGCTCGCCGTGCCGGGCGTACGCCGGCAGGAGCACCTTGACCACCTTGCGAATGTGCGTGAGCCGCTCGTGCTCGGCGAGATAGACCGCGCCCATGCCGCCCTCGGCGAGCTTGCGCACGATGACGAAGCCGCTCACCGGGGTTCCGACGAGCGGATCCGTCTGCGGAAGAGTGATCTGGTCAGTCACCGCTTCGGCCCCGCGTGCGAACTCGGGTCGGTGGCTGGTTCGAGCCGCAGCACGGGCTTACTCTGCCGATTTCGGTCCGACGTTCAAGTCTTGTACGGCGTTCCTGGTGCCAGGCGGATCAGCCGGACAGCGGTGCAGTGGAATTCTGTAAGTTGGTTACACACCTACACGCCAGAACCTAGCAAGATCCGGCCAGCGTGCAGGCTCGCTCTGTACGGCTGCGGTGACAGTCACCGCTGAGCCGGACAAACCTTGCGCGGCGCGCGGAGCTGGTGCTCTGTTCTAGGCGGCGATGATCCAGCGCACGAACTCCCCCAGGGCGCCGATCGATCGCGCGCATGCGCCCAGCACGCCGATCACCCCTGCGCTCGACGAGACCCTGGAGGAGCCCTGGTACGACGGCGACGACGCGATCGTCGCGCTGCGCGAATACGACTCCGAGGACGAGCAAGCGGAGCATGAGCTACCGCTCAACATGAAGAGTTTCCGGGGCGGAGCTTCGCGCGAGTGTGAGGTGTGGGTGCCTGGTCGAGGGCTCTCCGGAATGCACTTCTTGCTCGAGCGTCGCGGACGACAGCTCCTCCTCCATGACCAGCACAGCACGCATGGGGTCGTCCACGCCGGACGAAAGACGGACGCGATCTATCTCAGCCCCGGCGACAAGTTCACGGCGCGTCCAATGACGTTCGTGGCGCTCAACCACGAGATGCGCATGCAACGCCGGCTGCTCGTCGAGCTCCTCGGCATCGACTTTGCGCCGTGGTCGCCCGACAAGCTCATGATCGAGGCGGCGAAGGGCCTGGGCAATGTGTTGATCACCGGCGAGACCGGCTGTGAGCACGAGCAGCTCGCGCGGGCCATTCACGCGATGTCGCTCGTCCGCAACCGGCTCCTCATCACTTGCACGGCGATCCCCGTCGAGCGTGATACGCAGACGGCCCTCGTAAAGCAGGCCGCACGGTCCACGTTGATACTTCCGCTCAACGACAAGATGCGCGGCGTGGATCCGACGTTCGCCTCGCTGCTGTTTTCACGTGCATACCGCGTGCGCGTGATCGTGACTGCTTCGACCCAGGCTCTCGCGCGGCGGCTGCTTCCGCGCGAAGCGGTCGACCAGATGCAGCACGTGTGGATCCGTCCAATCGCAGTGCGTGCCGGAGAGCTACCGACCCTGCTCGACCGATTGCTGTGTCAGCGCGGCGCACCTAAGCGTTTCGCGGATCTCACAGGAGCGAACCAGGAGCGGTTTCGTCGGCATCCCTGGCGCAAGAACTGGGAGGAGCTCCGGGTCGCTGCCGATCGCCTGGCTGCGATCGCGCGGACACCGAGCTGGGAGGTGCTCGCCTGGCGCGAACGCGCAGCGGCGATCGGAGTCGCCAAGTCGACACTGGTCGACTGGCACAAGACACTTAAACTCAGCAAGCCTCTGTACACATAGGACTTGAAAGTGACCTCCTCTATATTGCGTGGACTTCTCTCCTTTCCCTCAGTGGCTGTCGAACTGTGTGGCGAAGGGCACTTCGCGATGCGTCTGTCATTCGTGGCCATTTCAGCATTCATGACTACTCTAACTGGCTGTACTGGTCGCCTCGATGTACAGTGCGAGCAAGACTCCAACTGCAACTTGACCGGCGGCGGCCTCTGCGCGATGGCACCCACAGGTAATCATTGGTGCTCCTACCCTGACTCGAGCTGCCCAGGCGGCTACCGCTACTCCGGCCAGCAAGTCGGCGACGGCGTCTCCGGCCAATGCGTCGCGAACAGCTCGGACGCAGGAGTGGGGTCGAACACCGACGCAGCGCCGCCACAGCCCCAGAACGTCAGCTGCGTGGGGCTCGCGTCGACGTGCCGCGGGGCAGAAAGCTGCTGCACAAGCCTGCCGGTAGCGCGTGGAACGTACTTTCGGAGCTACGATGTAGCCGGCGACTCGCAGTCGGGCACGTCGGACTTTCCCGCGATGGTAAGCGACTTTCGACTCGATAAGTTCGAGGCCACCGTGGGTCGATTCAGAAAGTTCGTCGAGGCAGGGATGGGAATTTCCGCAAACCCGCCAACTGGAGCGCTACATGGAATACAAATCTGAAGGCTGACAAGGCGGCACTCACCGCGGCTCTCAAGTGCGATCCGATGTACGGTACCTGGACCGACGCTGGCGGAGCCAACGAGAACCTACCGATCAACTGCGTCACCTGGTACGAGGCGATGGCGTTCTGCATCTGGGACGGCGGCTATTTGCCTACCGAGGCCGAATGGAACTATGCAGCGGCGGGCGGCGATCAGCAGCGTGCATTCCCATGGTCCAACCCTGCGGGGCAGCTCACCCTCGAGAGCGCCCACGCAGCGTACTCCGACGGGTCAAATTGCGGTGGGTCAGCAGCGCCCTGTCCAGGCCTCGTCGAGGTCGGGACCAAGCCTCTGGGAGATGGGCGCTTCGGACAGACCGATCTCGCGGGCAATGTGTTCGAGCCACTGCTGGATGTGTACGCTGCGCCGTACACGAATCCATGCATGGACTGCTCGACAGTGAAAGTCACCCCTGACTATCACGGGATCCGGGGCGGTAGCGCGAGAGACCTCGCTATGCACCTTCGTACAGCGCACCGCGATCTCGAAGGTCCGCTCAACAGGAACTGGGACCTGGGAGTGAGATGTGCACGAGCTCCGTGATCGAACCGGAAGCTCCGTGGAGCTGAGCAACCGCCCACGCGGGCAAAACGTGAGGCGGATAACATTGGGGCCTTTGCTCCTTGGCATCGCGCGCCTTTTCGATGAGGATCAGTTCGTCGAGGTCTGACTAATGCGCCATATCTCATTGATTTTGCTGGTGTTCGCCGGCGGCTTGGGCTGCAACGATCATGCGGAGGGCTCAGCAGTCATCGGCGATCCAGCGCTCAATCCGCCCCCGCCGAAGCAAGCGGCCCCTGCGCAGGGCGCCAGCTGTATGGGGCTTCCGACCACGTGCGGTGGCGCCGACAACTGCTGCAACAGCCCGCTCGTGACAGGGGGCACGTTCGATCGAGGCTACGACCTCGCTGGCGACCAGCAATCGGGCGCCGCCAGCTTTCCCGCGACCGTGAGTGATTTCCGCCTCGACAAGTACGAGGTCACCGTCGGGCGCTTCCGAAAGTTCGTCGAGGCCGGAATGGGCACGCGGGCGATGCCGCCGGCCGATGGGTCGGGGCAGCATGCCAACTTCTCGGCAAGCGGCTGGAGCGCCGCCTGGAACGTGAACCTCACGGCCGACAAGACGGCACTGATCGCCGCCTTGCAGTGCGACGCGGCGACATACAACACCTGGACAGATACACCGGGCGCCAACGACAACCGCCCCATCAACTGCGTCACCTGGTTCGAGGCAATGGCGTTCTGCATCTGGGACGGCGGCTATCTACCCACGGAGGCTGAGTGGAAGTACGCAGCAGCCGGCGGAAACCAGCAGCGTGCGTACCCGTGGTCCGTCCCAGCGGGAAACCTTGCACTGGACGCGGCGCACGCAGTGTTCGACGATGGATCGAACTGCGGCTTGGCCGCGCAGCCCGCTTGTCCGGGCGTGGTAGACGTTGGCACCAAGCCACTCGGAGACGGCCGTTTTGGACAGTCCGATCTCGCCGGAAACGCCTGGGAGCCAACGCTCGATGCATACGTGTATCAGTACCCGATGCCATGCAAGGACTGCGCGAACCTGAAAGCGGAGGACTTCCACGTGTCCGGCGGTGGCAGCGCCCGCGATCTGGCGATACACCTGCGGACGACCCGCCGCACGCTGTTCGGCCCGCGAGAGCGAGC
>VBLP01000564.1 GCA_005887925.1 Deltaproteobacteria bacterium | reverse complement strand
CACCACGCTCAGCCCCGCGAACACCACGGTCCAGAGGAACACGCGGAGGAACGGGCCGCGAAAC
Organism: Deltaproteobacteria bacterium; assembly: GCA_005887925.1. Taxonomy (GTDB): domain Bacteria; phylum Myxococcota_A; class Polyangia; order Haliangiales; family Haliangiaceae; genus JABFXX01. The sequence continues at coordinate 5,578 of VBLP01000564.1, read as the reverse complement.
TTCTGGTCGGTGAACATCCGCACGTAGTTGCCGATCCCGACGTTGACCCGGAAACCCGGGGAGACCTGGGCGCCCGATGGCGTCTCGTAGAAGCCGGTGGCGAAGTTGGGGGCGAGGCGCTCGCCGGTCTTGCGGTTGGTCAGCGTGCCGTCCGCGTTGCGCTGGTACAGCGGCTGGTACGGCGTGAACTCGCGCAGGCTCGCCATCGCGGCGCTCGTGCCGTCGGGGAACTGCATGGTGAGCGCCTTGATCGCGTCGGCGTGCGCGATCACCTCGCGCAGCGGCAGCTCGTCGCCGGGCACGATCCCCGAGCCGGCGAGCGGGGTCGCCGGGATGCGCTGCGGCGTGGTGCTGGTCAGCGGCAGGATGCCGGTGACAAACGTGGTGGGCGGCCGCGCGGCGGGGGAGCCCGCGCCAGCGGCCGAACCTGCGCCGGCCGTTCCCGAGCCCGCGCCGGCCGTTCCCGAGCCCGCGCCTGCCGTTCCCGAGCTCGCGCCTGCCGTTCCCGAGCCCGTGCCCGCTGATCCCGAGCCCGTGCCCGCTGATCCCGAACCCGTGCCCGCTGATCCCGAACCCGCGCCCGCCGTTCCCGAGCCCGCGCCAGCCGTTCCCGAGCTGCCCGCACCTCCCGATCCAGCAGTCTCCGCCGTGCCCGCCGCTGGTGCCGCGCTCCCTCCCGATCCAGGGGGCTCGTCGAGGATGCTCGACTCCGCCGCCGGCGCCTCCGCGGCCGGCGCGTCCTCCTCGCCGGTGTGCAGGACGATGCGAAAGCCGCCGGGCGCCGCGTGGAGGGTGAACTGGTAGCGCACGTTGCCCTGGAGGAACACCTCGCCGAGCAGCACCTCGGTCACGCGGTCGAAGCCGAGCAGGTTCCGCGAGCTGTAGTTGGTAAATCCGATCCACACCGTGTAGGCCAGCGGCAGGATGATGAACATCGCGATCCCCGCCAGGCCGGGGAACAGGTAGCGATACGTGTACGTGCCGCGCGCGGTATAGACGAAGATCGCCAGGCCGAAGCCGCCGGCGCAGGCCGCCGCGAGCGCGGCATTGCCGCCGGTGTAGAGCTGATAGAGGATGAACAGCGCGACGGCCGCGGCGAGCGCGGTCGCGATGCGCCCCACGATGCGCCCGAAGCGTGGCTGCATGCGCCGGCAGTATATCCGGCGCACCCGGGCGACACTGCGCGTCAGACCCGCCAATCGCCAGCCGACTGGCCCGGCCGCTTGAACTGCGGCGACCGGCTATGGTCCGATTCGCGGGCCATGGCAGAGGTCGTGCTCCGCGAGGTCCGCAAGTCGTTCGACACCGTCGAGGTGATCCGCGGGGTCAGCCTGACCGTCCGCGACGGCGAGTTCGTCGTGTTCGTCGGCCCGTCGGGTTGCGGCAAGTCGACCCTGCTGCGCCTGATCGCGGGGCTCGAGACCATCACCTCGGGGGAAGTCGCGATCGACGGCCGGCGCTGCAACGACCTGCCACCGTCGGAGCGCGGTATCGCGATGGTGTTTCAGAGCTACGCGCTCTATCCGCATATGTCGGTCTACGACAACATGGCGTTCTCGCTCAAGCTCGCGCACGTGCGCAAGGACGAGATCCGCGAGCGGGTCGAGCGCGCCGCCGACATCCTGCAGGGCCGCGCGCTGCTCGAGCGCAAGCCCAAGGCGCTGTCGGGCGGGCAGCGCCAGCGCGTGGCGATCGGCCGCGCGATCGTGCGCGAGCCCAAGGTGTTCCTGTTCGACGAGCCGCTGTCCAACCTCGACGCCGCGCTGCGGGTCCAGATGCGGATCGAGATCGCCAAGCTGCACCGCGATCTCGACACCACGATCGTCTATGTCACCCACGACCAGGTCGAGGCGATGACGATGGCGAGCCGCATCGTCGTGCTCAACGCCGGGCTGGTCGAGCAGATCGGCGCGCCGCTCGAGCTCTACCATCGCCCGGTCAACCGCTTCGTCGCCGGGTTCATCGGCTCGCCGAAGATGAACTTCTTGCCCGGCACGCTGATCGCTGCCACCCGCGCCGCGAAGGGCAGCGCGGTCACCGTCGGGGTCCGGCCCGAGCATGTCCTGCCGCCGGGTGCGGCACCCTCCGGGGAGCTCGGCCGGATCCGCGGCGAGGTCGCCCTGGTCGAGAACCTCGGCGAGAGCGCGCTGATCTACCTCCGGGTGCCCGGCGCCGACGGGCTGACGCTGTGCCGGATCGAGGGCGCGAGCATGGTCGTGGACGGCGAGCGCATGGAGCTCGGGATCTCGCCGACCGCGCTGCACGTGTTCGACGAGGCCGGCGTGGCGTTCCCGCGCACCGTCGACGCCTTGCCCGGCGCCGCGCGGCGCGCGAGCTGACCGGCCGGCACCGGCTGCGCGGAATCCGGGTTACATCGCGGGCTGCGGGAGTAGATCCCCTGCGTCGCGTCAGATCGGCAATCGAACGAGCGGCCCGCGATCGCCGCGTGGGGCGGTTGATCCCGCCGCGCCCGCGCCATACGGTCGCACCGGCGGAGGCACTCATGAAACTGTCCAGATCGATTGTTTCAGTAGTTCTGGTCTCGGCGACGCTGGCGGCGACCGCTTGCAAGAAGACCGACAAGGGCGGAGGCGGCAGCGGCGCCACCGGCAGCGGCGGCAGCGGCGGCACCAGCGCCGGGGGCGGCGCCATCGCGCTCTTGCTCCCCGAGTCGCAGACCACGCGCTACGAGGCCGCCGACCGGCCATTCTTCGAGGCGAAGTTCAAGCAGCTGTGTCCGGGCGTCGACATCGTCTATTCCAATGCCAACCAGGTCGCCGCCGATCAGCAGCAGCAGGCCGAAGCGGCGATCGCGCGCGGCGTGAAGGTCATGGTGCTCGATCCGGTCGACGGCGACGCCGCCGGTGTGATCGTGAAGAATGCCAAGGCCAAGTCGATCTCGGTGATCAGCTATGACCGGCTGATCAGGGGCGGCTCGACTCCCGATTACTACGTGTCGTTCGACAACGAGCGCGTCGGCAAGCTCCAGGCCCAGGCCCTGCTCGACAAGCTGACCAGCATGGGAAAGGCCAAGCCGAAGATCACGATGATCAACGGCTCGCCGACCGACAACAACGCGACGCTGTTCAAGAACGGCGCGCACAGCGTGTTCGACGGCAAGGTCGACATCGTCCGGGAGGACGCCGCCGCCAACTGGAAGCCCGAGGAGGCCCAGGCGCTGATGGAGGCGTTCATCACCGCCGTCGGCAAGGACGGCTTCGACGGCGCATACCAGGCCAACGACGGCACTGCGGGCGGCGCGATCACCGCGATGAAGGGCGCCGGCATCGACGTCAAGACCCGGCCGACCTGCGGCCAGGACGCCGAGGTCGCCGCGATCCAGCGCATCCTGTCGGGAGAGCAGTACGTCACCGTGTACAAGGCGATCCAGCCCGAGGCCGAGAAGACCGCCGAGCTGGCGTGCGCGCTGTTCAAGGGCGACAAGCCGGCCGCCGGCCTCGTCGAGGGCAAGGTCAACAACGCCACCGCCGACATCCCGTCGATCCTGCTGACGCCGATCGCGGTCACCGCGACGGGCGACGCCGGCACCAAGTCGGTCGCCGACACCATCGTCAAGGACAAGTTCTACGGTCCAGACACGGTCGACAAGATCTGCACCGCCGCGTACGCGGACGCGTGCAAGGCGGCCAACATCAAGAAGTAAGGTGATGACCCCGCTGCTCGAGCTGCACGGGATCCACAAGCGGTTCGGCGCGGTCCAGGCGCTGAGCGACGTGCGGTTCGAGGTGCGCGCCGGCGAGGTGATGGCGCTGGTCGGCGACAACGGCGCCGGCAAGTCGACGCTGATCAAGATCATCTCGGGGATCTATCGCGCCGACGGCGGCACGATCCGCTGGCAGGGCCGCGAGGTCGCGATCGCCACGCCGAACGACTCGACCACGCTCGGCATCGCGACCGTCTACCAGGACCTCGCGCTGTGCGACAACCTCGACGTCGTCGCCAACCTGTTCCTCGGCCGCGAGGTCGCGATCCCGCGAGGCCCGCTCGGCGTGATGGATGAGGTCGCCATGGAGCGCCGCGCCGTCGAGGTGCTGCGCCGGCTGTCGGTGAAGATCCCCAGCGTGCGGATCCCGATCGCCTCGCTGTCCGGAGGGCAGCGTCAGTCGGTGGCGGTGGCGCGCTCGGTGATGGGCGACAACAAGGTGGTGATGCTCGACGAGCCAACCGCGGCGCTCGGCATGGCGCAGACCCACGAGGTGCTCGAGCTGATCAAGCGCCTGCGCGGCCAGGGGCTGGGCGTCGTGCTGATCAGCCACAACCTCGCCAACGTCTACGAGGTCGCCGACCGCATCACGGTGCTGCGGCTGGGCCGCCATGTCGGCACCTACGAGGCCAGGTCGACCACCCGGGAGCAGCTCATCGGATTCATGACCGGCGCGGTGCCGGGCGGCGACGAGCTCCCGACGGTGTCGGCCGGCGTCACCGGGGCCCGGACGGAGCCGGCGTGAGCAGCACGCTCGAGCACGATCCCAGGGTGGTCGCCGAGCCCACCGGGGTGCGCGGCGTGCTGCTCGAGTATCGCCGCCGGCTGTGGCAGGGCGACATCGGTCAGCTCCCGGTGCTCGTCGGCCTGGTCGTGATCGGCGCGATCTTCCAGGTCACCTCCGATGGCCGATTCCTGCAGCCGTACAACCTCGTCAACCTGACCCTGCAGATGGCAGCCGGCGGCACGATCTCGGTCGGCCTCGTCCTGGTCCTCCTGCTCGGCGAGATCGATCTGTCGGCCGGCGTGGTCAGCGGGATGTGCGGCGCGATCATGGCGGTGATGTCCATCAATGGCCATCTCTCGGGGCCGGCGGCGATCGGTCTGGCGCTGCTGGCCGGTGCGGTGGTCGGGGCGCTCCAGGGCATCTGGTTCACCCGGTTCGGCATTCCGTCCTTCATCGTGACCCTGGCGGGCCTGATCTCCTGGCAGGGCGTGCAGCTGATGGTGCTGGGCAAGGACGGCTCGATCAACCTCCACGATCCGATCATCACCGGGCTCGCCTGGACCTTCCTCACCGGGCCGCCCGCCTACGGCTGCGTCGCGGCGTTCATCGCCTACGCCGCGATCGGCCCGATCGTGACGCATTACCGCCGCAGGGCCGCGGGGCTGACGGTGTCGCCGCTCGCGTTCGTCGTGGTCCGCGCGGCCGCGATCTCCGCGTTCGCGGTCACCGCGCTGATCGTGCTGAGCGCCGATCGCGGGATCAGCTTGAGCCTGCTGCTGCTGGTCGGCGCGGTCATCGTCATGGACGTCGTGCTGCGCCGGATGCGGTTCGGCCGGATGATCTACGCGATCGGCGGCAACGCGGAGGCGGCGCGGCGGGCCGGCATCCCGGTCCAGCGCGTGCGCGTCCTCGTGTTCGTGCTGGGGTCGATGTTCGCGGCGTGGGGCGGCATCCTCGGTGCGTCCCGGGGGCTGTCGGTCAACCAGTCGGATGGGCAGGGGCCGGTGCTGCTCAACGCGATCGCGGCCGCCGTGATCGGCGGCATCAGCCTGTTCGGTGGCCGCGGCTCGGTGTGGGCTGCGCTGCTCGGCACCATGGTGATCCAGTCGATCTCCAACGGGATGGCG
>VBLP01000129.1:21225-31678 GCA_005887925.1 Deltaproteobacteria bacterium | reverse complement strand
GGCCCGGGCAGCACGTCGACCCGGTCGTTGGGCCAGAACACGTGGAACGTCTCGGCCGGGAACACCGACGAGCACGACGCCAGATCGATCGGATGCTGGTAGCCGACCGCCACCGCGGCGCTGGCACCGACCGGGCGGAACACATCGATGCCCGGCGTGCCCAGGAACAGCGCGAGGATGCGCTCGGGGAGCGCGCGGACGCGGATCCACATGTAGCCGCGGTCGCGCACGTGGTCGTCGAACGCGCTCGACGAGCTCGGCGTGAACAGGCCGGCCTGCGCGTCGACCCGGTTGCGCCAGAGGTAGCGGATGATGCCGTCGGACAGCCCGCGCGCGACGGCGAGGTAGAGCTCGCCGCGGTCCTCGACCTCGAGCTGCTCGCCGCCCGGCAGCTTGCGGATCGACAGCCGGAACAGCAGGCGCCCGAACGGCAGCTCGCCCTCGCGCACGTAGCCCTGGGCGAACTCGTCGCCGTGCACCATGAAATCGGTGGTCGCGGCCATCGCGCCGATGTCGACCGCGTCGTAGCCGTACGGCGAGCGGTCGTCGCGGTACTTCACGAAGTGCTTGGCCGTGCCGGTGTACGTCGCGCCGCCGACCAGCCGGCACAGCCGCGCCGCGCGATCGGCCGCGTACGACGACACCGCCGGGATCTGGACCACGATCTCGCGGCTGCCGAGCGCGGTCCGGCACTTGGTGATCGTGAGGTTGGGCAGCAGCTCGTCGAGCGCGGCCTCCGACGAGTACAGCCGGAACCACGACACCGCGCCCTCGAGCGTCGGGAACGTCATCAGGCAGAACCGGCCCAGCAGGATCCCGCGCGGATCCGGCGCGACCCCCGGCGTGAAGAACCGGGTCTGCCCCTGCGCGACATGCTCCAGCGCCATCTGCCGGCAGCCTAGCATGGCGCTGCGCAGCAAGAGCGTGCCGCCGCGTTCCGCCGGACCGGATGCGCGACCGCGTCGATCACAGATCGATCTGCGTGCCGATCTCGATGACCTGCTCCGACGGGATCGCGAAGTAGCTCGTCGCGCTCGCCGCGTTGCGCGACAGGAACGCGAACAGCCGCTCGCTGATCGGCCCGAGCTCGCCCTTCTCGGTGCCCAGGAACGTCTCGCGCCCGAGGTAGTACGTCGCATCCGCGAGGGCGATGCCGAGCCGGCAGCGCCCCCCCGCCGCGGCGAGCACCGCCGGGACATCCGGCTCGTCCATGAAGCCGTAGTGCGCGACCACGCGGACGAAGCCCTTGTCGAGCTCGGTCACCTCGACCCGCTCCGCCGCCGGCACGTACGGCACGTGCTCGAACGCGATCGTCAGCAGCACCACGCGCTCGTGGAGCACGCGGTTGCGCCGGATGTGGTGCTCGAGGATCAGCGGGATGTCGGCCGGCAGCGAGGTCAGAAAGATCGCCGTGCCCGGCACCCGGGCCGCCACGCGCTGATCGAGCGTCGCGAGGAACTCGCCCTGCGGGGTCGAGCGGCCCTTGGTGTACGCCGCCAGCGCCGTGCGGCCGAGCCGCCACACCACCATCACCACGAAGAACCCCGCGCCGACGATCACCGGGACGTAGCCGCCATCGACGAACTTGAACAGATTGGCGGCGAAGAACGGCAGGTCGAACGCCAGGAACAGCGCCAGCACCGGCAGCGCCTTCCAGGCCGGCCAGCCCCAGGTCCGCCGCGTCACCAGGTAGTACGTCACGCTCGTGATCGCCATCGTCCCGCTCACCGCGATGCCGTACGCCGCGGCCAGCCGGCTCGACTCCTGGAAGAACACCACGAGCAGACAGCACGCCACCGCGAGCCCCCAGTTGATCCCCGGCACGTAGATCTGACCCTCGGCATGCGCCGAGGTGTGCCGGATCTCGACCCGCGGGAACAGCCCGAGCTGGATCGCCTGATGCGTCAGCGAGTACACGCCCGTGATCAGCGCCTGCGACGCGATGATCGTCGCCAGCGCCGACAGCACCACCAGCGCATACGTCCAGATCCCGACCGGCACCAGCGCGAAGAACGGATTGGCCAGCGCGCTCGGATCGGCCAGCATCAGCGCGCCCTGGCCGAAGTAGCACACGACCAGCGCCGGCATCGCCAGCGCCAGCCACGCCACGCGGATCGGCCGCGCGCCGAAGTGCCCCATGTCCGCGTACAGCGCCTCGCCGCCGGTCAGGCACAGCACCACCACGCCGAGGATCGGGAATCCGGTCCAGCCGTGATGCGCGAAGTAGCGCACGCCGTGCACCGGCGACAGCGCGCGCAGCACGCCCGGATGCCCCACGATCTGGATCAACCCGAGCACCCCGATCGTCGCGAACCACACCACCATCACCGGGCCGAACAGCCGGCCGACCGCGCCCGTGCCGCGGCGCTGGATCGCGAACAGCGCGATCAGGATCACCACCGTGATCACGACCACGAGGCCGAGCGAGAACGCATCGGGCGCAGCGAGCTTGAGCCCCTCGATCGCGCTCAGCACCGAGATCGCCGGCGTGATGATGCCGTCGCCGAACAAGAGCGCCGCCCCGGCGACCACCATCAGCGTGATCCAGCCCAGCCGCCGGGTCCGCTCGGGGATCAGCGCGAGCAGCGCCAGGATGCCGCCCTCGCCGCGGTTGTCCGCGCGCATGATGAACGTCAGGTACTTGACCGCGATCACCACCGTCAGCCCCCAGAAGATCAGCGACAGCACGCCGAGGATGTCGGCGCCCTCGTGCCCCGCCGCGCCCGCCATCTGCAGCGTGTACAAGGGGCTGGTGCCGATGTCGCCGAACACCACGCCGAGCGCGCCGAGCGCCAGCGGCAGCAGCGCCCCGTGCGGCCCGTGCGATGTCACCTCCGGCCCCTGCGGCGTCCCCTCCGGCGCGCTCGCCTCCCCGGATCTTGCCTCCATCGCGCCGACGGTACTCGATCGCCCGGCAGCCGACCACCGTGCGAAGCGCCTCCCTGCGCCCGATCGCGTGGGGCGCTCAGCCGCGAGTTCGCCGACGACGAGCATGACGTGCGGGCACGTCGGCGGCAGCGCCGCGTGCAGCGACACGTCGGTCATGACGCGGCACGCGTCGGTCGGATGGCGCAGGCTCGCGATCAGGAACCTCCGCGAGCGCGGCCAAGAACCTGCTCCGGGTGGCGCGGTGAGCGCGGGTCGACAAGTACTCCTCCGTCAGCAGGGCCGACATCTTCTCGGCCACTGCCGAGCTGATCAACTGGTTGATGGACACTCCCTCTCGCTCCGCGACCTCGGCGAGGCGGAGGTGAAGGGATTCGGGCAGCCGCAAGCTCAGCGTGGTCATGATCGGATCCTCCTCAAGAACTCCTGGGGAGACAGCACGGCAAGACCAAGCACTTCGGCGCCGGAAAAGTCCCGGCGATTGTGAGTGACGATCGCCTCGGCCCCCGCCGCAAATCCCACCTCGGCGACCATGTCGTCTGCGGGATCGCGAAGTAGCGGGCGCCAGAGAAAGAAGATCGATTGGCGCACCGCAACGCTGCAGACGTAATCGATGATATCGCGGACCTCGACTTCCGTGACTGCACCGCGCTCCCGCAGCATCGCGTGCTCGTACTCGATGACCAGCGGAACAGAGACGACGATCTCGAACAGCCCGGTGCCAATCCTTTCAACGATCGCGAACGAGGCGCCGCGCCGCGATTTGATCGCGGAAACGAGTACATTGGTGTCGAGCACGACCAGAGGGCCGGGCACATCGGCGTGGTATCACAGATGATACCACGAGTGGAGCTTCGCGCCAGCTCGTTTCAGGGTCCGCGGCTGTCTCCGTCGAGCTGTGCAAGCATGTAGCTCGGCCAGAAACAAGGTCGCTGCCGATGGCCGGTGCCAGCAGGCGCCCTTGGCAGCCACGTCTGGCTCAGTTGGTCTTGAGCTGGACGTCGACCCGGCGGTCCTGGCGCCAGCCGGCCTCGTCGGTGCCGATGGCCTCGAGCGCTCCGCGCGTGGTGACCGTCATCTGCGGCTCGCCGACGCCGAGGCGGCTGAGGTACTGGCTGACCGAGTGCGCGCGGCGCGAGCCGAGGCCGAGGTTATATTCCTCGGTGCCGCGCGGATCGGCGCGACCGATGAGCGAGACCGCGCGGCCCTTGGCCGCGCCGCTGGTCAGGCACGCGGCGAGCTGATCGAGCACCGCGCGATCCTCGGGCGTCAGCTCGTCCTTGTCGTAGTCGAACTTGGGGTTGGCGGACTCGGGCACCTTGATCTTGCACATCGCCGCGAGATCGCCCGACAGCGCGAGCCCGGGGCTGACCTTGGTGTCCTTGTCGACGGCCGGCGCCGGCTTGTCCGGGGTGGGCTCCGGCGCGCCGACCTCCTGCGGGGTGGTCTTGGCCGCCTTGGGCTTGTCGTGGCTGCAGCCGACCGCAGCCGCCAGAACGAGGAGGAGGGTCATGGTCTTCATGCGGCGCATCCTGCCATAGAAAGCTGTACCGTCACGCGATCTCGCACGCTGGCTGCGTTAGATCCATGAGGTCCCATGAATCGACCTAGTCTGGCCGTCTCGCTGGCCGTCTCGCTGTGCTGGGGCGCGCTCGGCTGCCACAAGTCCGACGCGCCGCCCAGGACCAAGGACGACGCCGCGATCCCCGTGACCGCGCCGATCGCGATGCCGGTGCTCGGCGTCGATCAGGTCCGGCGATTCAACTTCATATCCGAAGCAGGCGAGCAGGCCCACCAGAAGGCCGCCGCGGCGTATCGCAAGAAGGACTGGCAGGCGGTGCGGACCCAGGCCGAGGCGGCGCTGGGCAAGGACCCGATGCACCTCGGCTCGCATCGCCTGCTCGCAGCGGCGCTGGCGCAGACCGGCGAGCCGGCGGCCGCGGTCGACCACCTGGTCGCGGCGATCGCGGCCGATTACTACCAGTACGCGCCGACGCTCGATGACGACGACCTCAAGAGCTTCATGGCGTCGTCGCACGGCCAGGCGATCGCGGCGCTCGCCGCCAAGATCCACGACGAGTACGGCCGGCGGATCGCGGGCGCGCTGTGGCTCGTCGGCCGGCGCAGCCCGCTCAAGCTGCCCAAGGAACCGGGCGTGCAGACGGCGACCAGCCGCGGCGAGCTCTACGCGTTCGACCGCGAGACCCGGCGCTACTTCCGGCTGACCCACACAGATCACCAGGTGGTCGGCTTCGTCCGGCCGGCGTCGGGCAACGAGGTCGCGCTGGTCGGGTTCGACCGGATCGATCGGCCCAGGTCCGAGGCGGGCGCCGAGCCCGCGCCGCTGCTCGCGCGGTCGTGGATCCAGCTCTACGACACCGTCGAGTGGAGGGCGACGGCGCCGCGCACCACGCTGCCGGCGGCGCGCGAGGTCACGCTGGGCTACGCGGCGGGCGACCAGCTGCTGGTGTCGGTCGCGCAGGCCACCGGGCGCTGGACGGTCGGCGGGCTCGTGGTGTCGTCGGTCGACCGCACGACCGGCAAGCTGACCAAGGTGACGACCGCGCCGGCGGCGACCCGCGTGGTGGTGTCGCTCGACGAGTGCCGCCTCGTCCGGGTTCCGGACGGTGTGGTCACGGCGTGGACCGGCGACCCGCCGGTGACCGCGAGCCTCAAGACCGAGTCCGGCAAGCCGGTCCAGATCCCCGAATCGGGGACCGCGGCGCAGTGGTCGATCGCGGTGTCGCCCGGCGGCGCGCACGTCGCGTTCGCGACCGCGGTCGATCCGTGCGCCAAGGACGCGGCGCCGTCGCTGTACGTCGCCGACGCCAGGACCGGCACGTACAAGCACCTGCTGTCGGCCCGGAGCCGGTTCGCGACCCGCTGGGCCGGCGCCGATGTCCTGGCCTACGAGGACGGCGACGGCGCGATCCGGATGTGGGACGCGACGACCGGGCGCGAGGCGGCCCGGCTCGACAGCCGCGCTGCCGGCGGCACCGTGGACCGCTCCGGCCTGGCGCTCGACGTGCTGTCGATCGCGGCCGCGCCGCTGTGCAAGCAGGTGCCGCCGGCCGTCGAGGCCGCGGGCTCGGGCGACGAGCCGCTGCCGCCCGAAGAACCGGCCGGCGCGGGGTCGGCGGGGTCGGCGGCGCCCTCCGGGCCGGTGACCACACCGCAGTAGCCGTTCCGCTATGATGGCGGTGTGCGCATCTACCTGGTTCGCCATGGCGACGCCGTTCCCGAGGAGGACGCCGGCAGCGACCGCGATCGCTGGCTATCGCCGCGCGGCCGCGAGGCCGCCCGGGTGCTCGGCCGGCTGCTGCGCGAGCAGGCCGTCGCGCCCGACGTGATCCTGTCGTCGCCCCTGCCGCGCGCGGTCCAGACCGCCGAGCTGCTCGCGGCGAGCCTGGACTACCTCGGCCCGGTGAGCTCGCTGCGCTGCCTCGAGCCGGCCGCCCAGCCGCGGATCGCCAGCGCCGCGATCCTGGCCGCCGGCAGCTCGGTGATCGTCGTCAGCCACGAGCCGGCGATCTCGACGCTCGGCGCGTTCCTGCTCGGCGTGCCGGCGTTTCCGCAGTTCCGCACCGCGCAGTGCTGCGCGATCGAGGGCGGCAAGCCGACGTTCACGGCGCGCGCGGATCTCGGGCAGGTCGTCGCGCTGTTCGTGGATTGACGCGAATCGTAGTCAGCGTGCGATGCACCTTGCGAGCAGGGGACATCGCGGAGTTAGCGCGCGATGCAGGCCTGCGCTTGACTTGGCCATCCGCGAAGCGCCGTGGGATAACTGCGCGATGCGTGCCGGCCTCGTGCTCTCGTTCGCCGCCCTGGCGGCCTGCGGGACTACGCGCGCTGCCGAGCGCGACGACGAAGAGCGCCTCCCGAGCCGCGGCGACCGCGACCCCTTCGCCGCCCCGGCCGACTTCAAGCCGGTCGCGTTCAGCGTCGAGGTCAAGGGCAGCGGCCGGGCCGTGATCTTCATCCCCGGGCTCGGCTGTCCCGGCATGGTCTGGGACGACTTCGTGAGCCACCTCGGCGACGACTACGAGTCCCATGTCCTGACGCTGTCGGGCTTCGCCGGCAACGATGCGATCAGCGAGCCGCTGTCCGCCGCCGTGCGCCGCGATCTGACCCGCTACATCCGCTCGCGCCGGCTCCGCAACCCGATCATCGTCGGCCACAGCATGGGCGGCTTCATCGCCTACTGGATCGCGTCGTACCACCCCGAGCTGGTCGGGCCGGTGATCGTGGTCGACGCCGGCCCGGCGCTGTCGGGCGATCTCGACGAGGCCAAGGCGCTGCGCGCCAAGTGGAGGGACGCCAGCGACGAGGAGTTCACCGGCGGCATGCGCGCGGCGTTCATGTCGATGAGCGGCGCCCCCAGGAAGATCGGCGACGCGATCTACGAGATGATGAGGACGGACCTGACCGACAAGGTCAAGGACATCACCGCGCCGGTGCTGGTGATCGCCGCCGACGGCTACTTCCAGACGCGGATCCGGAACCAGATCGAGACCATCCCCGATCACCAGATGATCGTCCTGCCCCGCACCCATCACTTCGTGATGTACGACGACCCCGCCGGGTTCTACAAGGCGGTCGACAAGTTCCTCGAGGAGCATCCCGCCAGGTCCGACGCGAAGGGCTGATCGCCGCCCGCCGGCCGATCAGCCGAACACCGCGCGGGCGCGCGCGGCCAGGCCCCAGGCGACGCTGGTCAGCTCCTCGCCGCCGACCAGCTTGTCGGCCCCGAACCGCTCGGCGAGCCGCCGCCGCACCGCCGGGACCAGCGACGTACCGCCGGTCGCGAACACGCGGTCGATGTCGGCGGCCGCCGCGCCCGCGCGCGCGAGCACGTCGTCGAGCACGCGATCGATCGCCGCGAGATCGCCGGCGATCCAGGCCTCGAAGCCCGGCCGCGCCACCGCGAGATCGAGATCGATCAGGTCGAGCGCCACGCGATCGGCATCGCGCGCCGACAGCCGGACCTTGGCGCCCTCGACCGCGCGGTGCAGGGCCAGGCCCAGATCGTCGTCGACCACGCGCACCAGCCGGCCGATCCGCGCCGGCTCGAGCGCGCCGCGCATCACCCGGTCGAGCAGGCGCAAGGTCGCCGCGTCCTTGAGGAACGACAGGTAATGCCAGCGCCGCAGGTGACCGTAGAGCCACGCCGGCACCGGCGCCTCGCCGCCCATCTCGTCGCGATACCGCGTGCCGCGGCCGAGCGCCGGCGCGACGATCGCGTCGATCATGCGGGCATCGAACGCATCGCCCGATACCCCGATCCCGCCCGTCGCCAGCACCCGCCCGCTCGGCACACAGACCACGCTGAAGTCCGTCGTGCCGCCGCCGAAGTCGGCCACGACGATCTGCTCGTCGTGATCGAGCCCCGCCGCGTACCGCGCCGCCGCGCCGACCGGCTCGTACTCGTACACCACCTCGTCGAACCCGGCCTTGCCCAGCGCCTCGCGCATCCGGCCCACCGCGCGCGCGTCATCGTCGGCCGACTCCGCGCCCCAGTAGCGCACCGGCCGGCCGATCACCGCGCGCCGGCCGAGTTCCAGCGGCGCCGCCGCGCGGACGTGCCGCAGATACGCTGCGATCATGTCCTCGAGCTGCCAGCGCCGGCCGAAGATCACTGTCCGCGAGAACGCCGCGCTCGCCAGGTGCGACTTGATCGACTGGATCAGCCGGCCCTCGCCCTCGGTCTCCAGGTACCGCGCGATCGCCGGCCCGCCCGCGGTCAGCGCCCCGCCCGGCTCGAAGTACAAGACCGTCCGCCAGTGCGGCGCGCCCGCCAGCGGCACCAGCTGCACCGCGCCGCTCGCCTCGGCGATCGCGACCGCCGAGTTCGTCGTTCCGAAGTCGATCCCCACGAAGCCCACGCCGTGATTGCCCATGACGCCGTTGTCGGCGATCCGATTTCGCTTTACCAGCTACCTTCCGAGCCCTATCCTGTAGGAGCCAATCGGGATGCCTGGGCTGCCCGCGCCCAAGTGGCAGCGGGTCACGCGGCAAGGATGGCCGATAGGCTCTCCCCGTGTTGGACCCGCGATCGAGGCTGTCTTGCGCATCGGCGTGATCGGCCACGTCGAGTACATCACCCTCGGCTCGGTCGCGGCGGTTCCGTCCGCCGGCGACATCGCGCACCTTCGCGAGCCGCGCGTGCTCGCCGGCGGTGGGCCCGCATCCTCGTCGCCGCCGCGCGCCGCCGCGACGCCATCGCCGCCTCCGGCGTCGTGCTCGATGCGATCATCGGCAGCCGCTCCGATCCCCGCGAGCGCAGCACGCGCGCCGATTACCCTATGCCGCCGACCGCCCTCGTGATGACCGAGGGCGCGCGCGGCGGCACCATCGAGACCGCCGCAGGCATCGCGCGCTTCGACTCCCCCTCCGTCGCCGCCGGCCTTTCCGCCCACGCGACCGCCGAGCGCGCTGCCCACCACGGCGCGGCCGTCCTGGCTAGCCTCGATCCGCTCGACGCGCAGCTGCCACTGCCATGACCCGCCGGCTGTGTTCCGCCGCGCGTGAACCGCTGATGATGGAACTCCAGCGCAGGTGTCCGAGGGCATCGGCTTGGCCATCGGTTCGACCGCCTGCTGCTCGCGTCCTCCGGTTCGCTCGATGGCACCAGCAGCGACGGCCTGCCCCGACTCGTAGCCTTGTGAGGCCCACGTCCCGCGTGGGACGAACGTCACCGCGTCGACCCATGCAAGCGAGCGCCGAAGCTGATCGGACGGATCCGCTCCGTTGGCAACGCAGATCGAGGGCGGTAGACTGGCCCGGTGGGCGATCCCATCGAAACGCTGACCTGGGGGTCAGGACGGCTTTCGTTGCACGCAGAGGAGCAATTTCTCGACGGCGTGGCCTGGTGCGAAAGGTTTTTCATGGGAGAGGCAGAGGTTCACAAGGCATTGTTCAAGCTCGTCGGCATCCTCGATGCCGAACAGATCCCGCATGCGGTGATCGGCGCGCTCGCGCTCAACGAGTATGGTCATCGCCGCGCGACGGTGGATGTGGACCTGATTCTGCGGGACGATGACCTCCAACGCTTCAAGCGCAAGTACCTGGGGCAAGGCTACGCAGAACGCGTTCCGGGAACCGGCAAGCTGATCGATACCGAGTACAACGTGAAGATCGATGTCCTCAGCACAGGTCGTTTCCCAGGGGACGGTCAACCCAAACCGATCGCATTTCCCGATCCCGCGACGACGGCGTTGCGCGGGGGGAAGTTCGCGCTTTTGCCGCTGCCGCAATTCATCGAGCTCAAGCTCGCGTCCGGCATGACGGCACCGCACCGGCTCCATGATCTCGCGGATGTACTGAATCTCATCCGCAGCACTGGGCTGCCGGCAAGCTTCGTCGAGAAGCTTGATCCGTACGTACGGCCCAAGTTCGATGAGCTGTGGCAGGCGGCTCAGACCCGGGATCCCTACGAGTGAGCCGTTGCGTCCCGAGATCACCGGGCTGATCCAGGAGCTAGCTCGGCGCCCAGAAGTAGATCGCTGGCCGCGACCGATATGCCGAGGGCATCGGCTGGGCGATCTGCTCGATCGCCTGCTGCTCGCGA
>VBLP01000129.1:0-21212 GCA_005887925.1 Deltaproteobacteria bacterium | reverse complement strand
GCGAGAACCGAGGAGGAGGATCGTCACATCCCAGGAGAGCTTGCCGAGGCCGTCGCGCGCGAGGGCCACATCGTCTATGGCCGATGACGCGTGACGCAAAAGCTCAAGCCGATCGTCAAGCTGCTCGACGCCGCGAGCCTCGATCTGAATGCCGCCGCACGCCTCCTCGTCGACCCTCAGATACTCGGCGCGATCCGGCTCGACCGCGGCCTTCTCAATACCAAGGATCACGATCTGGTGATCCTCATCGATGATCGACCTGGTTCCGAGCCTCGTCCGCTGCCAGCCGGTGACCCTTGGCGCGAGCGGTTTCGACCGCTCGCGCGCCTGTCCGCGTATGCGACCACGTTCCGGTACAGCCTGAGCCCGGTACCCAAGATCGATGACCTGCACGAGATGCTGGCGACCTTGACCCGCGTGGGACCAACGTAGCCGACGTCACACCCACGTGGGTGCCGGCTCTTGCCACGTCACATGATGTTTAGTCTGCACGGGATGACGGTCAGGATCACGATGTCGACGGGCTCACCGTGCTCTCGCGCAGATGCCGCATCGGCCATGGAGCCATTGGAGATCAACGCATCGGGCGATGCAAGCGGCGGTACGCGCTGGTGCCTGGCGCTCGGTCAACTTCGCTTCAGCGCCGCGGAGCCGCTGCCGCCGCCCGTGATCCCGGCGAAGAAGTCGTTGCCCTTGTCGTCGACGACGATGAACGCGGGGAAGTCGACGACGTCGATCTTCCAGACCGCTTCCATGCCGAGCTCGGGGTACTCGAGGACCTCGACGCGCTTGATGCAGTCCTTGGCGAGGCGGGCGGCCGGGCCGCCGATCGAGCCGAGGTAGAAGCCGCCGTGGGTCTTGCAGGCCTGGGTGACCTGCGGCGAGCGGTTGCCCTTGGCGAGCATGACCATGCTGCCGCCGTGCGACTGGAACAGGTCGACGTAGCTGTCCATGCGGCCCGCGGTGGTGGGGCCGAACGAGCCGGAGGCGTAGCCGGCGGGCGTCTTGGCGGGGCCGGCGTAGTAGACGCAGTGGTCCTTGAGGTACTGCGGCAGGCCCTCGCCGCGATCGATGCGGTCCTTGAGCTTGGCGTGCGCGATGTCGCGGGCGACGATCATCGGACCGCTCAGCACCAGGCGGGTCTTGATCGGATAGCGCGACAGGGTCTGGCGGATCTCGGCCATCGGCCGGGTCAGGTCGATGCGGACCTCGTCGCCGGCGACGTCGGCGGGCGCGGTGTCGGGGAGGTACCGGGCCGGATCGTGCTCGAGCTCCTCGACGAACACGCCGTCGCGCGTGATCTTGCCCAGCGCCTGGCGGTCGGCCGAGCATGACACCGCGATCGCGACGGGGCAGCTCGCGCCGTGGCGCGGCAGCCGGATCACGCGCGCGTCGTGGCAGAAGTACTTGCCGCCGAACTGCGCGCCGATGCCGGTCGCGCGCGCGATCTCGATGACCTTGTGCTCCCAGTCGAGGTCGCGGAACGCGCGGCCGAGCGCGTTGCCGGTGGCCGGCAGGCCGTCGAGGTAGCGCGCCGAGGCGAGCTTGGCGGTCTTGAGCGCGAGCTCGGCGGATGTTCCGCCGATCACGACGGCGAGGTGGTACGGCGGGCATGCGGCGGTGCCGAGCGAGCGCAGCTTCTGATCGAGGAACGCGGTCAGGCTCGCCGGGTTGAGCAGCGCCTTGGTCTCCTGGAACAGGAGGCTCTTGTTGGCCGAGCCGCCGCCCTTGGCCATGAACAGGAAGTGGTACTCGTCGCCGTCGGTGGCGTAGATCTCGATCTGCGCCGGGAGGTTGTTGCCGGTGTTCTTCTCCTCGAACATGTCGAGCGGCGCGACCTGCGAGTAGCGCAGGTTGGCCTCGGCGTAGGTGTCGAACACGCCGCGCGCGATCGCGGCCTCGTCGTTGCCGGCGGTCAGCACGTGCTGGCCGCGCTTGCCCATGACGATCGCGGTGCCGGTGTCCTGGCAGCCGGGCAGGACGCCGCCGGCGGCGATGTTGGCGTTCTTGAGCAGCTCGAGCGCGACGAAGTGATCGTTGGGCGAGGCGTCCTTGTCGTCGAGGATCGCGCGCAGCTGTGCGAGGTGGCCGGGCCGGAGCAGGTGCGCGATGTCGCGCATCGCCGTCCTGGTGAGCAGGGTCAGCGCCTCGGGCGCGACCTCGAGGAAGCGGCGGCCGCCGGCGGCGACCGGCTGGACGAGGTCGCCGGTCAGCTTGCGATACGGCGTGTCGTCATGGTGTCCCGCTTCGAAGATGTCCTGGAACGCGAACGTCGGCATGGGCCCTCTACTGATCCAGCGCGGCGAGGTCGGGCGGCGTCGCGCCGCGCAGCCACACCAGGTACTCGGCCAGGGCGTCGCGATCGGCGAGCGAGATCTCCTTGTCGAACCGGGGCATCTCGCTCTTGTCCTTGCCCATGTGGAAGGCCGATTTGGGGTTGGAGATGAAGGACAGGTAGTACGCGCGGCTGCCGACGCCGGACAGACCGGGCGCGGAGGTGCCGGGCATGCCGTCCTCGCGCGCGTGGCAGTCGCTGCACGCGGTCTCGAACACGTCGAGGCCGCGCTTGCGCTTGTCGGCGTCGACGTCGGTCGCCCCCGACTCGCTGTAGATCAGCTCGACGATGCCGTCGAGCTCGGCCGCCGGCATCTGCGCGAACGACTTCATCGCCGCGTCGCTCTTGGCCAGCTTGGTGCGGCCCCAGAACGGCTCGCCGCTGGGGTTCTTGAGGAACGCCCGGATCCAGCTGCGGTTGAAGTGGCCCGCCCCGAGCATCGGTCCCTTGCGGTCCATGCTCTCGGCGTCGTGGCAGCTCTTGCAGCGGGTGGCGAACACGGCGCGGGCCCGGGCCATCGGCGCGGTGAGGAACACGTCGGCGGCTCCGCTCGCGGGCACGCCGTTGAGCCGCGCCAGCTTGCGCGCGAGCTGGGCGCGCTGCTCGGCCTGGGTGTTGCGCTTGGCGAGCTGCTTGTCGCGCGCATCGCCGGCGAACGAGGCCACGGTGAGCCCGCCGATCACGGCGAGCAGACCGGCGAGCGCGCCGAGGTAGGCCACGCGGGCCCGGGGCTCGCGGGTCGGCGCGCGATCGGCCAGGGGCAGCGCCACCAGCGCGCCGGCGACGATCGCGGGCATCACGAGCGCGACCACCTTCTCGGCGCGCCCGGACAGATCGCGGAGCTCGAACAGCCAGCGGAAGTACCACAGCGGCCGCGCGTCGTAGGCCTGCGACGGATCGGCGGGCGCGGCGAGCTCGACGCCGCGCACGGCGACGACGTACACGACGAGCACGGTCAAGACCATCGCGATCGCGATCGCGTTGCGCAGCGTCTGATCGGGCCAGCGCGGCCGCGGGGTGCGCTCGCGGTCGCCCAGCGGCGTCGGCCCGAGCTTGCGCGCCAGCATCACGTGCCCCGCGGTCAGCGCACCGACCACCGCCGGCAGGATCAGCACGTGCAGCGCGTAGAACCGCGTCAGCGTCAGGTTGCCGTAGTCGTTGCCGCCGAGCGCCAGCTTGCGGATCACGCCTCCGACGACCGGGGTCGCGGCGGCGATGCCGACCTCGACCTTGTTCGCCCAGTAGCCGGCCTGATCCCAGCGCAGCACGTAGCCGGTCACCGCCCACGCCAGGATCAGCATCATGAGGAGGATGCCGAGCCACCAGACCAGCTCGCGGGGCTTCTTGTACGCGCCGTACAGCGCGGTCTGCACCAGGTGCAGCCCCGCCACGATCACCATCGCCGACGCCGCGTGGAAGTGCACGCCGCGCACGAGCCAGCCCAGCGTCACCTGGTCCTGGACGTACGCGACCGAGCCCCAGGCATCGGTCGACGACGGCGCATAGAACGCGGCGAGCGCGATCCCGGACACGGCCTCGACGACCAGCAGGAACACGAGCACCGTGCCGAACACGTAGGCGAACGACGCGCGCCCCGCGAGCATGGCGGGAGTGCCTCCGCCGCCGAGACCGCGCTCGCGGAGGAAGTCGCGGACGGTGGTCTTCATCCCGGCTCCCGCCGCGACTGACCGGTCTTGTAGCGAACCCAGGTCAGCAGGAGACGGCCGTCGCGGACCTCGAGCGGCAGCTCATCCATGCCGCGCTCCGACGGGCCGTTGAGCTTCTCGCCCGCGACGCTGAACCGGCTGTCATGGCACGGGCACAGGAAGTTGCCGGCGATGGCGTCCCAGCCGATCGCGCAACCGAGGTGAGGACAGACCGCCGACAGCGCGACGAGCTTGTCGGGTGCCGTGCGGCGAACCCACGCCGCGCCGAGCACCACGTCGCGCGCCGCGGTCCATCCATCCTTGATGATCGGCGCCACGACGTCGACCCTGTGCGGCTCCGCACCCGCGCGAAATTGCTCGGCAGGCCCGAGATCGAGCGGCGTGGTCGGTGTCGTCACCGTGGTCTTGCCCGCCGGATCGGCGAGCAGGGTCAACACCGGACCGGCCACCGCGAGCCCCACGCCACCCCCGATCGCACACGTCGCGACCTTCAGGAACCTCCTGCGATCCTCATCAGCCATGGCCAGACGGTAGCAGAGGTCTCGCTCGTCGAGCCGATCGCGACTGGCGGATTTCCGACGCGGCTTCGTCCGAGCCGCTCGATCCACGGTGTGGATCTGCTCCGCACTACCCCATCGTGCGCTCTTCGCGCTCCTGGTCCTCCTTGCACTTGATGCACAGCGTGGTCTCCGGGCGCGCCTCGAGCCGCTTCTTCCCGATCGGCTCCTCGCAGATCTCGCAGATCCCGAACGTGCCGTCCGTGATCTTCTTCAGCGCGAGATCGAGCTTGGACAGCAGGCTCTTCTCGCGGCCGCGCAACCGGAACTCGAACGACTGCAGGTACTCGCTCGACGCGAGATCCATCTCGTCCGGCAGGTCGTTGGTGTCGAGCGCCATGTTCTCGACCGACAGCATCTCGCGCGCGCGATCGAGGACGGCCTTCCGCTTTTCCTCGAGGAGATCCTGAAACTTCTTCAGCTCTTTCTTGGTAAGCTGCTTGGAAGGCGTTGCGGTGGTCGTGGTCATGGGTCTCTCCCCCTCATACAGCCGAAGCTGAAGGGTTGAAAAGCGCGATAGGATAGTGACGCGCGGGAGGGATGACAACCCCCTGGGCGGTGAACGAAGCATCTAAGAAAACGGATGAGCTGGGATCTCTGCGATCTAGGCTGCCGAGTTGCTTGGCCATTTGCCAGATCGTTCTCCCATACACCGGCCGATGTCTTGACACCGTGTAGGCGGTCCTCGAAACTAGGTCGCGTATGGCCGGCTCGGATAAACGCAAGCAGTCCCTGTACTTTCCTGAAGACATGCTCAAGGAAATCCAAGACGAAGCGACCCGGCAGGATCGGTCACTGTCCTGGATCGTCCAGAAAGCCTGGAAGATCGCCCGCAAGGAGATCATGAAATACCCGTCCGTCAACGAGTTCCCGGGCGAGGAAGACGAGAAAGAGATCGCATAGGTCGCAACATGTCGACGGCGTGGGGGTACGCCGTCGCTGTGAGCGATGGCAGTCCCCTGTTTTACGAGTCGTGGGGGGAGCGGGGCCATAC
The DNA here is from genome assembly GCA_005887925.1 of Deltaproteobacteria bacterium. Lineage (GTDB taxonomy): Bacteria > Myxococcota_A > Polyangia > Haliangiales > Haliangiaceae > JABFXX01. Next base: position 15,659 of record VBLP01000129.1, on the reverse strand, counting down.
GACGCCGGTGCTGCTGTGTGATGGCATCGGTTGCGATGGTTATGTCTGGCGTCATCTGCGTCATCACCTAGCCGACCGCCACTGTGTCCATCCTCATTACCGTGGACACGGCCGCACGCCCCTGCCTCGCGATCCCGCGCGGGTCACGATCGAGGACCTCGCCGATGACGTCGCCTGCGTTCTCGACGACGCGCTCGTCGATCGCGCGGTCGTGATCGGCCACTCGATGGGCGTTCAGGTCGCGCTCGAGACCTATCGCCGCCACGTGGGGCGAGTTGCCGGCCTGGTCCTGATGTGCGGCGCAGCCTCGCACCCGCTGCGGACGTTCCGCGGATCGGCCGTATTGGAGGAATGGCTACCGACCATTCAGAAGTTGATTCAGAAGGCCCCGCGCATCATCAACCGGCTGACGCGCGCGATGCTGCCGACGCGGCTCGCGTACGAGGTCGCCAGCCGGCTCGAGATCCGGCGCGAGCTGATCGAGCCGAGCGACTTCATGCCGTACCTGGAAGGAATGGCGCGAATCGATGCGCGGCTGTTTGTCGCGATGCTGGCGGCGGCCGGCCGCCACAGCGCGGAGGACCTGCTGCCTACCGTGACAGTGCCTACATTGGTCGTGGCCGGGGGCCGCGATGGCTTCACCCCCCCGGAGCGCTCGCGCGCGATCGCGGCGGCCGTCCCGGGCGCCGAGCTACTCGAGATCCCGAACGCTTCCCACACGGCGCCGATCGAGCATCCCCACCTGGTGAACGTCACCGTGCGCGACTTCCTGTCCCGGCGGATCGAGGGCGCTGCCGGCGGGACCAGATCCGCTTCGGCGGAGTGATCGACCCGCGCGACGCGACGCGCGGAGGGGTGAATCTCGCGGCTTTGCCGCGAGAGAGGGGGCGGGAAGCCCCCCTATAATCGACCGACAGCGCTCCATCAGATCTCAGTGAGATGCACGTTTCTCTCTCTGCGACTCACCGACGACGCCTCCACTTGAGCACCATTCGGGAGTAGTGTGGTCTGCAGCATTTTTTTTGCCGGGATTCCACGGAATTTCATCGCTTTTCTGGACGTGATCAGGCAAGGTCGCGGTCCATCGCAGCGCAGCTGTCTTGGGGGAAAGCCAGCGGGACCCGCCGCGATTTTCAGGACAAAACATCCATGGAAACCGACAAGTCAATGACACGCCCTGTCCTTCGTCGCCCCGACGACGATAATGATGGTCTGGTCGCGTTGCCGCCGGTACCTCTGGTTCGTCAGAGGCTTCGAAGCTCGGTCAAGGAGTTTGCTATCTCGCAGCCTGGGCGGCGTGCCGCGGCGCTTGCCGCCGTCTGGATCGCGGCCACCGGCTGCGAGGCCGACCTCGGTCACTACGATCCCGAGGAGGCCCTGCGCACCTACCGCCTGATCGAGTCCGAGCTGCGCGCCGAGCTGCGGATCAGCCTCGGTCGCGCGATCACCAACGAGCCGCATCCGGCGACGCGCAACACGATGATCAGCATGCTCGAGCATCTCGAGGAGCTCGAGGCCGCTGCGGTCGCACCGCGGCCGGCGCGACGGCGGCGTCGGCGCTAGCGACGTTCTAACGCGAGCTCGGGAGACCGGGCTCGCTTGGTTTTCGGCGAGACGATCAGGTCTCGAAGTCCCACGCGATCGACATCTGCCGCTCCATCGCCCTCGACAGCGGCTGCGCCCCTCGCGGCGGCGCGAGCTCGGGCCACAGCGCGGTGATCTCGTGGCACGCCATGGCGAGCTCGGGGCCGATCGAGGACCCCGCCTGCTGCAGCTCGGTGACGATGCCCCTGCGCACGTCGACCACCTGGATCGCCTGCGGCGGCAGGCTCCACAGCACCGGCCGGAACGCCTCGTAGGCGAGCTCGGCGATGATCCGCATCGCCGACGGGTTGGCCTTGTCGCGGAGCTCGAGGAAGATCAGCCGGCGGCAGTCGTCGTCCTCGATCGCGAACAGCGACGGCCGGACGCGGATCTCGACGCCGCTCCGCACCAGCTCCGCGGCGGGCGCCGGCGCGACGTGCAGCGTGCGGTGGCCCTGGTGGTAGAGGTAGCGCTCGAGCACGTCGGCGTTGTTGAGCAGCTCGATGCGGAGATGCGGATTGCAGAACCGGGCCTCGGTGCGCATCGCGACGACCTTGGCCTCGACGGCGTCGCGGCTGAGCGCGCCGCGGTGGTAGGCCGCGATCGAGGTGCGCGACTCGGAGTAGAACCGCGCGCGCGCGATCGCCTCGGGGGCGACGAACTTGCGCTCGCGGAGTAACTGCAGCCTGGCGGCGTCATCCGAAAGGAGGTATTGCGCCATCTCGCGTACCGAGAGTTTGATCATCTGAGCTGCTCCAGCGTCGGAAGTGAACGAGACGAATCAGGGCGCACCGGGCCATCTCCGTCGGCGTGAGCCGAAGGCCGCGGCGAGCTTTGCTGGTGGTTGCGGGGGAGGGGGAGGTGACGGTGCTGCGCGAGGACGAGCGAGGCCGTGGCAGCGCGCAGGCTGCTGGGGACATCGAGTCGGATACGGATTAGGTCTTGAGTGCTTTCTTCAGCTCTCTGAGCAGCTTCTCTGCTTCTTCGATCGTGCGGATCGCGTCGTCGTTGCCGCGCAGCTCGGCGAGCGCGGTCCACGGATGCTTGCGGATCGACGCGACGATCGCGCCGAGGTCGCCGGCGAGCCCGTTCGGGCGCGGTGGCGCCGGCTCGCCGAGCTTCTCGAGCGCGTCGTTGATCGACGTGCCGTCGGACAGGATGCAATCCTTGGCCACGGGGTCCTTGAGGATCGCGCGCAGGCGGCGGACGTCCTTGGAGTTGGTGATCAGCTTGCCGTTGATCTTCTCGACGATCGTGTCGAGCACGCTGGGCGGCAGCAGGTTCTTGTTGATGCTGTTGATCTCGCGCGCCCACGTGATCGACGCGCTCGGGTCGCGGATGTTCTTGAGCCGCTCGGCGAGCCGGAAGACGTCGACCAGCTTGTCGACCTCGCGCACCGTGATGCCCAGGATGTTAGCGGCGCTGGCGCGGCCGACCAGCTCGACCAGCCGGCACGCGACCATCTCCTTCTCCTTGGCGTCCCACTCCTTGCGCTGGCGGTGGATGTAGATCCAGACCCGCAGCCGCTCCTCATCCTCGAGCGTGTGGTCGGTGATCTCGGCCGGCAGCTGGCGGTACTGCGGCTTCTTGAGCTGATCGACGAGCACCTTGGAGTTGGACCACCGGCGGTCGCCGTCGATGATGCGGAACTTGTCGCCCAGCGTCGGGTGCGGCTCGAGCAGCAGCGGCTCGAAGATGCCCTCGTTGGCCTCGATCTGGCGCTGCAGCTCCGGGTCCTCCTTGGGGCCGATCCGGGGCTGCTTGTCGTTGGGCAGGATGTCGTCGAGATCGACGATCGCTCGCCGGGTCTTGACGATCGTGCGGCCGAGCCGCCGCTCCTGCCACACCGTCGCGGCGTCAATCATCGCCGCGCCCATCGATGATGTCGTTGATCTCGCCGACGACCTCGCTTTGGACCGTCTCGAGCCGCTTGAGCAGCCCGCCGCGCACCTTCCACACCCGCTGGTGCTCCTTGACCTCGTCGACGTCGACGTCGAGCAGCTGCTCGGCGAGCTTGCCGGTGTCGGCGAGCTTGCGCCGGAACTGCTCCGACGTGATGTGGTCGTAGAGCCGCAGCTTCTTCTCGTCGCGCTGCTCGCTGCTCAGCCGGGTCTGGTGCATCCGCACCATCGCCTGGCGCAGGATGCCGACGAGCTCGACCACGCGCGCGGGATGGACGAGCAGCACGTCGTCGTGCCGGCACAGCTCGGCGGCGCCGCGCGGGAAGTGCAGCGTGGCGAGGATCGCGTGGTCCGCCCTCTGCTCGACCATGTCGGCGCGCAGCTTGGTCGCGTACGACGTCTGCCAGTTGCCGCGGTTGCGCGAGTCGACGATGATCCGGCCGCAGATCGTGCCCTTGTAGCGGACCTCGATCAGGAGGTCGCCGCCGGCGTCGCCGCGCGGCAGGCGCAGCACGCGGTCCTCGCCGTAGGCCGCCTTGAGCTCCTCGAAGACGTCGAGGTCGACGACCTCGGGCCGCCGGGCCGCCTGGTCCTCGAGCTTCTTCTGTAGCTCGGCGACCTGCTTGCGGAGCGCCTGCGCCGCCTTCTGATTCTCGGCGTCCTGCTTGAGCATCTTCTGATCGAAGTCGGCCTTGATCAGCTCGCGCTCGCGCTCGCGCTCGGCCTGCTGCTTCTTGACGACCTCGGCCTCGACCCGCTTGCGCTCGGCCTGCGCCGCCGCCTCGGTCGCCTCGCGCAGGCGCTTGTCGAACTCGGCCTGGTCGTCCTTGGCCTTCTCGAGCTGCTCCTTGAGCTTTCCGAGCGTCAGCTCGAGCGACGTCCGATCGGCCCGGTACCGGGTCTCCAGCGTCTCGCGCTCGGCGGCGAGCCTGGCCTGGACCTCGGCCTCGGCCGCTTCGTGGCGGCGCTTGTCCTCGGTACGGAGCCGGGACTCGATCTCGACGAACTGCTTGTGAGAAATTCGCTGCCCGCACCACGGACACGCGTCTTGCTGCTTCAGCGCCGCGAACGCCATCGCGCTCTCCAGGAAAAAAAAGGACCTGGTAGGACTCTATTCGGTCCCGGTCTCAGATCAAGGCCTTCCTATAGATCGTTGCACCTCATTCCGCATTGACTGGCCAATCCGGATTGACCTGCTGATCCCTCGCAATCCGGAGCGGGCCCGGCCTGCGGCCGCAGCGGTGTCGGCCCCGATGTTACGTTCTCGCGCGGATGCGTGCCCTGATCGTCGGAGCCGGTGCGGTTGGCCAGGTCTTTGGATATCACCTCGCGCGGGGCGGCGCAGAGGTGAGCTTTCTGGTCAAACCGAAATATGCGGAGGCCTGCCGCCGCGGCTTCACGCTGTACACGCTGTCGCGCAAGCCGCGCCGGGCCGTGCGGTTCACCGCGGCGGGGATCCTCACCGCGCCGGGCGAGGCGGCCGGCACGACGTGGGATCAGGTCTACCTGGCGGTGTCGTCGGTCGGGCTGACCTCGGGCGACTGGCTGGCCGAGCTCGCGCGCGAGACCGGCGACGCGACGATCGTGTTCACCCAGCCCAACCTCGAGGATCGCCGCTTCGTCACCTCGGTCGTCCATCCGCTCCGCATCGTCGACGGCATGATCGGCTTTGTCGCCTACCACGCGCCGCTGCCGGGCGAGACCGGGATCTCCGAGCCGGAGGTCGCGTTCTGGCTGCCGCCGGCGCCGAGCCCGTTCAGCGGCGAGCGCGCCGACGCGGTCGTCGCGGCGCTGCGCCAGGGCAAGCTGCCGGCCCGGCGGGTGGGCGACGTCGCCGCGACCGCGCCGTTCCAGTCGGCGCTGCTCTACGCATACATCTCGGCGCTCGAGGCGGAGCGCTGGTCGCTCCGCGAGCTCCGCCGCAGCGGCCGGCTGTCGCTCGCCGGGCGCGCCGCCGCGCAATCGATCGCGATCGTCGGCGACCGGCTCGGCCGCCCCGCGCCGTGGCGCATCCGGTGTCCACTTCACCAAGGTCGGCGATCAGACCCGCGCCGGGATCGAGAGCTACCTCGCGCACGGCCGGAAGGCGGGCCTGGCGACCGACGCGGTCGAGGAGCTCGCGCGCGCGGCGCCGGCGGCGCTGAACGCGAGCCCCGCGCAAGGGTAGCTACGCTAGCGGCCGGCCTCGGCCCTGCGGTCGACGAAGCGGACGCCCTTGCCGTCCGAGCGCGGCAGCCGGCCGGGCTCGACGAGCGTGACCGCGACGGTGATGCCGATCAGGCCGCGCAGCCGGCTCGCCACGCAGTGCTCGGTCAGCGCCACGTCGGGGCCGCGCTCGACGATGATCTCGAGGTCCTCGCGCCCCGGGGCGGCGCCCGCCCGCACCTCGACGCGATACTCGTCGCCCAGGCCATCGATCGACCGGATCGCGTCCTCGAACGTGCTCGGGAAGAACTGCAGGCCCTTGATCTTCAGGCAGTGATCGTTGCGGCCGAGCAGCCCCCCGACGGCGCGCGCGTGGGTGCGGCCGCAGGCGCACGGGTCATCGCGGAGCTGGATCCAGTCACCCATGTCGAACCGGAGGAACGGCGCAGCCTCGGAGTAGAGGTTCGACACGACCAGCGTACCGCGCTGGCCGACGGGCACGGGCTCGAGCGTGATCGGGTCGAGGACCTCGACGATCACGGCGTCCTCCATGAGGTGCACGCCGACCTCGCCATCGGTCTTGCCGGCCTCGGCCCGACAGGTGTAGCCGAGCGGGGCCATCGCGATCTCGGTGCAGCCGAAGTCGTCGTGGACGCTGGCGCCCCACAGCGCCTCGAGCCGGCGCTTGGTGGGCCCGACCGCGGCGCCGGGTTCCCCCGCGCAGACCAGCGTGCGGACGCCCAGCGCCGCCGGATCATCGCCCTGCTCCTGGACGCGGCGGCCGAGCGTGAGCAGGCCCGATGGGGTGCCGAGGATCGTGGCCGGACGCAGATACGGAATGACCGCCGCGCGGCGCTCCGGCGGCATCGCGCCGCCCGGGACGACCGGGCAGCCGAGGCGCACGAGGCCCTCGTGGAGCCCCCAGGCCGCCACCGACGCGCCGTAGTAGAAGCAATTGAGGGCGATCTCTCCGGGCCGCACGCCGTAGGACCACAGCGCGCGCGCGTTCATCCATGCCCACAGATCGCGGTCGTGCGTGGTGTGGCGGAACAGCCGCGGCCGGCGCGTCGTGCCCGACGTGCTGAAGATCATCCACGGGTGATCTCGCCAGCGCTCCTCGGTCAGCGGCGAGAACGTTCCCCACGGCGGGTGGGCCTCGATGTCGGGGATCCAGTCGAGCTTGCGGGTGACCGGCACGCGCCGGAGGTCGTCGAGGCTCCGGATGCTGCCCGGGGCCAGGCCGGCCTCCTCGAAGCGGCGGCGATAGAACGGGCTCGCCTCGAACAGGTAATCGAACGCCGCCGCCAGCTTCTCCTGCTGGATCTCGCGCAGCCGCGCACGGCTCGGCGCCTCGCACGCGGCGTTCCACAGGCCGGCCTCCGGCCCGGGGTAGAGGTGCTTGCGGACGGCGGCGAGGAAGCGGTCGCGGGCCGACATCACGCCGCCTCTTCGAGGAAGTTGCGCAGGATCTGGATGCCCTGGGGTGTGCCGATCGACTCGGGATGGAACTGGACGCCGAAGATCGGGAACTCCTTGTTCGCGAACCCCATCACGATCCCGTCGTCGGTCCACGCGGTGACGCGGAGCGCATCGGGGATCGCGTCCGGATCGAGGACCAGCGAGTGATAGCGCATCCCGACCAGCGGGCTGTCGAGCCCCCGGAACAGCCGCGATCCGTCGTGCTTCACACGGCTCGACTTGCCGTGCATCGGCGCCGGGGCGCGGATGACGCGGCCGCCGAACGCGAACCCGATGCCCTGGTGGCCGAGGCAGACGCCCAGCACCGGCAGGCGCGGGCCGAGCTCGAGCACGAGGCGGCAGCAGACCCCGAAGTAGGCGGGGTTCTCGGGGTTGCCGGGACCGGGCGAGATCACGAGGTGGGTCGGCGCGAGCGCGCAGACCTCGTCGTGCGTCACGCGGTCGTTGCGAAACACCCGCGGAGCCACGCCGACGATCTCGCCGATGCGCTGGTAGAGGTTGTAGGCGTACGAGTCGTAGTTGTCGATGATGACGATCCGCCAGCTGCGATCGGTCATGGCGAGCTCCCCGGCCTGCCGGCGGCTTCGTACTCCTCCAGCGCGGCGACGAGCCCGGCGGCCTTGTCCAGGATCTCTTGATGCTCGTCGGCGGCGTCCGAATCGGAGACGATCGCCCCTCCGACGTGGAAGTTGAGCGCTGTCCCCTTCTTGATGAGCGTGCGAATGACGATGTTGAGGCCGACCATGCCCTCGAAGTCGAGGTAGCCGATCGATCCCGAGAAGATGCCGCGCTTGACCGGCTCGAGGCGGTCGATGATCTTCATCGCCTCGACCTTGGGTGCGCCGGTCATCGAGCCGCCCGGGAAGGTCGCGGCGATCAGGTCGATCGTGGTGTGCGCGCCGAGCAGCCGGCCGCGCACGGTCGACACCATCTGGTGGGTGAACGCAAAGGTCTCGACGACCTGGAGATCGGGCACCGTCACGCTGCCGAACTCGCAGACCCGGCCGAGGTCGTTGCGCGCGAGGTCGACGATCATGATGTTCTCGGCGCGGTCCTTCTCGCTCTGCGCCAGCTGGCGGGACAGCTCGCGATCCTCGTCGGGCGTCCGGCCGCGCGGCCGCGTGCCCTTCATCGGGCGGGTCTCGACCCAGCGGTCGCGATCCAGGCTCAGGAACCGCTCGGGCGACGACGACAGGACCTCGACCTCGGGCAGCCGGAGATACGCGGAGTACGGCGCGGGATTGACGCGCTGCAGGGCACAGAACAGCTCGAAGCCGGAGCCGGAGAACGTCGTGTCGAAGCGGTTGCAGGTGCAGATCTCGAAGATGTCGCCGGCCCGGATGTGCGCCTTGGCGGTCTCGATCAGGTCCAGGTAGCCGGCGCGCGGCAGGACGGGATGGATGCCGCGCGACACGAGATCGTGCTCGGACAGCCGGCGCCGCGGTCCGCGCGGGGCGGAGCTCGCCACGGTGCCGACCTCCGGTGACGCACGAACCTCGCGGGCGGCGTCGCGCAGCCGCTGGTCGGCGTGCCGGCGCGCCACACCCGGTGATGGCCCGAAGCCGTTCGCGATCACCGCGACCTGCCCGGTCCGGGCATGGCAGGCCACGACGGTGTCGAAGAACAGGAGGTAGCAGTCGGGGACCGCGAGGTCATCGCGCCCGAGATCCGGAATGTCCTCGAGCAGATAGAGCAGCTCGTAGCCGAGATAGCCGAGCGCGCCGCCGCGGAACGGCAGCTCGGGCAGCACGCCGCAGTCGTCCTCGGCCGGCAGGCGGTAGTGCTCCAGGATGGCGGCGAGCTCGACGAGCGGCGACCGCGGTAACCGCCGTTCCTGGCCGGGGCGGCCGGCCCAGCACGCCGCGCGCTTGGAGCGAAACACGAGGAACGGATCGGCGCCGAAGAAGATCCACTGGCCCTCGCGGGTCCGCGCGTCGCTGGTCTTGAGCAGCACGAAGTGCGCGCGGTCCGCCCATAGCCGCGCCAGCGCGAGCGGATCGCGGCGCTCGGGCAGGACCTCGACCCGGCACGAGCGGTGGCGCACCTCGGGCAGCTCAAGCACGGGCTGCGCCCACTCCGCACGCGTCGCGATAGGCGAGCCATAGTTGCCGCCAGATCGGGCCCGGCAGGCCGGCGCCGACCGGGCGCCCCTCGATCTCCACCACGGGAAGCAGCTCGGCCAGCGAGTTGGTCACGAAGACCTCGTCGGCCGCGTGGAGCGACTCGATCGTGACCGGCGCTTCGGCGGCCGGCAACCCGCGGTCGCGCGCGATCGCGAGGACCTCGCGCCGCGTCACGCCGTCGAGGCAGACCTCCCGGGGCGGCGTGCGGAGCGCCCCGCCCTGGACCGCGAAGACGTTCGACGTCGTCCCTTCGGTCACATGGCCGCTGCCATCGAGGTAGAAGCCCTCGTGTGCGCCACGGCTCACCACCTGCTGCTTGCCCAGCACACCGCGCTGAAAGCTCAGCGACTTGACCGCCGGGGCGGGGCGATCCGCGACCGCGCGCGGCCACAGCAGCACCGCCGTGACGCCGCGCTCGTACGCCGCCGCGGGATAGCCGTGCAGGGGTAGCGCCACCACCACCACGGTGGGCGCAAGGCCGTCGCGCGGCGCGGGTCCGCCCTCGAACTGCGTGCCGCGCGTCACCGTGATCCGCAGATAGGCGTCGGGCAGCCCGGCGCGCGCCAGAGTCTCCGCCACGATGCCCTGAAGCTGTTTCGGAGCCGGAACACCGACGATGCCGACCTCGTCCAGCGCGCTGGCGAGGCGCGTCAGATGGGCATCGAGGCGAAATGGCACACCGCCATAGGTGCGAAGCGATTCGAAGACGCCGTCGCCATAGAGAAAGCCCCTGTCGAAGACCGAGACTCGGGCCTCCCCAGGAGCAAGGAATGTTCCATTCAGGTAAATACAGCCCTGCACAGGTTCATCGCGCGGCACTGAGAACCGCTAGCGGGTAATGAGCTGCGCCACTCCCGATTCCGCCGACTCCAGCCGATTGCCGCCAACTCCAGCCAAATCCAACCAAAATAATGACGCTACCGACGGCAGTCTTTGCCATCTTCGCATCGAGCCATCACATCGACTCGATTCGCACTGCGATCGAGCCGCCCTCACTCGACCCGGTTTGGTGAATTGCCGTCGAGTCCGCCCCATTCTGTCAGTGTTGCAGGGAACCCCCAGGCTGTCAATCCTCGCTCCGATGGAGTTGATTCGGAATGCGGATTCTCTCACATCACCATTGAACTGACCGCGCAGTCGCGCACACGACTATGGTAGAGTTTGAGTTCTCTGCGAGCGAGTGGTGATATGGCAATTTCACCACATCGCAATCGAGCAGAGTAAAGGGGAACCATGAAGCTCGAGGTCGTAAGCTGGGTGTTCTGCCCGTACGTGCACCGCGTCACGGCGCTGCTCGCGGAGAAGCAGGCCGCCTTCGAGGTGAAGTATGTCGACCTCGCCAGCAAGCCGGAGTGGTTCGTCCAGCTGTCGCCGACCGGCATGGTCCCGGTGCTCGTGGCCGACGGCACGCCGCTGTTCGAGTCGCTGGCGATCAACGAGTTCATCGACGAGGTCTGTGCGCCCCGGATGCTGCCCGACAGCCCGATCGGCCGCGCCCGGCACCGCGCGATGGTGCGGCTCGGCGAGGACCTGTTCAACACCATGAACAGCATGCTCACCGCGGCGACCGAGGAGGCCCACGACAAGGGACGGCGCGCGGTTCACGATGTGTTCGCCGGCTACGAGCGGGCGATCGAGGGGCCGCTGTTCGCGGGCGGAAGCTTCAGCCTGGTCGATGCCGCCGCGGCCCCGGTGCTCTACCGCTGCGTGGTCCTGCAGCGCAGCTCGGAGGCGCGGCTGTTCCAGGACTTCCCCAAGGTGGCGCGCTGGGCGGAGGCGCTGGCGGACCGGCCGTCGGTCACCGGCGGCGTGATCGACGACTTCGTCGCGTCGTACCTCAAGCGCGTGCGCGGCTTCCGCGCGCACAGCTTCTTCGCCGGCAAGTACTTCTCGAGCTAACGGGCACGCGCGGGTATGAGCGAGCGCTTGCGAACGCTGCGAAGGCAGCTCGAGGCTGCGACCGCCGATCAGCGACCGGCGATCGTCGGCGAGCTGGTCCGGTGCGAGCTGGCCCGGGTTCTGAGCCGGCCGCCCGAGGCGATCGCGGGCGGCGCGCTGCGCGAGATGGGGGTCACCGCTGCGCTCGCCATCGACCTCGCCGAGGGGCTCAGCCGCGCGCTGCAGCATCCGGTCGTTCCGGTCGCGCTGCTCGAGACGCCCGGCGTCGACGCGCTGATCGCCCGGCTAGTCGGCGAGCTGGCCGAGGCGCGGGATCGCCACGCCGGGCCGGTGCTGCCGCGCGGCGATGACGAGCCGATCGCGATCGTCGGGATGGCGTGCCGCTATCCGGCCGGCATCGCCACGCCCGAGGCGCTGTGGCGGCTGGTCCAGCGCGGCGGCGACGCGATCACCCGCATGCCGGCGCGCTCGGGCTGGGACATCGAGGCGATGTACGACCCCGATCCCGATGCGCCGGGCAAGTCGGTGACGCGCGAGGGCGGCCTGCTCGAGGACGCCGGCCTGTTCGACGCGACGTTCTTCGGGGTCAGCCCGCGCGAGGCCGAGCGGCTGGACCCGCAGCAGCGCTTGCTGCTCGAGACCGCGTGGGAGGCGCTCGAGCGCGCGGCGATCGTCCCGGCCCGGCTCGAGCGCAGCCTGACCGGCGTCTACGCCGGCGTGATGTACAACGACTACGGCTGGGATCGCTTCATCGCGTCGCCGGCGCAGCTCGACGGCCACATCGGCGTGGGCAGCTACGCGAGCACCGCGACCGGCCGGATCTCGTACACCCTCGGGCTGCAGGGGCCGGCGATCAGCCTCGACACCGCGTGCAGCTCGTCGCTGGTCGCCATCCACCTGGCCATGCAGGCGCTGCGTCACGGCGAGATCGATCTCGCGCTCGCCGGCGGCGTCGCCGTGATGGGAACGCCGGCGACGTTCATCGAGTGGAGCCGCCAGCGCGGGCTCGCGCCGGACGGACGCTGCAAGTCGTTCTCCGACGACGCTGATGGCGTCGGCTTCGCGGAGGGCTGCGGCATCCTCGTCTTGCAGCGCGCCTCGGACGCCGCGCGGCAGGGCCGGCGCAGCCACGCGCTGCTGCGCGGCAGCGCGGTGAACCAGGACGGCCGGAGCTGGCGGCTGACCGCGCCGAATGCGCAGGCGCAGGAGCGCGTGATCCGTCAGGCGCTCGCGTCGGGGCGGCTCGACGCGGGCGATGTCGACGCGGTGGAGGCGCACGGCACCGGGACCTTGCGCGGCGATCCGGTCGAGGCCTCCGCGCTGCAGGCGACCTACGGCCCGGCCCACACCGCCGAGGCGCCGCTGTACCTGGGCTCGCTCAAGTCGAACCTCGGCCATGCCCAGGCCGCCGCCGGCGTGGCCGGCGTCATCAAGATGGTGATGGCGCTCGCGCACGAGGAGCTGCCGCCGTCGCGCTACGCCGACCGGCCGACCCGGAGGGTCGACTGGAGCGATGGCCGCCTGCGCCTGCTCGACGCCGCGGTGCCGTGGCCGCGCCGCGCGGACCGCGCGCGCCGCGCCGGGGTCAGCTCGTTCGGCCTGTCGGGGACCAACGCGCACCTCATTCTCGAGGAGCCGCCGGCGGAGCCAGTCGCCGAGCCGGCCGGCGCCGCCACCGCGGTGCGCGCGGCGATCCCGATCCTGATCTCGGGGCTGACCGACAAGGCGCTGCGCGGCAACGCGGCGCGGCTCGCCGAGCACCTCCGGACGCAGCCCGGGGCGCCGCTGCTCGACATCGCGTACAGCCTGGCGACCACGCGCACCGCCTTCGAGCGGCGCGCCGCGCTGATCTGCGCACCCGACGTGCCCGACGCCGGTGATGCGCGCCACGAGCTGGTGCGGCGCCTGGTGGAGCTCGCGGCCGGTGGCCAGCCGGGCGATGCGATCGTGCCCGCGGAGCATCCGCGCGGAAAGCTCGTCGCGCTGTTCACCGGCCAGGGCAGCCAGCGCGTCGCGATGGGCCAGGCGCTGTGCGCCGCCGACGCCGCGTTCGCGCGCCACCTCGCGTCGGTGGCGACCGCGCTCGATCGCCACCTCGACGCTTCGATCCTCGACGTCATCGCGCGCGGCGACGGCGCGCTCGATCAGACCGCGTACACCCAGCCGGCGCTGTTCGCCCTCGAGGTGGCGCTGTTCCGCCGCATCGAGGAGCTCGGCGTGACGCCCGACCTCTTGCTCGGCCACTCGATCGGCGAGCTCGCGGCGGCGCACGTCGCCGGGGTGCTGTCGCTCGACGACGCGGCGGTGCTGGTCGCGGCGCGGGGCCGGCTGATGCAGGCGTGCCCGCCGGGAGGCGCGATGGCGTCGATCGCCGCGAGCGAGGCGGAGGTCGGCGCGCACGTCACCGAGCGCGTGGTGATCGCCGGGCTCAACGGTCCAGTGCAGACCGTGGTGTCCGGCGACGCCGACGCGGTCGAGGCGGTGGCGCGCCGCTTCGAGGACCGCGGCCGCAAGGTCAAGCGCCTCCGGGTCAGCCACGCGTTCCACAGCCCGCACATGGACGGGATGCTCGCGGCGTTCGAGCGGGTCGCCGCGCGCTGCGCGTTTCACCCGCCGCGGATCCCGATCATCAGCAACGTCACGGGGCGGCCGGCGACCGCCGACGAGCTGTGCTCGCCGCGGTACTGGGCGCGCCACGTGCGCGCGGCGGTGCGCTTCGCCGACGGCGTGCAGGCCGCGCTCGCCGAGGGCGCGACGGCGTTTCTCGAGTGCGGCCCCGACGCGGTGCTGTGCGGGATGGCCGCGGCGTGCCTGCCCGACGGCAGGGCCGCGAGCTTCGCTCCGGCGCTGCGCAGGACCGGCGCGGAGCCGGCGGCGTTCGTGGCGATGCTGGCCGCGGTGCACGGCGCGGGATGCGCCGTCGCGTGGGACGCGGTGTTCGCCGGCGCGGGCGCGCGGGTGGTCGAGCTGCCGACCTACGCGTTCCAGCGCGACCACTACTGGCTCGACGCACCCGGCCACGCCGCGGCGCTCGCGAGCAACCGCGAGGGCCCGCTGTGGGCGGCGATCGAGGCCGGCGACGCCGAGCGCGTGGCCGCGCTGCTCGATCTCCCCGACGGCACCCGGGTCGACCTGCGCACGCTGCTCGATCGCATCGCGGCGTGGCGGCGCGACCGCGTGAGCGACGCGCGGGTCGCCGGCTGGCTCTACGACGAGGCCTGGCTGCCGCTGGCGACCTCGGGCGCGCGCCTCGATGGTCCATGGTGGGTCATCTCTCCCGGCGCCGCCGCGCCGGCCGAGGCAGTCGCGGCCGCGCTGGGCGAGGCAGGTGCCGAGGTCGCGCGCGTCGCCGCGTCGGCCGATCGCCCCGCGCTCGCGGCGACCCTGGCGGCGCTGCCGCGGCCGCGCGGCGTGATCGCGCTGACCGCGCTCGACGAGGCGAGGCCTGCCGGCGCGGCACCGACCGGGCTGGTCCAGACCCTCGCCATCGTGCAGGCGCTCGGCGACGCCGGCGTCGACGCGCCGCTGTGGCTGGTCACCCGGGGCGCAGTGGCGGCGATCCCGGGAGATGCCGTCGCCCACCCATGGCAGTCGCTGACCTGGGGGCTCGGGCGCGTCGCTGCCCTCGAGCACCCTGCGCGCATCGCCGGTCTCGTCGACGTCGAGCGCTTCGACCCGGGCGGGCTGGCCCCGCTCGCCGCCGTCCTCACCGCACCCGGGGGCGAGGACCAGGTCGCCCTGCGCGGCGGCGGCGCGCTGGCGCGCCGGCTGGTCCGCGTCCGCGCGGAGGCTGCCGCGGCGTGGCGCCCCGCGGGCACGGTGCTGGTGACCGGCGGCACGGGCGCGCTGGGCGCGCAGCTCGCGCGCTGGCTGGCGGCGCGCGGCGCGGTGCACCTCGTGATCAGCTCGCGCCGGGGACCCGGGGCGCCCGAGGCGGTCGCGCTCCAGCGCGAGCTCGAGGCGNNNTGCGACGCCGCCGATCGCGATGCGCTCGCCCGGCTGATCGCGGCGCTCGATGCCGACGACCCGCCGCTCCGCGCCGTGTTCCACGTCGCGGGGACGTCGCACCGGATCCCGCTCGCCGAGCTCGACCCGGCGGTGCTCGCCGACGAGCTCTCCGCCAAGGTCGCCGGCGCCTGGAACCTCCACGAGCTGCTCGGCGACCGCGCGCTCGACGCGTTCGTGCTCTACGGCAGCATCTCGGGGCTGTGGGGCGCCGGCCGCCAGGGCGCCTACGCGGCGGGCAACGCGTTCCTCGACGGGCTGGCGCGCATGCGGCGCGCGCTGGGCCGGACGGCGTGCGTGCTCCACTTCGGGCCATGGGCCGGCGGCGGCATGGTGAGCGCGGAGGTCGAGGCCGAGCTCGCGCGCCAGGGCCTCCCGGCGATGGCGCCCGAGCTCGCGCTGCGCGGCCTCGAGCTCGCGCTCGGCGCCGACCGGACCTCGCTGGCGATCGTCGACGTCGACTGGGCGCACTTCGCCCCGGTGTTCGCCGCCGCGCGGCCGCGACCGCTGCTGCTCGGCGTCG
>VBLP01000562.1 GCA_005887925.1 Deltaproteobacteria bacterium | reverse complement strand
GATCCGCTCGCCGGCCAGCTCGTCGGGCAGGTAGTCCTCGGGGACGTAGTGGCCGTCGAAGTTGTGCGGGTACTTGTAGCCCTGGCCGTGGCCCATCGCGCGATCGAGCGCGGTCGACCCCGGGCGATAGCGCGCGGGCACCGGCAGCGCGCCGCGCTCGTTGACCAGCTTGCGCGCGGCGGTGTAGGCGGCGAGTGCCGTGTTCGACTTGGGCGCCATCGCGAGGTAGCTGACCGCCTGGGTCATCGGCAGGACGCCCTCGGGCAGGCCGACCAGCTCGACGGCCTGCAGCGCGGCAACCGCGACCGAGAGCGCCTGCGGGTCGGCGTTGCCGATGTCCTCGGCGGCGAAGATCACCATGCGGCGCAGCACGAAGCGCGGATCCTCGCCGGCCTCGATCATCCGCGTCATCCAGTACACCGCGGCGTCGGGGTCCGATCCGCGCATGCTCTTGATGAACACCGAGACCACGCCGTAGTGCTCGTCGCCGGCCTTGTCGTACAGCAGATTCTTGCCCTGGGCCGCCTCGGCGATGTGCTCGGCGGTGATCGCGGCGCCGGGGGCGTCCCCCGCGGCGCGCCGGGCCAGATCGGCGGCGACCTCGAGCACCGTGTACAGCCGGCGCGCGTCGCCGGCCGCGGCGGCGACCAGCTGCGCGGTGACCTCGGCGTCGAGCGTGACGTCGAGGTTGCCCAGGCCGCGCTCGCGATCGCCGAGCGCGCGCAGCGCCAGACCCGCGAGCTCGGCGTCCGGCAGCGCCTCGAGCCGCACGACGCGGCAGCGCGACAGGAGCGCGGCGATCACGCCGAAGCTCGGGTTCTCCGTGGTCGCGCCGATCAGCGTGACGGTGCCGGCCTCGACGTGCGGCAACAGCGCGTCCTGCTGCGTCTTCGAGAAGCGATGGATCTCGTCGATGAACAGCAGCGTGCGCGCGCCGAACTGATCGCGGCGCTCGGCGGCCTTGGCCACCGCCTCGCGCACGTCCTTGACGCCGGCGTCGACCGCTGACAGGGCGTTCAGCTCCGCCTTGAGCGTGTCGCCCAGGAGGCGGGCGAGGGTGGTCTTTCCGCTCCCCGGCGGCCCCCACAGGATCAGTGACGGTATCGCTCGCCCTGGGGCCAGCCCTGACAAGATGCGTCCTGGTCCCACCAGGTGGCGCTGACCGACCAGCTCGTCGAGGCTACGTGGCCGCATTCGTTCAGCAAGTGGCTGACCGACGAGGCGCTTCCGGGCGCTGGCGGCAAACAGATCCATGTGTCCCGTGAATACCGCACGCCGCCGCGTCGCGCGATAAGCTTGTCATCTCTCGAGGAGTTACGGCTGAACTGCGCATGTTTTGTGTCATGGAGTACGAGCCCCGTACATGGTGACGCGACACCCGGCCAGTGCCCCGACCACCCTGTCAGTCACCATCGACGTTTCGCTTCGTTATCGGAGACCTGGGGCCAGACCTACGTGGCATGCCACCTGCTTCTTCCCTGACACATGCTCGTCGAGGTTGTGTTTCAGTATCGCACCCTGATGGGAAAATGCGAGCTGGGCGTTGGGCTTGACTGGGATGAGATCGAGCAGGTCACGGCGATCGAGTCGGCATTCGAGCCGACCTCGGACGACCGGCGCATGAAGACGGGCCGCCGGTTCCGCCGCGAGCCGGTCAAGCTGTCGGCGCTCCTCCGCGGCGACCGGATCAACGATCGGGTCGAGGTGGTCGAGATCGGACCCGGCGGCGTGGTCGTGCGCAACGCGCCGTTCGTCGCGCACGGCGAGCATGTCGAGATCGTTGTCGAAGCGGGCGATCGCAGCTTCCGCTTCGGCGCCGAGGGCGTCTGGCTCAAGGATGACGGCGACGACTACCGCGTCGGTCTGGCGCTGATCGGCATGCCGGTCTGCCTGCACACGGTGGCGGTGAGCCGCCACGAGACCGATCTGGTCGACCGCATCGGCGCCGCGGCCTGACCGGCAGCGCACGGGTTGCGAGCGCCGGCCAGATCCGGATCTGACAGGCCAGGGCCGGCCAGATCGCGCCAGTCATGCCGCGCGGCTCAGCCGTCGCTGTCGGACCGCTCGGTGAGCCGGTTCAGCCGTCGCTGTCGGACCGCTCGGTGAGCCGGCTCAGCAGGTGCAGCGTGCGCGGCGGGAGGGTCTCGCCGCGCCAGGCGACCGAGCGCGCCAGCACGATCGCCTTGTCGACCTGACCCAGCTGCGGGCGACGCGCGAACAGCTCCGGCCCGACCGCCGCGATCTTGTCGAGGATCCGCATGCCGCCGTGCCAGGTCAGCGCGAGCTCGACCGCGAGATCGGGGCCGGCGAGGTCCACGAGCGGACGCGCCCGCTCGAACAGCGCACGCGTGCGCGCCACCTCGTAGCGCACGAGGGCGCCGACCGCGGGGCTGATCCGGCGCGATTCGATGTCGGCCTCGGTGACCCCGAAGTGCCGGAGGTCCTCGGCGGGCACGTAGACCCGGCCGCGCTGCCAGTCGCCGGCGACGTCCTGGATCAGCCGCGCGACCGCGACCGCGGTCGACAGGTCGTCGGCGTAGGCGTGGAGCTCGGGGGCGCGGTAGCCGGCGATGTAGAGCAGGAGCCGGCCGATCGGCTCGGCCGCCTGGCGGGTGTAGCTGCGCAGCTCGTCGAACGTCGAGTAGCGGCGGCGCTCGAGGTCGGTCCGGAACCCGGACAGGAGCTCGGTGAACTCGGTGATCGGCAGCGCGAACTTGTCGACCGTGTCGGCGAGCGCGACGAACACCGGGTGCTCGGCGTGGCCGCGGTAGGCGGCGTGCAGCTGCTCCTCCCAGCGGTCGAGCTCGCGGGCGCGCCGGCCCTCGTAGGCCTTCTCGTCGGCGAAGTCGTCGGCGACCCGGGCGAACGCGAACAGCGCGAAGATGTGCCTGCGCAGCTGGCTGCGCGCGAACATCGACGCGACCGGATAGTTGTGGTGGCGGGCGCGGACCAGCGCCTCGCAGTAGCGGTAGCACGCGCCCTGCTCGAGCGAGGTCGGCAGCGGCACGGCGAGCGCGGGGGAACGAGCGAGCCCGAGGCGTTGGATCACGGACTGTCCTTTACCATGGCAGCCGAGCACAGGCGCGCCAGCACCTCGCGGGCGCGGTCGACCTTGACCTCGCCGGTGGCGGCCAGCTCGTCCGCGACCCGGTCGATCAGCTCGCCGGTGGCGCCGGCGGCGCGGGCCAGGCCGCGGGCGTGCAGCGCCATGTGGCCGCGCTGGATGCCCTCGGTCGCCAGCGCGCGCAGCGCCGCGAGGTTGGTGGCCAGGCCGGCGGCGCCGGCGACCGCTGCCAGCCGATCGGCGGTGTGGGCGCCGGCGAGATCGAGTGCGAGCCGGGCGCCGGGGTGGACGTGGAGCGCACCTCCCACCGTGCCGACCGCCATCGGCATGACGAGCTCGCCGTCGAGCCCGCCGCTGCGCTCGCGCCAGACCGCGAGCGGCCGGTAGCCGCCGCCCTGCGCCGCGTAGGCGTGCGCGCCGGCCTCGACCGCGCGCCAGTCCTGGCCGGTCGCCACGAGCACCGCGTCGACCCCGTTCATGATCCCCTTGTTGTGGGTCGCCGCGCGGTACGGATCGATCTCGGCGAACCGCGACGCCGCGGCGATCGCCGCGCGGACCTCGGCGCCGTCGGCCCGGTCGCCGGCGAGCAGGGCGTCGTCGATCGAGCATCGCACCGTCACGGTGCGGCCGTCGCACAGGTTCGACAGGATGCGCAGCCCGGGCCGGCCGCCGGCGATCTCGGCGACGCGATCGGCGAGCGCCTCGCACAGCGTATTGACCAGGTTGGCGCCCATCGCGTCGCGGCAGTCGACGTGGAGGTGGACCACGAGCACGCCGCCGTCGGGGCCGCTCCGCACCAGCGGCCGGACATCGAGCGCGACCGGACCGCCGCCGCGCTCGGCGAGCCGGGGCACGAGCCGGCGCGCGTCGCGGAGCAGGGCATCGCTGTGGCCGCGCAGCGTGCGGGCCGCGGCGTTGACGTCGGCGATGTCGGTGACCTGGATCTGGCCGATCATCACCGGCGGCGACACCACCGTCGAGAACCCCTGCGGCCGCGCCATCCGCGCCGCGTTCGATGCGGCGGCGACCACCGACGGCTCCTCGATCGCCATCGGCACCAGCGCGTCGTCGCCGTCGATCGTGAAGTTGACCGCGACCGCGAACGGCAGGCCGTAGATCCCGACGACGTTCTCGATCATGCCGTCGGCGGCCTCGAGCGTCAGCGCGCCGGGATCGACCGCTGCGAAGCCTTCGGGCCCGGGCCACCCGGGCTCCCCGAGGTCCGTGCCGCCGGCGAATTCGAGCAGCCGGCGCCGGCGCTCGGACGGAGCGAGGCGATAGAACCCGGTGATTCGCGACGAGCTGGAAGACACGTGGACCCTCTTGTTTACGACGCGTCGGGACGCAAGTCCACGCCGGTATCGTCGACCGCGATCCGCAGTGGCTGGCACCCTGCTTCGATGAGCCGGCGGGCCACTTCGGTTTCATCGACCGCGGCGGGCGCGACCGCGATGCCGACGTCTCCGCCGCCTGCGCCGGTGGTCTTGGCCGTGCCGCCGAGGCGCGCCAGCGCCCTGCGCGCCGCGGTGACGCACGCCGGCACCAGGTCGATCCGGGTCGCGGCGGCGAGCCGGTCGGTCGCGGCGGCGGCGAGCGCGATCGCGCCGATCAGGGCGATCGGGGCGATGTCCGGGGCGGCGGCGATCGCGGCGCACGCGGTGCGCGAGGCCTCCGCGATCGCGGCGAGCGCGGCGTCGACCGCGGCGCGATCGGCCTCGCGCGCGGCCTGGACCCGGGCGACCAGCTGCGCGGTGTCGGCCGCGGCGCCGGTGAAGAACGGCACGAGCGTCACGGAGTCCGGCCAGGTCCGCCGCTCGATCTGGCACGGTCCGGCGGCCGGCCGCGAGAACGCGATGGTGCCGCCGTGGACCGATGCGGCGATGTCGGCGCCGGAGCCGCGGGCGCCGCGCGGGCCCTGTGCG
>VBLP01000125.1 GCA_005887925.1 Deltaproteobacteria bacterium | reverse complement strand
GCCGACAGCCGGTTATCGACCAGCGAGTACACCGCGTGCTCGGGGCCGCGCGACGCGGCCTTCTCCGGCGGCCTGGCCGGCGGGTGCTCGACCGACGCAGGAACCGGCGCTCCAGGCGCCCCCGGCTCGCTCCTCGGCTCGGCGGTGGTCTGATCCCGCGTGCTCTTGCCGCATGCGGCGGCGGCCAGGACGGCGGTGGCGAGGGCAAGCCGGCACGAGCCCCGACGCAGTAGATAGATCATCGACGAGAAAGCTATGCGTGAACGGCGATCATGGGCAACATTGCGGGCGGCAAAAGCGCCCGGCCGGCCCCGCCGCGGCCTGCGAAATTGCCTCGGGCATCCTGCCTCGCGCCGCCGGTTCAGTGCACCCGCCAGCCAGGACGCACGTTGGCCGGGTTGGTACGGTACAGTTCGCCCATGGCGATCGAAGCGGTGCTTCAAGAGGTGCTCAAGATGCCGCTCGAGGAGCGCGCCGAGCTGGTCGAACATCTGATCGACAGCTTCGACCACGACGAGGTCGAACTCTCGGCCGAAGGTCTCGCCCAGCTGGACGAGGCGATCGTGGACGCCGATCGTGTAGTCGAGCGTGGGGAGCTGATCCCGGCCGACGATGTGCTCGCGCAGATGCGGCAGATTTCGTAGCTGAGGCTCGCGCTGGAAAGCTGGCGCAAGCATCCTCCAAGGACGATAAACAGCGGATGGCCGGAGGCTCCGGACCGGGCACCCTCACCGTCCTCTTCACGCCGCGCAACGCGTGAGCTACTGGCGGCGGTGAGGTGGTGGCGCCGAAACCGGCTCGAGGCTCCTCGTCTGCTCGATGACGAAGTCGATCGGGCTTTGCGGCGTATCGCTGTGTTCCCGCGGAGCGCTCCGATCGTGCTCGATCGCGACGCGCGACGCGTAGTCCTTCGTCGGTCGGGTTACTTGCTGTTCTACCGGGTCCGACCGCGCCTTGGCCGCATCGAGGTGATCTCCGTGGTGCATGGACGCCGCGGGTGACCGCTTCATCGCCCATATCGGTAGGCAGCCTCTATCGATGCGCGCAGCCCGCGTGACAGTCACTTGCGGACGCCGCGTACCTCGTGCCGCGCGGCCTACAGCGCGGTGTAGGTCCCGGTGGCGCTCTGACCGTAGACGTCGAAGCAGGTCACCGAGATCGCTGCCCCCACCGCAGCGGTGGGGAGCACGGCCACGCGGAAGATCGGGTGCAGCAACGGATCCTGGGCCACGAGTCGGGTCAGGCCCCGCCCCGAGATGTCATCTCCCCCGACGTGCACGGCGATCCCCGGCGTGACGCCCGCGATGCAACCGGCGATCGAAGCCGCGATCTGGCCCGCCGGCAACGTGTTCGTCACGAACACCTCCAGCTCGGGGGCGCCCCGCTGGATCGCGGCGCTCGCCGGATGCAGGCCGGGCGGCCCTACGATCGTCACCGAACCCGTTGCCGCCATCTGTCCCGCCTGCGCAACGACCACGGCCGTCCCTTGCTTGTTCGCATCAGGAGTCAGAAGCACCTTCGCCGTCACGGGATGGATGCCGTCGCCGGGCAACACCGTGGGGCCGATGACGGTGCCCTGCGTCGTCGTCAGCGCGAGCTGCAGGCCGGCCGCTTCTCGATTCGCGGTCAGGTCGAGCTCCGCCGGCACGCTGAGAGAGCTCGGGATGTAGCCGTGCGCAGGCCGTACGGCCGTGAGCATCAAGCTCGTCACCGCTCGCAACGTCACATGCAGCGAGCCGGCTCGCATCGGAGTCAGCTCGCAATCCGTGATCACCTCGACGGGGAGGTCCGCACTGGTAGGAGTCCCGTCCGCCACGGCCTGTGCCTGGATCACGCTGAAGGGCACGTTGACATCGAACGTCAAGAAGTCGGGTCCATCGTGGTTGGCCGGGATGCCCGCGACGAGCACCTTGAGAATATTCACGTCGGCCCGCGGCACCAGCGAACCGCGAACCAGGACATCGGTGGTGACTGGCCCCGTCGAGGCGGGAACATCGATCGTCACCGTGGCGATCGTCGCGTCCCCCGCAAGCAGACAGCGCGACGGGCTCGCATCCGGTCCGGAGACGTAGCGCTCCCAGCTGTCGCACGCGGCGACGAGCAAGCAGAGAACAAGGAGATGGCGCATGGTTCGGCTCACTTGGGGATTGCGGGGATTGCGGAGGTTGCGAACTGGAAGAATGCCGGCGTGAAGTTGAAGACCACACCCACACCAGCTTCGTAGGTGACTCTCGTCAGGTTCGTGGTATCGGCCACCGGCATGCCAACCGACAGGCCGTTCGCGAGCGCATCCACGCGCCGGATGACCAGTGCGAGCGCGAGAGAGCTACCCGGTGTGAGCTCGTACTCGACGCCCGCGTACAGCGAACGCAGCCACTCGAACTTGCTGTTCGATGACGAGATGATCCCGACGCCGAAGTAGGGAGCAAACCGCGTCCACGGATTGTCGTCGCGCATGTACGTGCGACCGCCCATGTCGGACGTCAGCTTTGCGCCGAGGAAGGGCGCATAGCCGACCACGACCTCCAGGTTGACCGGATCGGCGCCATTATCGACGACCTGCGAGAAGTCGCTGCCGGCCACCTTGCGCGCCCCGTAGCTGTGCTCGAGACCGTGGACGCGGACCGCGCCGATGCCAAGCCGCAGCGCGCCTCCGTAGATCTTGGGAACATAGAGCTCGTACGCAAAGGTCGACTTCTTCAGCTTCGGACCACCGTCGGATTTCTCGGCGGCAGCTGCTGCGTAGACGACGTTGCAGAAGACCGCGAAACACAACGAGCCGCGCGACGACGCTTCTGGCGTGCCTCCGCCGGCGACCGCCCGACTGTCTACCGCCTCTGTGATAGTCACAGTGAGCTGTGCAGCGCCAGGAGTCCGAGGGGCGAAACGTGATAGATAATATCGTTCTTCGGGCGGCGGTGGTGGAGTAGTGTCGATGGCTTCTGCGACCATTGAGGTGCCAATTCCCTTGCCCAACCCTGTAAACACTTCTGGCAGTGACTGGCCAGCGGTTCCTGCGAGTGCCACAGACACATCTCTCGCGGATGAGTCATCCCGGGCGTGCACGGCGACCACGATCGGTAGGTTTGGAGGAATCAGATCCGGTTGTATGCTCGTGGTTGGCTTTGTTCCGGTGTCCAGATGGTACCGGGAGTGTACGTGCGTGACACCCACGAGACAGCCACGGCGAGCTTCGATGCACACCAGCACTGCGTCGCCGAGGCCCGGGAATGTAGCTGGATCACACCATGAATGACCTTGCTTGAGCTCGGCATTGTCACAGACTGGTGCCGACGCTACCGGCGCCTCGGCCGGCGGTCCGCTCGGCTTTGCCGGGGGCGGCGCTGCATCTGCCCACGCCCGCGTGATTCCACTGATCAACCACAACACGACGACGACCCGCTTCATGTTCACCTCGCCCTATGGAGTTCCTGGTTCAAGCAGTACAGCTGCTCATCTATCGATGTCTGCAGTCCGGTATTGCGCTCGCGGGAGTCCGGGCCCGCGGCGCGAGTAGCTCTTCGCCCGGTGCGGTCACGAGGCCCGCCCCGGCCTCGGCCGGATGAGGCGCACTCGCGAACACGCCGGTGCGGCACGATCGCAGGACATGCGCGGCGACGAGCTCGGCCGGGCTGCGCTCGCCGAGGTGTTGCCACCACAGCGCAGCGACGCCGGCCACGTGCGCCGCGGCCATGCTCGTGCCGTTCCGCGCTGCGATGCCACCTCCGCGCTGGGCGGACGCCACGTCGACGCCGGGCGCGCACAGGCGCGGGTACAGGTTGGAGAACGGTGCGGTGATGAGGCCGGCCGTGCGCTGCTCCACGGCCCCCACGACGAGCGCATCCGCGGCGGCGGCCGGCGGCCCGGCGGCGATCCGGAAGGCCACGGCCGGAGGGCGCGCGTCGCGCCTCGAGTCATCGCCCGCAGCGACCACCACGATGGCGCCGGGCTCGGATGCCGACCTGGCCCGCACCAGCGTGATCAGCGCGTCGAGCGCGCGGGCATTGGCCCGGTAGCATTCGAGAGCGCGCAGGGTCGCCGCATGCGGCGGCAGTCCCTCGGCCACGAACTCCGCCACGGCGCGCTCGAGGTCGAGTGTCATCGCCAGCGCGATCACCCGCGCGCCTTCCTGGTACGCCCACAGGATCGCCTCCTGCATCCAGTCGCTCCGGCCCACGCCGCTCTCTGAGAATGTCTTGCCGATCAGCGCGCGCGTGACGCCGCGCGCCACGCCGATGCGCACGCCATCGAGGTCCCGGCCGAACAGGATCCCCGCCACGTGCGTGCCGTGGCCATGCCCATCGCCGCCGCCGGTCGCGGTGAAGTCGCGCTGCACGAGCTGCACGCCGGCGAACGCAGCGTGCTCGGCGTCGATCCCGGTGCCGAGGACGGCGACGGCGATGCTGCTGCCGTCGAACGGGGAGCTGTCGGCCCGGATCGCACCGATGCCCCAGGCCGAGGGCGCATCCGAGGTCGAAAGCGCCGGCAGCGCGCCCAGCGACGTCGGCATGGTCGGCGTCACGGTCGCGACGCTCGGGTCGGCGGCGAGATCGAGCACCTCGCTGTCCGTGAGATACGCCCGCTCCACCCAGACCTCGCCTGGCTCGATCTCGGCGCCGGCCGCCGGTCCGGGCGCCATGTCGAAGGGTGCGCGAGCACCAGCCCCTCGCCTCCTCCGCAGCATCGCATACTCGCGCATCCCGTCGGGAGCCGCAGCAAGACGCGCGCCAGACGAGATACCCGCGCGTCGCGCAGCTGCGCGGTCCGCCGGTCCGGTCGCCTGGACTGGCGAGCCATCCGTCCGATCTTCCGGACGCCGTCGGCGAGGGGCCGCGCTCGGGGCGCCATGCCACGGCCCGCAAGGCGTCCATCGGATCCCGCAACGACCTTGCGGCCGATCCACGCCGTGTGGCAAAGCGAGAAGATGGTCGGTACAGGCGTACGGCAGGCAGAGTCGGAGCGCACCTTCTATCGCAGGCTGCTCGAGGTCGGTCGTGAGGGAGAGCTCGCGCCGCTGCTCGATCACGCGCTCGCATTGATCGTGGAGTCCACATCCGCGCAGGTCGCCTATCTCGAGCTGCATCACGATCAGCGCACCGGGGCGGCGTACTCGCGGGCGCACGGCTGCACTCCCGAGCACGTCGAGACGATCCGCAACACCGTGTCGCGCGGCATCATCCAGGCGACGCTGGCCGCCGGGGAGACCGTCGAGACCCCGTCGGCGCGCGACGATCCGCGGTTCGCCGCCCGCAGCAGCGTGCAGCAGCACGAGATCGATGCCGTGCTGTGCGCGCCGATCGGCCGGCCGCCGCTCGGCGTGGTGTACTTGCAGGGCCGCCCCGACGGCGGCAGCTTCTCGCCGGAGCACCGCGACTGGGCCGAGCTGTTTGCCACCCAGCTCGGGCTCATCGCCGAGCGCCTCCACACGCCGTGGCCGGAGCGGGAGTCGGTCGATCACACGGCAGACATCCGCCGCCGCTTCCTGTGTCCGTTGCTGATCGGGCGCAGCCGTGCGCTGGCTCGGGTCTTGAATGAGGCAGCGAACATGGCGCCCCTCGATATCGGCGTGCTGATCACCGGGCCATCGGGCACCGGCAAGTCGGCGCTCGCGCGGGCGATCCACGATAACAGCCGTCGCGCCGGCGGCTCGTTCATCGCGATCAACTGCGGCGCGATCCCGGTCGCCCTGGTCGAGAGCGAGCTGTTCGGCACCGAGCGCGGCGCCCACTCGACCGCGACCCAGCGGACGCCCGGCAAGGTCGCGGCCGCGCGCGGCGGAACCCTCTTCCTCGACGAGATCGGCGACCTGCCCTACGAGGCGCAGACCAAGCTCCTCCAGCTGCTCCAGGACCGCCAGTACTACCCCCTCGGCTCGTCGCAGATCGTCTCCGCCGACGTGCGGGTGATCGCGGCGACCAACGTCGACCTCCGCGAGCGCGTCGAGAAGAGCGCGTTCCGGCGCGACCTGTTCTACCGGCTCAACATCGTCGCGATCGAGATGCCGGACCTGGCGGATCGCCGCGACGACCTGCCTGCCCTCATCGAGCACTTCGCACGCGAGGCCTGCGCGCGTCACGGCTTGCCTCCGCTCACCGTATCGCGTCCGACGATCGCGGTCGTGCAGAACGAGGCATGGCCCGGCCAGGTGCGCGAGCTGGCCAACGTCGTCGAGACCGGCGCGATCCGCGCGACCGCCGAGGGCGCGACCAGCCTGCATCCGCACCACCTGTTCCCGACCCGACCACCCGAGCGCGCCGGCGAGATCCTCGACTACCGCGAGGCCACGCGGCGATTCCAGCGCCGCTACCTGCTCGACGTGCTGACCGACTGCGACTGGGACGTCCCCGACGCAATCCAGCGCCTCGGGCTCGCGCGCTCGCAGCTCTACAACCTCATCGCGACCTTCGAGCTCAAGCGACCCAAGTCCAGCGTCTAACCAGGAGACAGTCATGACGGAGTCAACGTCGAGCGCCGGTGGGGCGCTCAATCCCACATACACGTTCCAGATCGTTCACGCATGCGTGATGACAGTCAACTCCACGAGCAAATGTAAGATATGGATTCCAGATCGATCGGCCAGTGACAATGTATCCAAATGGCTAGATAACAGATTATCTGTCGAAGATATCAAAGGAGAATTAATCGATGTAGATTTGAATCACACACTGGACCGAGCAACAGATGACAAGGAGGTCGATTTTGCACCTCCGATCTATGAAGATATCCACAAGGTACCTAAAATTTCAGACTCATTACCACTTCCACCGTATTATCAAAAACAACCCTATCGGACACAGGTCCTCATGCGTCTGGGCAGTGCAGGCATAACTGAGGGTTACATGGGCTTTCACGCACGAGTGATTGAAGTCGACGAAAACGACCCTTTGCTCTGGCGTGTGATGTTTTTTTCGTGGACCAATGAAGTCTTGGGGGATGCCTGGATCAAAGCGACAGACGCAGCGCTATTTGATCAAGCGCTCACGAAACTCAGCAAAGATCAAGAAGGCCCTATCTTTGTCTCGTTCAAAGAAATCGGCAGACGCTCACTCTATTTCCTTGCGGGCCCCAAGGTTCCCTTTGGCGCAGCCCGGGCAGAACCGTCAGAGCATCGCTTCCATGCTGGTTCTATTCTGGCCGAGCGTCAAGACCATCTGGCAATTTGCGGCGCAGAATCAGATTTCTGGCTCAGGGCTGTCAGAACTCAAATAAGTGGTTGTGCCGAAGCCGGAGGCCCGGCCGACATAGAAGATGCGATCGCCAAATCAGCCGGCTCACAGCCGAGAACATCCGCCGGTTGCCGCGCTCGCTTCTGGAACGTCTAAGCAAGAATCCCTTGTATCTCGTTGGATGCTACACATGCGTCGGCGTTGCCGCCCAGGAAGCATTAGAGCGCATGAGAGAATTCGGAATACAAGCATACGGAACTCAGCGTCCTGTAGGGTTATATGACTTCAATAGCAACGGTCTTCTTTCTAACAGACGACACAATCTATTCGCAAAATTGCAAAACAAAACACACCGTTACGAGCTGAATGATTCAGTGATGAAGTCAGCCGGCGCCATTCGGCGCTCGGTCAGCGAGCCTTTGCGCAAAGAGTTGTCGAATCTTCTATCAAATGTTCGCGGCACAGAAGTGACAACGTTAGAGCAGGTGCTTAGACTTGATACTTGGTTCTCTCTACCAGGGCTGCTTGCCGTCCCATCCCAGTCGATTGAGCTATTGTCGAATGTCGATGTCGAAGCTCGCGGCGAGCTCTTTTTTGGTGGCAAGCTCGTGCGGATCAGCCAGAAGCGGGCCGAGAACCAGACTCGACACTATTCGTCGTCCGATAGTTCCCATGCTCCCATCAAAGAACTCGAATGTCTCTTCGTCCTGCCATAATATATGATTCTCAATTCGTCGTTCAGTCAATCGCTGACCGCGCAGCGGAAGCCGAGGGTGAAGTAGCGGACGTCGCGCAGGCGTGGGTTGGCGATCGGCATGATGGTCAGCGGGAGGGTGGCGCACTCGATGTCCCCCCAGTCGCAGCCGCGGGAGATGACTATCGGCTGGTTGCCGGTCTGCCGGCGGTAGCGCTCGGCGGCGGACAGGGTGGCCGGGAAGGTCTCGTAGGGGAGGTCGGGAGAGCGCGTCCACTCCTGGACGTTGCCGACCATGTCGAGGACGCCGTAGGGGCTGGTGTCGTGCGGGTTGCTGCCGACCGGCAGCGGCTGGGCTTGGTCGCCGATGCGGACGTTGGCCCACTGGGTGTTCATGGCGCCGCACCAGGCGAAGGTGCGGCGGGGGCATGGGTTGGGCTGGCCGTCGAGGGTGGTGCCGCCGCGGAGAGCCTTGTCCCACTGATCGAGCGTGGGCAGGTCCTTGCCGAGGTAGCGGCAGAACGCGCGCGCCTCGCGCCAGGTGATGGCGGCGGCGGGGAACCGTGCCTGGTTGGGGTACCGCGCCGTGTTGCTCGGGTGCGGCGGGGCAACGATGCCGTGCAGCGGTCGCATGGTGAGAAACAGATCGAGCGCGGCGATCGGCACCTCGGTGCGGTCGATCGCGTAGGCCGGTAGATCGACGGTGGCTTCCGGGGGCAGCTCGCTGGCCGCGTAGGGTGCCGGAGGGTCGCCCTGGCCGCCGGCGATGAACGGGCCGCCGGGAATGGCGACGGTGCCGGCGCGCGTGGCGGCGCAGGTCGGGACGCGCACGGTGAATTGCAGGGTGGTCGGCTCGGTGGCGTAGCCGGGGAGCCGGCGGATCGGCAGGAGCACGTCGCGGCAGAAGGCGGCGGGCTGTGCGGGGTCGCGGCGGTGAATGACCAGGACGGCGGGTCCGCCGCGTGCGGCCACGTCGTCGGTGCGCGTGCCGAGGGCGGCGGTGACGGGACGACGCGTGAGATAGTCATCGGAGTACACCGCGCCGGGGCTGTCTGGATCGTCGGGATCGGGCTTGTGGAGCTCCCAGTCGAAGCTGAAGGTGCTCGCGGGGGCGACGTCGCGCGGCGCGAGGGCGTCGGGATTCCAGTCGAAGGCGCGCAGCGCGAGGGTGAAGTGGCCGATGTCGCGATCGCGCAGCGTGGTCTCGCGCCGGCGCAGCGCGCGCTCCTCCTGCCACCGCAGGGCGAGGCCGGCGGCGACGGCGATGGCGATGGCGGCGGAGGCTCCCAGGGTGGCGCGCCGGGTGCGCAGGGCGCGGCGCGAGGCGGATACCAGGGCGGTCGCCGGCGCGGGGTCGCCCGGACGCGCCCATTCGTCGTCGAGGTCGGACAGGTCGGCGGCGGCCAGGTGGCTGCGGGTCTCGCGCAGCTCGCCGGCACCGAGGCGGCTGAGCTGGCCGGCGCGCGTGCGGCGCAGGTGGTAACGAACCAGCTCGACGGCACGCAGCCGGGCGAGGTCGGTCCTCGTGATCCACTGCTGGACGCGCTCGATCAGGCTGTCGTGCGCGAGGTCCCAGAGGGTCTCGCCGGCCGGTCCCGCGGTGGACACGAGCAAGCCACGGCTGCGGAGGAAGTGGATGACGGCGACGATCGCGGTTTCGGGCCGCTCGGAGCCGGGATCGGCGGGCTGCGCGCGGGCCGGCCGGCGCGCGATCGCGACCAGCTCGGACTCGCGGCGCGCGGTGCGCAGGTGGCTGCTGGCGACCAGCGCGAGCAGGAGATCGCGCGCGATCGCGGTGTCACCGGGCGGCAGCTCACCCTCGAGCACATGGTGGAGGTGCTCGGCGACGATCTTGTCGAGCCCACCGAGCTGCGCGTACAGCGCGTGCGGGATCTCGAGGGCGCCGGCGGGCAGCGCCTCGTAGAGCACCGCACCGGCGAGCTGCAGGTGCGGTGCGTAGATCGCGGGCCCCGCGCCCCAGCCGAGATCGATCGCGAGCCGGGAGGCCGCGCGCGCGAGGTCGTCGATCAGGGCGGTGAGCAGGGCCGGCTCGATCGTCAGCCGGCGGGTGGCGAGCGTGCGGGTCAGCGCGTCACGCGCGGCGTCGGGGCCGAGCGGCCCGAGCCGCACGATCGGGATACCCGGGTCGATCCGCTGCGTCCGGTCGAGCAGGCGCGCGAGGTATTCCTCGCGGACGCTGAGGACGACGGAGACCTGCGCATCGGCGGGCCAGCGCGGCAGCGAAAGGTTCTCGACGACCGTGTCGGCGTCGGCCGGCGCGAGGAGAGCGGCCTCGATCTGATCGATGATGATGACGAGGCGCCGCTGCGACGATGCATGATGGTGCGCGATGGCGTCGAGGATGCGCGTGTGGTCTGGGGAGATCGCCGCAGCGACTCCGTCGGGGACGCCGGGACGGCACGCGACGTAGACCGGGCGAACCCCGAGCCGGGTCAGGCGCGGAGACAGCCCCGCGCGGAGCAAGGAGGTCTTGCCGGTTCCCGAGGGCGCGACGTAGATGACGGCGCGGCTGAACAGGACGTGTTCGAGCAGGACCTCGATCTCGCGGTCGCGGCCGAAGAACTCGTCGCGATCGGCTTCCGAGAACGGCGCCGCTGAGCGGAACGGCGGTCGCGGTGGCGGATCCAGCGACTCGCCGTCGAACGCCAGCGCGGCGGACATCTCGGCGGCCGAGGCGAAGCGGTCGCTGGGGTTCTCCGCGAGCGCGCGACCCAGTGCCGCGCTCAGTCGATGGTCGTCGAGCGATTCGATCGAGCGCGCCAGCGCGGCCTCCGACGCGGGGCGCTGCCCCGCGAGCATGGTGACCAGCACCAGCCCGGTCGCGTAGAGGTCGGAGCGGACATCGACGATGCCGTCACGGAGCTGCTCGGGTGCCATGTACGCGGGGGTTCCTCCGGCGGAGGCGACAGCGGCGCCGGTCTGAAGGCGTGACAGGCCGAAGTCGAGCAGCACCACGCGCTCGTCGCCATCGCCGTCGCCGTCGAGCACCACGGTGTTGGCCGGCTTGATATCGGCGTGGATGACACCGCCGGCGTGTGCGGCTGCCAGCCCGGCGAGCATCTGCCGCGCGATCGCGACGGCGCGGGCCGCCGGGAGCGGCCCCGTGTCATCGAGCACCTGCTGGAGGGTCTTGCCGGCCACGAGCTCCATGGCGAGGAACATCCGGCCGCCGCGGGTCAGATCCGCGTGCAGCACGCGCACGATGTTGCGGTGGTCGAGGCGCGCGACCGTGCGGATCTCGTCGAGGAACCGGCGCACGGCCTCCGCGGACGGATCGGACTCCAGGACCTTGATCGCCACGTCGCGGCCGACGAGCTCCTGATGCGCGCGGTACACCGTCGCGAACCGGCCGCGCGCGATCTCGGCGTCGATCCGGAACCGGCCGGGCAGGATCGCTCCGACGAGGTCCTCGGGCTCGGCGGCTCGCGCCGGCCGTTCCCCGGTGCCCGCGTGCGCCGGGCTGGCCGCCAGCGCGAGCAGCGGTACCGCGGATCGCGAGCGCTGGATCGCGGCCGAGCGCAGGCGATGCGCGAGATGAGCTCCCAGCGAGCGTGGTGTGATCTCGCCGGTCTCGGGATCGCGCTCGCCCGGCGCCAGGCCGTCGAGCAGCGCCTCGAGCGCCTCGAGCGGCGGGCCGGCATGCGCCACGACGAGATGGTCCGCCGGCCGGGCGGCGAGTGCCTGCAGCCAGCGCACGGGATCGCGCTGCTCTGCGGTCGCGGCGAGGATCACCACCGTGGCGCCACCGAGCGGGCGCAGCCGTTCGCCGATCCACTCCAGGGGGACCGTGGCGTCCTCGCGAAACCCGCCCAGCTCGGGGGCACAGACCAGACCCAGGCCCTCGAGGGTGCGAATCACCTCGCCGGTGAGCACGAGCAGCCGAGCGGCGGCGCGACGCGCGAACAGCGCATCGATCTCGCGCCGGACGTTTTGCCGCGTGGGGACGTCGCGGTCCGAGCCCGGCGCTGCGAGGCGCCGGATCCGCCACGGACGCCTCGCTCCGAGGAGAACTTGCCCGAGCTGGGCGATCGGAGGCAGCCGCGTGCCGGCAGTGGGCTGGCCAACCTCGTAGCCCGCGATGATCAGCGCGTCGCCTATCTCCGGCTCGTCGCCTGGTAGTCGCTCGATCATGTTCGACACCACGCGAGGTGCTACTGCACGCGCCAGCCTCTCAGCTCTCTTCCCATGCGTTCAAGAACGCGTCGCGCGCGATTCCCGCCTGGCGACAGATCGTTCGCAGCGTTGAACCCTTGAGGGTTGCGTGATTCGGAATGGTCATCGGCGTTGCCCTCGCGAACCACGATGAACCCCAGCTTCGCAAGCGTCGCCAGGACGCGGTGCCGCGGCGCATCAACGGGGAATTTCACGCTGGGATAGCCAGGTCGGCCAGGACGATATCGAGAGGCTCATCCTCGGCCAATGTCGCATCGAACGTTTCCAGGTGAAACTGGATCGCTGACCGTACATCCGCCAGGGCTTCGTCGAGCGTATCGCCCTGGCCTATGACGATACCGCGCAAGCCGACCGGGTACGCGACATACCCGTCGTCATGGCGCTCGATCACGCTCTTGAAGTGGCGCATCGACGATGACTTTACCAGACCCGCCAGCCGTGGGCGTAGACGTTGGCGCGGCGGCCACGGACGAAGCCGACCAAGGCGACGTTGAAGCGCTCGGCCAGCTCGACGGCGAGCGAGCTCGGGGCCGAGACGGCGGCGACGATCGGTACGCCGAGCATGATCGCCTTCTGGACCAGCTCGTAGCCCAGCCGGCCGGAGAGGACGAGGACGTGCACGGCCGGATCGAGGCCGGCCCCGAGCGCCCAGCCGGCCAGCTTGTCGACGGCGTTGTGGCGGCCGACGTCCTCGCGCGCGGCGACCAGCGCGCCGGCGGTGGTGGCGAGCCCGGCGGCGTGGAGGCCGCCGGTGTCGGCGAACACGGACTGCGCGGCGCGCAGCGCCTCGGGCAGTCCGGCGAGCACGCCGTGGGCGATCGCGGTGTCGGCGGTGACCTCGCGGGCGCGCAGCTCGAGGTCGGCGATCGCGACCCGCCCGCACACGCCGCAGGCGGCCGAGGCCAGCACGCCGCGGCCGGCGAACGCACCGGACGCGATGTCGACCTCGACGGTGTCGTCGCCGACCTGGGCGAGCGCCGCCGGCCCGAGCGACTCGGCGTGCAGGAGGCCGCGCACCAGCTCGAGGTCGTGGCCCGGGGTCCGCATGATCGTCGCGACCGGCGTGCCGCGCGCGCGCAGCTCGAGCGGCGCCTCGACGACGACGCGATCGCGGTCGGCGCGCCGGGTGTCGCCGTCGAGGCGCTCGATCGCGAGCTCGCGGATCTGGGGCACGGATGCATGGTACCGCTCGGGCCGCCCGGCCGCACCGCCGGCCCCAGGAGCATCGTCGCGGAGCCGGTTGCCATGCTCGCGGTGGGTCGGCGCGCTGCGTCCG
Organism: Deltaproteobacteria bacterium; assembly: GCA_005887925.1. Classification (GTDB taxonomy): domain Bacteria; phylum Myxococcota_A; class Polyangia; order Haliangiales; family Haliangiaceae; genus JABFXX01. The sequence goes on along the minus strand of VBLP01000125.1, from coordinate 62,691 downwards.
GCGCGGGCTGCTACGATGCGGCCGTGAAAGACCGCGGGTTCCGCGATCCCGTGCATGGACTCATCGAGTTCAAGGGGGCGGATCGGCCGATCGCCGACCTCCTGGACACGCGGGTGATGCAGCGGCTGCGCCGGATCCGGCAGATGGGGTTCGCCTGGCTGGTGTATCCCGGCGCCGAGCACTCGCGGTTCGGCCACGCGCTCGGCGCGTTCCACATCGCGCAGCGCGTCGCGCGGCGGCTCGAGCGCGAGATCTCGCCCGAGACGGCGCTCCACATCAAGGTCGCGGCGCTGCTCCACGACATCGGCCACGGCCCGTTCTCCCACGCCTGGGAGCACGTGTTCCCCGGCACCGGCCACGAGCACTGGGGCGCGCGCATCGTCGACGAGAACCGCGAGCTCGGCGCGCTGCTCGAGGCGCTCGAGCCCGGCCTCGCCGCGACGCTGGGCGAGTTCTGGAACAAGCGCTACAAGCCGCACTTCGCGCGCAAGCTGGTGTCGTCGCAGCTCGACGTCGACCGGCTCGACTACCTCCTGCGCGACGGCCACTACTCGGGCGCCGGCTACGCCACGTACGACCTCGACTGGATCATCCACGCGATCCAGATCGCGAGCGTGCGCAGCGGCGACGACCCGTCGGACCTCGTCGTCGACTACCGCCGCGGGATGTACGCCGTCGAGCAGTACCTGTTCGCCCGGTCGTACATGTACGCCCAGGTCTATCACCACAAGACCGTGCGCGCCGCCGAGTGGATGTTCATCAAGACCCTCGAGCGCTTCGCACAGCTCGCCCGCCAGGACAGCGAGCCGGCCGGGCTCGCCGTCGCCGCCGCGATGGCCAAGAGCGGCGACGTCCCGGTCGATCACTACCTCCGCCTCCACGACATCTCGGTCTCGACCGCGCTCGACCGCTGGGCCGGCCACGACGGCCCCGCCGCCGACGACCCGGTCCTGCGCGACCTCGCCGGGCGCCTGATCGACCGCCGTCTGTTCAAGACCTTCGACCTCGGCGACGACCACCCCGCCGCCGACCGGCTGTGGCCGCAGGCGCTCGAGGTCGCCGAGCGCCGGTTCGGCGCCGCGGCGCGCAGCTACCTCCACCTCGACACGGCGCGCCAGGTCGGCTACCTGGCCTCCGACGACGAGGAGCTCCACGTCATCGACCACCCGCGCTACGGCGCGGTCACGCTGTCCCGCCTGCTCGAGGACATGCCGCTCGGCCAGCCGATGGCCGCGCTCCGGCTGGTCTGCGCGCCCGAGCTGGTCGACGAGCTGCGCCCGCTGGTCGAGCACGCGCTCGGTCGCGGGCGCGGCCGGCGCTGATGGTCGGGGCGAGAGGATTCGAACCTCGCAGCCGGGCTGCCACTTGGCGAAGCAAAACAGCGACTTCGCACGATCTCAAGTGGTTACCCGGCGTCCTGATCCCGGGTCATCCCGGTTGGTCCCTGCCCTTCTCGGCTTTTTGGGCAACGGTTGCCTCCCGGAACTCGCCGGGGTCTCGTCCCCGCGCCCTGGTCCGCGGAGCGAGCCGCCGGTCCGGAGCCCGAGCTCGTGCGGCGTCCGCGAAGTCGACCTGCAAGGGCATCATCGACCGGAATCTCGTCGCCACCAGCTGGCGATCCCGCACAAGCGTCGATCTCACGCACGCCCGGATGCTCTCTCACGGGACACGGTAGGCTCACCGGTTGTGAGGACGTCTCGACCGCCCGACGACCTGGTAGACGACGACCGCGAGCGCCTCCAGCTCAAGGGGGCGCCCGACGAGGCTCGACTGCTGGGGCGTGACCTATGACGGCGAAGCGAGCGAGGAAGAAGGCCGTGCAACCGAGCCCCAAGAGAACCTCCGCAGCGCGGAGACAATGGAACGCGCTCGCGCCGACCGGCGACTTCGCCGCGCTCGTCGAGCGCGTGGTGGCGATCATCGAGGACGCGCGCTCCCGCGTCGTCCGCACTGTCAACAGCGCGATGGTGCTGTCGTACTGGCACATCGGCCACGAGATCGTCGAGTACGTGCAGCGCGGCGAGTCGCGCGCGGAGTACGGCGAGCAGGTGATCGAGGACCTGTCGGCGCAGCTCCTCGCACGCGTCGGGCGCGGCTACTCGACGAGAAACCTCTGGTACTTCCGTGACTTCCACCTGACCTATCGAGAGCGAGCGCCCTCGATCCGGGCCGAGGTATTCCGCGCGAGCCTCGTGCAGAATGCGAAGCCGATCGACGCAACCAAGATTCTGCACGAGGCTCGTGCAGAATTCGCCCAGGGGTTCTCCAGCCGCCTGTCGTGGACGCACTACCGTGCGCTGCTCAAGGTGAGCGACCCGGCAGCGCGCGCTTTCTACGAGATCGAGGCCGAGCGCGAGAACTGGTCAACGCCCCACCTCGAGCGCCAGATCTTCACCGCGCTCCACCTGCGTCTGCTCAAGAGCCGGAACAAGGCCGGCGTGATGGAGCTTGCTCGGAAGGGGCAGACCGTCGAGCGGCCGAGCGACCTCATCAAGTCGCCTCTCATCCTCGATTTTCTGGGGCTGTCTGGCCGTCACGAGTACCGAGAGAGCGACCTCGAGACTGCCATCATCAGCAAGCTGTCCCAGTTCCTCTTGGAGCTGGGCAAGGGCTTTGCGTTCGTCGCCCGCCAGAAGCGGATCTCCTTCGACGACGATCACCTCTTCATCGACCTCGTCTTCTACAACATCCTGCTCAAGTGCTACCTGCTGATCGATCTCAAGCTCCGCAGGCTCACGCACCAAGACGTCGGGCAGATGGACAGCTACGTGCGGATCTTCGACGCGCACGAGCGCGCGCCGGGCGACGGGCCGACCATCGGCCTCATCCTCTGCGCCGAGGAGAACCACACGATCGCGCGCTACTCGGTCCTGAACGAGTACAAACAGCTCTTCGCCGCGAAGTACCTGACGTACCTGCCGACCGAAGAGGAGCTGCGACGCGAGCTCGAACGGGACCGGCGCCTCGCTGAAGCCAGCCTGGAGACGCCGCGGGAAGAGAAGCCCACGAAGCCGAAGCGCGCGACGCGCGCGACGCGGCGCAGGAAGTGACGACCGCGCTCTCGCCCATCCTCGTCTCGCGCCTCGAGAAGGCGGCGATCTCGGCGGCGCGCAGACCGAACGGCGGCGCGTGCATGACGCCGTAGCCGAAGCTGCCGTTGACCAGCAGGATGTGGGGCAGCCGGCGCCCAGCCGAGTACGGCGTGGCGATCCGGCGACATCTCGTAGAGACCGGCCCAGACGCGCGGGCGATCGAGCGCGGCGTCGCGCAGACCCTGCACCCAGCGCCGCCACCAGGTTCTGACCCCGAACGCGGTCTTCGCCGTCGTGCAGGGCTATCGTCGGTTGACGTTCATGATGATCGATCGCGACATCGCCGCCGCGAGTCCGGCGAGCGTGTACCGCGTGCTCTCCGCTGCAGGCCTGCTCGACCGCTGGAACAAGAAGCCATCCAAGAAGGGCACCGGGTTCGTGCAGCCGCTCCGGCCGCACGAGCACTGGCACATCGACATCGCGTACCTCAACCTTGGTGGCACGTTCTACTATCTGTGCTCGATTCTCGACGGGGCGAGCCGCGCGATCGTGCACTGGGACATCCTCGAGTCGATGACCGAGACCGACGTCGAGTGCATCTTGCAGCGCGCGCACGAGATGCATCCTGACGAGAAGCCGCGCATTATCTCCGATAATGGCCCGCAGTTCATCGCGAAGGATTTCAAGGAGTACATCCGTCTCACGGGCATGACCCACGTCAGGACGTCGCCCTACTACCCGCAGTCGAACGGAAAGCTTGAGCGCTACCACAAGACCATCAAGTCCGACGCGATCCGCCCGGGTGCTCCGCACACCCTCGACGAGGCGCGCGCGCTCGTCGCGAAGTTCGTCGAGCACTACAACACGGTCCGCTTGCACAGCGCGATCGGCTACATCACCCCGGCCGACTTCGTGGCCGGTCGCGGCCCCACGATCTGGGCCGAGCGCGATCGTCGTCTCGCCGCGGCGCGCGAGTTGCGTGCCCACCGCCGTGCCGAGCTCCACCAGGAGGCCGCATGATCGGCTCGCTCACGCCTGACGAGTACCGCGGCTCGCGCGGCTCGTGTTCTCGATCTGCATCCCCTGAAACATCAATCTTGGCAGCAGGGCCTGTGCGGCGCTGTGGACAGCCGCACGCGCGGCCGTGCGCGTTCTGCGGAGCATACGTGCGGCTGTCCAAGTGGTTGAGGGCAACCGCCGCCCGATCGCGCGCGTTCTGCAGCGACGATCGTGCGGTTGTCCTCAGCCACGTCAGCGTCCACAGGCCTGGTCGCGCGAGTACAGCGTTCGCGTTCTCGGGGCCGCGAGCCGAGCGTAACGTTCGCGGCTGGATGTGCCCGTTGACGATGGCGTCTTCGATGGCTTCCGCCAAGCGTGCGCGTGCGCGCGAACTCGCATTCGGCTGCTGCAGCCCGCATGTAGACGCGCAGAAGCGCCTCGGCAGCACGATCAATTCCCTTCCCCTATTCAGCCTCTGTAACCTTCAACCAGCGCCGTCGCGTTCACGCCGAACCAGTACACCAGCCGTCGCGGCCAGCGACTTCCAGACGTCGAGCGAGGTCATCGAGCGAGCTCATGGACATCCCCGGTCTTGTTCACCCACGATGACGGACGATCCGCACGGATGCGGACAACATCCATGCGAGCAGGCTCCGCGTCCAGTGCGCTCGAAGCGCAGTACACACCGGCGGCCGGTGCTTGCCAGCACGACGCCTCTCAGGAGGCGCCGCCACGGTCGCGGGCTGCATGCTGCCAAGGGGCGTCGTGACGGTGACAGTGGACCAGACCGGAGAAGTACGATGAAACGCCAGCATCCGCATCGCCAGCATCCCCCCGTCAGCGCCGAAGCCCGCGCTGCCGATCAAGTCCTGGGCGCGATCCGCTCCTGCGCCCAGCGGCTCCATATCGCCGCGTGGTCCTGCGACTCGCTGGCCCCGACGGTCACGGGCTTCGTCGCTGACCTCCAGTCAGGCTACTCGACGTACGACATGCCGCCCGAGGAGCTGCGCGTGGCCGCGTTCGCGGCGGGCGAACTCGCGACGATCGCCGCGTTGAACGGTGGTCGATTGCCGAGGCGCTCGCGCAGATCACCGTGCGCGATCAGTTGTTCCACATCCACGAGGCCCACCCGTAGCGGATCTGATGTCGCCGATCGACGCCAACATGATGTCGTGGACCTTGCGCGGGCGGTCCCCTGGTCGATGGCTGCAAGCCCACGGCGGGCTGCACGCCGGGGACACTGCCGTGGCGGCGATGGCGAGCCACCGCGGCGCAGGCGGGAGCAGCAGGGCATGAGCGCCACCGACGACAGCGGCGCTCCCCAGGACGACGACGTCCTCACGGTCGAGCAGGCCGCGAAGTTCCTCCGGCTCGGGAGCCGTTCCTCGACGGCTACCTGCCCGGACAGAAGCCCGGCGTGCTCAAGCACAAGACGCAGATCGTCCACACGCACCTGATCCCGTTCTTCGGGGACATGCGGCTCGACGAGATCCTCCAGAGCGACGTCGACGCGTTCGCGCGGATCGAGCTGAGGCGCTGCGCGCGCAAGACCGTCAACAATCGACTCGCGGTGCTGTCGACGATGCTGAGGTACGCGTACGAGAACAGGGTGATCGGCAAGCCGACGCTGCGGTGCCATGTCGGTGGCAGCAAGGCCGAGGACGCACCGATCGTCGCCGTGTCTGCGGAGGACGTGGAGAAGTTGGTCGCAGCGGCCGACGATCTGTACAGGGTGGTCGTTCTACTCGCGGTCGAAGCCGGGCTGCGGGTCGGTGAGCTCCGCGGCGCCCAGTGGACGGACGTGGCCGGCGGAGAGATCGCGATCCGTCGTGCGATCGCCGCGGATCGTCGCAGCGCTGGCGGCGCTGCCCAAGCGGGGGCTGTGGGTGCTCAGCTCGGACGATGGATCGTTCCTGGTCTACCGGACGATGCTCAAGGCCATCCGGCGCCTGTACAAGCGCGCCGGTGTGGTCGTGCCCAGGTCCGAGACGGGGCGGACGATGCCGTTCCACAGCATGCGGCACACGTTCGGCTACGAGTGCGCTCGCCGGGGCATCCCGGTCATGACCCTGGGCGACCTCATGGGGCACGAGGACGTGAAGACGACTCAGCGCTACATCGCGGTGACGTCCGCCGACAAACGGAACGCCATCAAGCGCGCGTTTGGGCAACAGGTGGGCAACAAGTTGCCACGAAGGCCGAGGATTCCAAATCCTCCTCGAGAACCAGTGGTCGGGGCGAGAGGATTCGAACCTCCGACATCCTGGTCCCAAACCAGGTGCGCTACCAGGCTGCGCTACGCCCCGATGATTGCGGAAGGCTTACAACACCGGAGCCGATCTCACAACCCCCTTCCTCCGGCGATCGACGATCAGCGCTGCCGGGCCCCTCGATCGCCGCCTGGAAGTCCTCCGCGCGCGCGTAGGCGGTGAGCGCGATCGCGGGCACGTCGCCGCCGCGCCCGGGTGGCAGCGCGCGCACCCGCCGCATCAGCGAGTAGCCATCCTCGCCGGGCATGCCGATGTCGCTGATCAGCACGTGCGGCGGGTCCTCCTGGACCGCGTCGTACGCCTCGGCCGCCCCGGACGCGGTCTTCACGATGGCTCCGGCAGCGGCGACGACCGCGGCGATCAGCTCGCGCGCGTCGTCGTCATCGTCCACGACCAGGATGCGGACGCCGCGCAGCGGCCGCGCCGACGGCTCCCGGAGCTCGGGCGACCGCGCCTCGGCGGCCATCGCCTCGCTCTGGGCGGGCAGCGTCACCGTGAACGTCGCGCCGCGCCCGATCCCGGCGCTGTCGGCCGCGACCCTCCCGCCGTGCGCCTCGACGAGGTAGCGGACGATCGCCAGGCCGAGCCCGAGCCCGCCGCGCTGCCGGGTGCTCGTGCTGTCGACCTGACGGAAGCGCTCGAAGATCATCGACAGGTGCTCCCGTGCGATGCCGCGACCGCCGTCGCGCACCGCGATCCGGATCTCGCTGCCGTCGCGCACCGCCGAGACCTCGACGCTGCCGTCCAGGTCGGAGAACTTCACCGCGTTGGACAGGAGGTTCCACATGATCTGCTGGAGGCGCTCGAAGTCGCCGCGGATCGCGCCGAGGTCCCCTGCCAGCTGCTCCACGAGGCGGATGCGCCGGGCCTGCGCGGCCGGCCGGATCGCGTCGATCGCGGCGCGGATCGCCGCCGCGACATCCACGCTGGCGAGCGCGAGCTGGAACTTGCCGCTCGTGATCCGCGAGACGTCGAGGATGTCCTCGACGAGCCGCGCCTGCGCCGCCGCGTTGCGCTCGATCGCCTCGATCGCCTTGGCCTGATCGCGCGCGATGCCGTGCTTGAGCATCGACGCGTAGCCGAGGATCGCCTGCAGGGGCGTGCGCAGCTCGTGGCTCATCGTCGCGAGGAACTCGTCCTTCATGCGGTTGGCGGCCTCGGCCTCCTCCTCGAGCCGGCGCCGCTCGATCAGCAGCGCGGCGCGCCGCGCGAGCTCCTCGGCGAACGCGAGGTCGTCGTCGCCGTAGTGCCGCTCGGACGCAGCATGGACGAACGTGATCGCGCCGAACACCTGGTTCCGGCCGCGCAGCGGGACCACGATGGCGGAGCGGAGATCGAGCTCGCGGATGATCCGGAGGTGCTCGGCGTCGATCGCGCGGGCCGCGAGCAGCTCGGCCGGCAGCTCCCGGTAGATCTCCGGCCGCCCGGTCCGGATCACGTTCGCCACGCCCGTCGATGCGTTCGGGTCCGGTGGGTAGCGGCGACCGAGCTCGCGGGCGACCTCGACCTTCGCGGGGTCGACGTGGGCGACCGCGACCTGGCGGATCCGGCCGTCGGCGCTGTCGACGACGCTGATGCCGACCCAGTCCGCCAGCTGCGGCACCGCGAGCTGCGCGATCGTCGCAAGCGCGGTCTGGTGGTCCGCCGCCGTGACGAGCTCCTCGGTCGCACGGGCGAGGAGCGCGCGGCGCAGCACCTCGCGCTTCTCCTTGCTGGCGTCGCGGAACACGAGGACCACGCCGTGGATCGCTCCATCGACGCCCCGGATCGGTGCGGCGCTGTCGTCGATCTGGGTCATCGTACCGTCGCGCCGCCGCAGCACGGTGTGGTTCGCGAGTCCGACGATGACACCCTCGCGAAGCACCTTGTCGACGGGGTTCTCGACGACGCCGCCGGTCTCCTCGTTGAAGATCGGGAACACGTCGTGCAGCGCGCGGCCCTCGGCGTCGGCGGACAACCAGCCGGTCAGGCGCTCGGCGACCGGGTTCATGAACGTCACGCGGCCCGCCGGGCCCGTCGAGATCACCGCGTCCCCGATGCTGCGCAGCGTGGTCGTCCACAGCTGCAGCGCGCGCTCGGTCTGCAGCTCGGCTTCCTTGCGCGCCGAGATGTCGAGCGAGACGCCGAACCACTCGCGGATCCGGCCATCGCTGTCGAGGAACGGGATCGCGCGCGCCTCCATCCAGACGTACACCCCGTCGTGACGGCGCAGCCGGTACTCCGCGTGGAACGGCGTGCCGGTCTGCTTCGCGCGCGTCCACACCGCGCGGAACCGCTCCACGTCATCGGGATGGATCGCCTGCCATCCGCGGAGGTTGCGCCAGTCGTCCTCGCTCTGGCCGGAGAACTCGCGCCAGCTGGCGGAGTCGGCGTTGGGGTGGCCATCCGCGTCGGTGGTCCACACGATCGCGTGCGTCGCCTCGATGAACGCGCGGTACGCGCGATCGGTGAGGTCGCGCGTGACCTTCGCGAAGCCGATCGGCCGGCCGCTCGGATCGTGCAGCGCCGTGATCACCGCGTTGGCCCAGAACTGCGAGCCGTCCTTGCGGAACCGCCAGCCGACGTCCTCGGTGCGGCCGGCGGCCAGCGTGCGGCGCAGCAGCGAGGCGGGCTTGCCGGCCGCGCGATCCTCGGGCGAGAAGAACGTCGCGAAGTTCTGGCCGATGATCTCGCTGCCCGTGTAGCCCTTGAGGCGCCGGGCACCGGCGTTCCACGACTCGACCGTTCCGTCGAGCGCGAGCAGGTAGATCGCGTAGTCCTCGACGGACTCCACCAGCAGCCGGAACGTCTCTGGTGCGAGCTCCACGAACGGCTACCATACTGACTGGTGGCCCGGCGCCCGAGGGACTGGCGTGCGAAATCGCGAACGCATCGCGGCAGGCGACGTGCTCTCGCGCTCGGTGTGGCAGCGCCGCACGGTCTTCGACCGCGGCGATCGCGTTTACTCGGCGCGGCGCTACTTCTTCTTCGGCGGCTTGGGCGCGACGGACGTGGGCGGCGGCAGGCGGTCCTTGTCGCCGGCGCGCGACGGCGTCTTGCCGCCGGCCCAGCCGAAGTAGTTCTTCATCATCGTGGTCTCGAGGTTGAGCTCCTTGAGCGTGGTCTTGCCCTCACCGGCGCGGATCGCGTCCTGGAGCTTGGCCTCGCAGTTGGCGCACGGCAACGCGGCGATCTTGGGCAGCGCGAGCAGGATGCTCTGGCGGATCAGGCGGTCGTCGGTCTTGGCGCTGTCCAGCAGGGTGTCGGTCAGCGCGGACGCCCTGGTGCCGCGCTTGCCGATCTCGAGCATCGCGCGCAGGACGCTGGCATCGACGAGGCCGACCTGCTCGTCGGGCGCCCAGTCCTTGATGTCGCGGATGTAGGACGCGTTGTTGCGCGCGGCATCGGCGGGCTTGAGCTTGAGCGTGGCCGCGTAGCAGTTGATGTCCTGCTTGCAGCGCATCGCGGTCTCGATGCCGGCGATGTGGGTCTGGAACATCCGGGCATAGTCCTTGTATGCCTTGGCGTCGCTGTCGGCGGCCCGGTAGGGCTTGACGGCATCGGCGTGCGTCTTCTTGGCGGCGGTGAACGCCTCCTTGGCCTTCTTGGCGGCGTCGGTCGCCGCCCGGATGTCCTCGGCGCTCTTGGTGTTGTCGTGCGTCGCCTTGAGCACTGCGGCGGCGGCATCGTCGTTGAGCTTCTTGGCCTTGGCGAGCTCCTTGTCGGCGGCGGCGGCCGCGGCCTTGGGCTTGCCGTCGGCCTCGGCGCGGCTCTTGGCGGAGGCCTCGAGGAACTTCTGGGCCTGGACCTGGAGCACGGTGATGTCGCGCTGCTCGTGGGCGACCTGCGCGAACGCGGTCGCGGCCTCCCGGCGGAGCCCGGGATGCGCGTTGTTGTCGGTCGCGATCTTGCCGAGCTCCTCGACGCCGGTGTCGTCGCGGCTGACGAACGGATAGGCGCTGATCGCCTGGATCCGGGTGTTGACGTCGGACGCGCCGCCGGCGGCAGGAGCGGTCTCGGCGCCGCGCTTGGCGCCGCGGGCGGCGGCCCTGGGCGCGGCGGCGGCCGCGTGCCCCATCCACATCCCGCGCACCGCGGCCGCGGCCTCGGGCGAGCCGATCTTGCGGAGCGCGTCGAAGATCGCGTTGTACTGGGTGCGCGGATCGGGCTGGTCGTCGGCGTAGGCGATCGGCAGCGGCGGGCGCTGCAGCGCGGCCAGGAGCTCGGGGACGGCGCGGGCGTCGTAGAAGTCGCCGAGCACGACGGCGGGGAAGAAGTACATCGCCGAGACGTTCTGGCACTGATCGAGCGGCACGTCGTTGCGGTCACCGCAGTACTTGTCGAGGTGCTTGTCCCGGAACAGCTGGTTGACCTCGGGGTGGGTGCCGGCGAGCACCTTGCGCAGCTCGTCGAACGCCGTCGGCCCGCTCGCGACCAGCGCGCGGCGGATCTGCGTGAACAGGTCCGGCGTGCGGAACATGGCGAGCACCAGCACCTTGACGGCGGACGGCACGCGGAGGTCGGCGAGCGCGTCGATCGCGGCCAGGGTGAAGCCGAGCTGCAACGTGTACTTCTCGTCGAGCAGGCGGGCCTGCTCCTTGTCCTTGGCCGTCCTGGGGTGCGGCGGCGGATCCTTGTCGATCAGCTTGATCAGCGCCGCGGCGGCCCGCGTGCTGTCGCCGCTGTAGCGGCCGATCGCGCGGATCGCGGCGACCTGGGCATTGATCAGCTTCTTGGTCACCGGCCGCTGCGCCAGCTCGATCAGCACGTCGAGCCCGTCGGGCAGCTTGGCCTCGCCGAGCGCCTCGGCGGCCTTGGTGGCGCTGTCGACCGAGCGCGGGTTGGCCTCGTCGACCTCGGCGATCGCCTTCTTGAGATACGGCAGCGCCTTGTCCCAGCTCGCCGGCCGGCCGGCGGCCTCGTAGTCGGTGAACCACTTGTCCTTGGCTTCCTGCGGCGTGAGCGGACGGGCGAGCGAGATGATCACCTGGAGCAGGCGCACCGGCTTGCCCTGCGCCTCCCAGGCGTTGCCGAGCGCCTCGATCGCGCCGGGGTTGCCGATGTGCTCGAGCTCGGTCACGGCGCGCTCGACCTCGCCCTGGTCCTTGAGCTTCTTGGTCCAGGTCTCCGCCTTGGTCGGGTCGTCCGGACAGCCCGCGAGCACCGTCAGCCCCGCGAGGATCGGGAGCCATGAACGTTTCATCATGGTTTGCGCTCGCTCTCTCGTTACTTGTTCTGGACGGCGAACAACAGGTTATCGAAACCCGCCGCCTTGGCGGTATTGACGATCTTGTTGATCAGCCGCGCATCGGTGGATTCATCGGCCTGCAGGATCGCGAGCCCGTCGGGACAGATCTTGCCGGCCGCCGGCCGGAGGTTGGACTTGGCATCCTCGCACGCCTTGACCAGATCGCGCGGGATCTTGCCCATCGCGACGGCCTCGCGGATCTGCTTGGCGGCGGCGTCGAGCCGCTCGAACAGCGCGTCGATCTTGAAGGTCGGCGAATCGTCGCGCAGCACGCTGTCGACCGTCGCCACCAGCTGCCCCTGATAGGTGATCTCGCTCTTGGTGACGATGATGACCGGCGCCTGCTGCAGGGTCTCGCGCGCCTGCGCGATCGGCAGGACGAGGCCCTTCTGGGCGGTGAGCAGCTGGCCGGTCGACGAGAACACCATGAGCAGGAACGTGACGAGGATCGTCATCATGTCGACGAACGGCGTCAGGTTGAGCGAGATGTTGGCCGGGCGCGCGGCCGCGGCGCTGCCGGCCTTGCGCACCAGGTGCTTGAACTTGATCGAGCGATAGAGGCGAGGGCCTGCTGACTGGACCGGCATGGTCGCCTCCTACAGGGATGGTCGGGCCGCGAGGCCCTGGGGGTCGGAGAGGCCCACGTCGATGAACCCGACCTTCACGGCCACGTCCATCGCATGGATGATATCCTGGTACTTGACCGGAGCCGCGGTCGTGCTCTCGGCGGCGATCTCGATATCGGTGCGGTCGGCGAAGAACGTCGAGCCCTTGTGCTCCTTGAGCGTGGTCTCGAACTTCTCCCAGTCCTGGTCCTCGCCCTTCTTGGGGATGTCCTGGAACTCGTTGACCCGCGACAGACCGACCCAGATCCGGTCCGACTGCACCAGCACCGACAGCGTCACCCGCTCGTCGTCCTGCTGGACCTGCGCCTGGTCGCGCGTCTTGCCCTTGGGCTGGATGTTGATCTGGGCGATGTTGATCCACACCGCGGTGACCAGCAGGAACGCCGTCAAGCAGCTCATCAGATCGATGAACGGGACGATGTTGAGCTCGACGTTGACGCTCTTCTTGTCGTCGGTGCCTATCGCAGCAGACATGGGGACTCCTCGCTAGCAGTGCCGGAGCAGTGCCGGACCGGGCCGGGCGGTAGCCGGTGGATGGACAACGCGAGGGACCTAGGCCTGCGGCTGCATCTGTGCGCGATGCGACGTCACGAGGTTGACGACCTGGACCGTGACCTCGTTGATGTCGTCGACCACGTGGGTGGTCTTGCCCTGCAAGAGCGAGAACCCGAGCAGGCCGACCAGCGAGGTGAAGATGCCGAAGAACGTGCAGTTGAGCGCCTCGGAGATGCCGGTCGCGAGCTCGGTCGCCTTGTTGCCGCTCTCGGCCGCGCCGACGGAGCTGAACGAGCCGATCATGCCGCCGATCGTGCCGAGCAGACCCGCCATGACGGCGAAGTTCGCGGTCATCGCCAGGTACGGGGTGCGCGCGTTGATCTTGGGCAGCTCGCGCAGCGCGGCCTCGTCCATCGCGGCCTGGACCTCCTCGTCGCTCTTGTTGAACTTCATCAGACCTGCCTGCACGATACGGGTCATCGGCGTCGGGTTGCCCGAGCACACCTTGATCGCGCCCTGCACGTTGCCGCTCATCACCTGGCTCTTGAGCAGCGCGAGCAGCTTGTCCTTGTCGACCGACGAGCGGAACAGATAGATCGCGCGCTCCACGATGATCGCGATCGTGACCACCGAGGTGAACAGGATGGGCCACATGCCGGGGCCGCCCTGATGGAACCGTGTCGAGATAGTAGTCAGCATGAACTTCCTCTCCGATGCCCGGATCGGGGTGCGAGTGGTGCAGGTCTGGGCGTGGCGGAAATGCAAGGCCAGATCCACGGCGCAACCGACCGAGATGCTTGCCGTTGTGCAACAGAGATACGGCTTTGCGCCGTAGCATCTCGGGACGCCTCGAGGCGAAATGCTACGCCGCTGTTCGCGACTACGTGGGAACTTGTGGCGACTGGTACTGTCTTAGAAGACATGCAGTTCTCGCGCTTCGTGGGCATCATCGATCTCGGCGTCGCCACGGTCGTGCTGGTGACCCTGGCGCTGCCGGCGCGCGAGATGTACGCGGGCTCGGCGCATGGTGGCTCCGACGCCGAGCGGTTCGGGCTCGCGCTGGCCGAGGCGCGGACGATCGCCCATCCGCAGGACGGCGCGGCGATCGACGACCTGTCGCGGCGGCTCGCCGCGGCGGGCGAGACCGACTGGGCGATCGAGACCGCGGTGCGCGGCGCCGCGCGCGCCCGGCAGTCGCCGACCCGGTGGCGCGCCCTGCTCGCGGCGTCGGTCGCGCTCGCGGGGCGAAACGACGCGGTACCGGCCCTCGACTACGCCCACCGCGCGCTGGCGGCCTGCAAGGACCACGAGGCGGCCTGCCCGAGCTGGGAGAAGAGCCGCATGACGCTGTACCAGGACCAGCTGGAAGCGGGCGTCGCCTCGGGCATCGACCCGCGCCGCGATCCGGAGGGCTTCCGCATGGCCGGCGAGCGCGCGCTGCACCGGATCCACGTCGGCGGTCACGACGTCGAGCGCGGCGCGCCTCCGTCGGGCCCCGGCAGCAACGGTCCGGATCGGCCGTCGCCCTGACCCGGTCGCGTGCTCCCGTGCCCGCGCCGAGGCACCGGCCGGCAGCAACCTTCCGTAACACGTACCGCGGTGTGCAGGCGCCAGACTCCCGGGCTATGATCCGCGCATGCGCCGCCTCCGCCTGGTCACCGTCCTGGCGCTCGTCGCCTCCTGTGCCGGTACGGTGGGCAAGGCGGCGCGCGCGCCGCTGACGGCCAAGGACATCGTACAGCGGGCGAGCCCCGCGATCGTCCGGATCGAGGCCGGCATCGACAAGATCGGCACCGGCTTCATCGTCGACAAGACCGGCGTGGTCGCGACCAACCTGCACGTCGTGGCGGGCGAGTCGGCGATCAAGGTGCGGATGTACGACGGCTCGCAGTACCCGGTGATGCAGATCTCGGGGGTCGATCCGGATCGCGATCTCGCGCTGCTCAAGATCCAGCCGACCAAGGCGCTGCAGACGCTCAAGCTCGGCGACAGCGACGCGGTGTCGCCCGGCGATCAGATCGTGACGATCGGCAACCCGCTCGGCCTGGACTACACGGTCACCAGCGGGTTGATCTCGTCGGTGCGGCAGGCGTGCCCGCCCGAGGACCTCGCCGCGGGCAACTGTCCCAAGGAGTTCAAGGTCCTGCAGATCTCGGCGGCGATCTCGCCGGGCTCGAGCGGCGGCCCGCTGTTCAACCAGTTCGGCGAGGTGGTCGGCGTGACCACACGGATCATCCTGATCGGCCAGAACCTCAACTTCGCCGTGCCGGGCAACTACCTCAAGCCGCTGTTCCGGCAGAACGCGGCGCTGTCGCCCGACCAGTTCGCCAAGGCGACGCGGGCCAGCGAGCGGCCGAACCAGTCCGACGACAACGTGCGCATCGTGCGCCGCGTCCCGGTCCACGAGATCACCGTGTTCGACGGCTGCAAGCTCGAGGAGATCGCGGACCTGGTGCGCCAGATCGGCGAGGCGATCGAGAACGGCGCGCCGCTGTACAACGACGGCAAGCACGAGGCCTGCTACCGGATCTACGAGGGCACCGCGCTCAAGTTCGAGCGCGACGCCGCGTGCAACGGCGTGCGCAGCGCGTTCGGCGATGGCCTTTTGCGCGCCAACGGGCTGACGACATACAAGGAGAAGGCCTGGGCGATGCGCGACACCTTCGATGGCCTGCTCGACGCGGCGCAGCGCTGGGCGGAGAAGCACCCACAGACGGCGCCCAAGGCCGCGCCGCCCAAGGGCGCCCCGCCGGCCGCGGCCCCGGCTGCGCCGCCCAAGAAGTGATCCTCTACCTGTTCGATATCGACGGCACGCTGCTCCACGCGCGGCGCTCGGGAGCGCGGGCGTTCGACGCGGTGTTCGCCGATCACCACGGCATCGAGCGCGCGTGCGAGGGCATGCGGTTCGGCGGCAAGACCGATCCGGCGCTGATCGACGAGCTGTTAAGGCGTCGAGG
The DNA here is from genome assembly GCA_005887925.1 of Deltaproteobacteria bacterium. Taxonomy (GTDB): domain Bacteria; phylum Myxococcota_A; class Polyangia; order Haliangiales; family Haliangiaceae; genus JABFXX01. The sequence goes on along the minus strand of VBLP01000125.1, from coordinate 47,085 downwards.
TGCTCGCCGGTGTGGCCGATGCGCTGGCCTGGCTCGCGGCGCGGCCCGACGTGATGCTGGGCGTCGCGACCGGCAACGTGCGCGCCGGCGCCGACGCCAAGCTCGCGGCAGCGGGCCTGGCCGGATACTTCGCCCTCGGCGGCTACGGCTCGGACTCGCACCTGCGCGCCGATCTGGTGGCGGCGGCGATCGCGCGCGCCCGGCACCGCGCCGACCTCCGCGAGGTCGTGGTCGTCGGCGACACCGTGCACGACATCCGCGCGGCGCGGGCGTGCGACGCGATCGCGTGCGCGGTCGCGACCGGCAGCGATCCGGCCGAGGCGCTCGGCGATGCCGACGTCGTGCTCACCACCATGGCCGAGCTGCCGGCGTGGCACGGCCGCCGGTTCGGACCGGTCACAGCACCGGGCGCGCCGACAGCCCCTGCGGGTCGGTGATCCCGACGTCGATGAAGCCGGCCTTGACCGCGGTGTCCATCGCCGCGATCAGCTCCTGGTACGCGATCGGGTGCGCGGCCGTGCTGTCGGCCGCGATCTCGATGTTGCTGACGCGCTCGAAGAACGCCGAGGCCTTGTGGGCCCGGAGCGCGGTCTCGAGGCCGGTCCAGTCGTAGCCGGTCTGGATCTTGGGCAGCTTCTGGAAGTCGTTGACGCGCGACACGCCGACCCAGATGTCATCGGCCTCGATCAGCACCGAGAGCTTGGGGGGGTCGCAGTCGATCTCGACGCACGGCGGCGCGTCGCGCGCGTGGCCGGCCGGCCGGATCTCGAGCTGCGCGATGTTGATCCACACCGCGGTCACCATCAGGAAGGCCGTGATGCAGCTCATCAGGTCGATGAACGGGATGATGTTGAGATCGACGTTGACCGACTTCTTGTCGGAGGTTCCGAGGGCCTGCGCCATGAGGAAGAGGACACGGGTGCGGCCGCCGCGTTGCAGCCGGCCGCGGCGCACATCGCCGGGAACCGATTCGCCGCGGCGGTGTCAAAGCCCGGACGCGCGGGGCACCGCCGCGAGCGCGGCCGCGATGTCGCCGACCATGGCGCGGCGGGCGACGCAGCGATCGATCACCGCGAGCGTGCGATCGAGGGTGCGGCGGGCATCGCCGGCCGCCGGGACCACCGGCGCGGCGTCGGCGGCGAGCTCGGCGCGCGCTCCGGGATCGCACAGCCCGGCGAGCGCTTCGAGCGCGTCTCGCGCGCGGGCCGGGGGCAGCGCCGCCAGCACGCGCGCGAACCGGGCGTGGAGCGCGCGCCACGCCGCCGACCGGGTCTCGCCGCGCGCCAGCATCGTAGCGACCGCCGGCCACACGCGATCGGTGGGGAACCGCGCGTCGAGCAGCACGTCGACGACGCGCGGCGCGAGCGGCGCGGGGAAGTCGCCGAGCGCCTCGAGCGCCTGGTCGCGGGCCTGGCCGGTCCGCACGGTGGCCGCGGCGCGGACCAGGCGCTCGAACAGCGCGCCGGCGTCGCGGGCCGCGGCGATCCGGAGCCGCGCCGGATCGCCGGCGACGTCGCCGAGGCGATCGATCCGGGCGCGCGCCTCCGCGACCACGTCGGGATCGATCTCGCCCCGCACCAGCTCGACGATCTGGGCGCGCGCGATGTACTCGGCCACCGAGCGCGGCGGCGCGAGGAGCGCGTCGCGGGTCATGCGATGGCCGAGCTGCCCGGCGAGCCAGCTCGTCCACGCCGGCCGCACCGGATCGCCGACCATGGCATCGATCGCGCCGGCGATCTCGAGCGCCGCGAGCGTCGCGTGCGGCTCGCGCAGCGCGGCGAACGCGGCGAGCTCGGTCAGCGCTTCGGCGGCGGCGAGCTCCCCGCGCCGGACCGCGAACGCGACGTCGTCGGCGCGCGCGAGCTGCTCGTCGGGCGACAGCAGCGCGAGCGGCGCGAGCCGGACCGGGCCGCGCCACACCGTGCGGTAGTAGCCCAGGCCGCCATCGTTGCCGATCAGCCACGCCGGACAGCCCGTCGCCGCGGGCAGCGGATGCACGGTGGCAGACCCGGCGAGCACGCATTGCGTCGCGGCCCCGCCGGAGGCCGCGGGGAACCGGACGCACACCGGCACGGCGACGCGGTCGCGCGCCGAGGCGACGAGGGCCGGCGCGGCGCCGCAGCGCAGCGAGAGCTCGACCGCCGGCGTGCCGGCGTAGCGCAGGTTCGAGGCCAGCGCCTCGGCCACGGCCGGCCGCGCCGCGGCGCCGAGCGCGTCGAGGAACTGCCGCGTCGTCACCGAGCGCCCGGTGTACGTCGCCAGGTAGCTGCGCACGGCGGCCTGGAACGTGTCCCGGCCGACGAAGCGCTCGAACATCGCGAGCACCGCGGCGCCCTTGTCGTAGAGGATCGCGTCGAACGCCGGCTCGACCTCCCCCGACGTCGCCACCGGATGGATCAGCGCCTCGGCGTCGATCCGGTCATCGGCCTCGAGCGCGGCGAGCCGCCCGCGGTGGGCCAGCGCCGGGATCCGTGTGGTGAGCGAGCCGGTGACGCGATCGCCGAGCCAGCTCGCGAACGCCTCGGACAGCCACAGCGCGTCCCACCACGCCGGCGTGACGGCGTTGCCGAACCACTGGTGCGCGAGCTCGTGCGCGGCGATCCGCGTGAAGTCGCGGCCGCCGACCAGCACGCCGGTCTGGAACGTGATCAGCCCGGGGTTCTCCATCGCGCCGAAGAACTCGGGGACCGCGACGAGATCGAGCTTGGCCAGCGGCAGCGGCGCGGCGATGTAGCGCTCGAGCGCGTCGACGATCCTGGGCAGCTCGCGCAGCGCGAGCGCCGCGCGCTTGCCGTCGCCGGCGGCGACCGCGAGCCGGGCCGGGATGTGGCCGTCGCCGAGCCGGCCGGCGTCGACCAGCTCGAACGGCCCCACCGCGACCGCGAACAGGTAGCTCGGCAGCGCCGCGATCTCGGCGAACTGGACCTCGCGCCGGTGATCGGGCAGCTCGCGCTCCGCGGCGACCGCCGCGTTGCCGAGCGCGGCCAGCCCGCGTGGCACGATCGCCGTCAGCCGCCATCGCGGCTTCCACCGCGGCTCGTCGAAGCACGGCACGATCCGGCGCGCGAACACCGACTCGGCCTGCGAGTACAGGTACCACCGGCCGCCGGCGCGCTCGCGGAACAGGCCCTGCTCGTCCTTGCCGGCGTGACGGCTGAGGTCGGCGACGCGCCCGGTGTAGTCGATCACCAGCACGGCGGTTCCCGCGTCGATCGGATGCGGCGGCGCGAAGCCGAGCATCTCCGAGCCGTCGCTGCCGGGGATCACGGCCGCCGGTGCATCGCCGCCGACGCTCTGCAGGCGAGCGCTCGCGATGTCGAGATCGACCGCGTGCAGCCACAGCCGCGTCACCGGCGCCGCGACGGCGATCGTGATCGCGACGTGGCCGGTGAACGTCGCGCGATCGGGATCGAGATCGAGCGTCAGGTCGTAGGCGACCGGCGCGGCGTCCTCGCCGAGCCGCAACCCGGCGGCGACGGCGCTGCCCGCGTCGGCGGCTGCGGCGCTGCCTGCGTCCGCGGCGGCCGCGGTGGCCGGGACCATCGCGCCGGCATCGGCCACGGCGATCGCCGGCGCGGCCGGACGGCCGGGGCCGCGCACCGCCGCCGGCACGTCGGGCCGGCCGCATCCGGCCAGCGCCGCGCAGACCGCGAGCGCGCGCATTCCGTGCGCACGTGCCAGGCATCCCGCGATCGCCATCGTACAGATTGTTACCGCAGCGCGGACGGCCGTCGAGCGCGGTCACGCGAGCAGCGCCGGACGTTGCCGCCGCCCGTGCAGGCGTCTAACGTCGCCGGGTCCGCCTCGAATCAGCCATGCCGCCCTCCTCGCTCCCCGGGATCCTCGATGTGACACTGGTCCGCGGTGCCGGAGCTCGGCCGGAGGCCGCGCTCGACCTGGTGATCGAGATCCCGCACGGCGCCACCGCCACCGCCGACTTCACGGCGCTGGCGGCGCGGCTGACCAGCCCGCTGCCCGACGGTCTCGTCGAGTTCTTTCACGTCAACACCGACGCCGGGGCGCCGGAGCTCGGCCAGGCGATCGCCGAGCGGTTGGTCGCCGACGCGCCCGCGCGGTCGGTCTGTGTCCTGCGCTGCCGCATCCCGCGCACGTTCATCGACTGCAACCGCCGGATCGACGCCGCGCCCGCTGACTTCCAGGCTGGCAAGGTGACCCCCGGGCTCATGCCCTGGATCACCACCACCGAGGACCGCGCGCTGCTGCGAGCCGCCTACGACCGCTACGTCGCCGCCGTCGGCGAGGTGACCGCGCAGCTCGCGCCCGAGGGCGCGCTGCTCCTGCTCCACAGCTACGCGCCCCGCACCGTCGACGTCGAGGTCGACCTCCAGATCGTCGACAACCTGCGGCGCGCCTACCTGCCCGATCGCGAGCCGAGCTGGCCGCTGCGGCCCGAGGTCGACGTGATCGGCCGCGAGCTCGATGGCACCCGCCGCGCGCCGGCGGCCGTCGTCGACGCGCTGCGCGCCGAGCTCGCCGGCCTGGGCATCGCCGTCGCCGACAGCGCGACCTATCCGCTCCACCCCAGCACGCTGGCCTGGGGCCACGTGATGGCGCGCCCCGGCCGCGCGCTGTGCGTCGAGGTCCGCCGCGATCTGCTCGCCGACCCGTTCGAGCCGTTCGCCGAGATGCGGATCGGCGCCGCCAAGGTCGCGCGCCTGGCGGCCCCGTTCGCCCGCGCGCTCGGCCGCTGGTGGTGAGGCGCTGGCAAGGTTGCCAGCTGGCAAGGTTGCTGCTGGCAAGATTGCTGCTGGCAAGTTTGCCAGCTGGCAAGGTTGCCAGCGCCCAGGTCCCCCCGTATGCTCCAGCGGTGTTCCGTACCAGCACGCCGGTGACCCAGGGCGCGTTCCACGATCGCACCACCGAGCTGAACGCCTTGACGCAACGGGTGGAGCAGCTGCGCGCGGGAGCCCCGCGCTGGGTCGCGGTGCTCGGCGTGAGGCGGGTCGGCAAGACCAGCCTGCTGCTCGAGCTGGTCCGGCGCAATCGCCACGACGACGTCCGGTTCGTGGTGCTCGACAGCTTCGAGGACCAGCCGCTCGGGTTCGATATCTTCCGCCGGCTGGCGCTGCGTTCGGTCGACGCGTTCTTCGGCCGGGATCTCGGGGTGTCGCTCGAGGCGCTCGCCGATCGCCCCGATGACTATCGCGCGGCGTTGCTCGAGGTGCCGGAGCTCTCGACGCTGGACCGCGCGCTGCGCGCCGACCTGCTGTCGCTGTGCGAGCTGCCCGCGAACGCGAAGACGGCACACCTCGCACTCGGACTGGCAGACCGGCTCGCCACCGCGACCCGACGGTATTGCGTGGTCGCTTGGGACGAGTTCCAGGAGCTCGCGAAGCTACCGGCGTCGCGCGGCGGGGTGCTGAGCGTGGCGCGCGCGATCTGGCAGCGGCACCAGCGGACCACGTACATCATCTGTGGCTCGGAGCGCAGCGTGCTGCGGCAGCTGGTGACCAGCGAGCGCTCGCCGTTCTTCCAGCACTTCGACTTCATGGAACTGGGACCCATGACGACGGCGGCGGCACTAGAGCTGCTCGACGGGGCGGCCCCGCCGGGCCGCGCAATCCCGGTGCCGCTCGCCAGGCAAGCCGTCGAGATCCTCGGCGGCCACCCGTTCTATCTGCAGCTGTTCGGGGAGGTCCTCACCGCCAGCGAGCCGCCTTACGATGTCGGGCACGTCCGACAAGTGTACTCGGAGCTGCTGTTCACCCGCACCGGCCGGCTGTCGCTCTACTTCGCGCGCGAGTTCGATCGGCTGGTCGGCAACTCCGCGACGCTGGCGGCCACGCTCGAAGCGCTGGCCGACGGGCCGCTGCGCACGATGGAGATCGCTCGCCGCACCGGCGCGTCGTCCGGCGCCGTGGTGCGCTATCTCGGTCGGCTCGGCGATGCGGTGGCCCGCGGTGACGATCAGCGCTGGTCGCTGGCGGATCCCGTGTTCGGCGTATGGCTGCGCTGGCGCCAGCCCGGAGGCACGGTGGTACCGATGACGGTGATCGGCGATGAAGCCGAGCTCGAGATCGCGCGCCGGCTCGCCGCAACCGGCTTCGAGCTGGTCTACCAGTCGCGGGCGTCGCGCGGCGCGTTCGATCTGCTGGGCATTCGCGCGGGCGTCCAGGTCGGCCTGCAGGTCAAGCGCAGCGCTCGTCGCGGTGGTCACGCCGGCGTCCCAGGTCCACTTCTTCGATCCGACCCGCGCGCGAGCCGGCGCCGCGGTGACCCTCACCGAGCCCCAGGCACTGGACAACGTGCTGCAGTGGCTCGAGTCGAGGTGACTTGCCGGATCTCGGCCGCGAGCTACGGCGTGACCACGGCGAGCACGTGGTCGCCATCGACCTGATCGCCGACCGCGACGTGGATCGCACGCACCGTGCCGGCGGCGGTCGCGCGCACGGTGTGCTCCATCTTCATCGCCTCGAGCACGACGAGCGCCGCGTGGGCTGCGACCTCCTGGCCGGGTATCACCAGGATCCGGACCACCTTGCCCGGCATCGGCGCGACCAGTCCCCCGGCGACGGTGTCGGCGCCGGGCTCGAGGAACTGCGGCTGCTCGACGAGCGAGAACAGCTCGCCGTCCGACAGCACCCAGATCCGCGCTCCGGCGCGCGCGACGCGCAGCGCGCGACGGTGGCCGCCGTGCTCGATGAACCACAGCCGGTCGCCGTCGAGGCCGAACCGCGCGATCCGGGTCGGCACGCCACCGATCGCGAGCTCGACCTCGGCCCCGACCGGGCGATAGCCGACGATCACGTCGGCGTCGCCGAGCTGGTAGACGACCTGCTGGTCGGCGAACCGGACGTTGCGCCAGCCCGGCGGGGCGAGCGCGGCCGGCTCGCGGCGGCCCGCGATGCCGTGCAGCGTGGCGGCGATCGCAGCGACCCGGACCCGGTCCAGGCCCGGCGGCCGGGCGGCGAGCTCGCCCGCGCAGCGCTCGAGGAAGTGCGTGTCGAGCTCGCCGGCGAGGAACGCGGGGTGCGCGAGGATGCGGGCGAGGTGCTCGCGGTTGGTGATGAGGCCCGGCACCCAGGTCTGCTCGAGGGTGCGGCGCAGCAGCTGCGCGGCGTCGCGCCGGGTCGGCGCGTGGGCGATGATCTTGCCCAGCATCGAATCGTAGTGGATGCCGACCTCGCTGCCGGCGGCGACGCCGAGGTCGGCGCGTACGGCCCCGTCGCCGGGCACGTCGACGGCGAGCAGCGCGCCGGTGGTCGGCAGGTACGCGCGCTCGGGGTCCTCGGCACAGAGCCGGACCTCGATCGCCCAGCCGCGCTGCGGCGGCGCGGCGTCGTAGCCCAGCGGCTCGCCGCGCGCGATCCGGATCTGCTCGCGGACGAGGTCGAGGCCGGTGGTCAGCTCGGTGACCGGGTGCTCGACCTGCAGCCGGGTGTTGACCTCGAGGAAGTAGAACCGGCGCTCGGGATCGACGATGAACTCGACGGTGCCCGCCCCGACGTAGCCGGCGGCGCGGCCGAGCTCGACCGCGGCGGCGCCCATCGCCGCGCGGCGCTCGGGGTCGAGGGCGGGCGACGGCGCCTCCTCGATCACCTTCTGGTGGCGGCGCTGGATCGAGCACTCGCGCTCCCACAGGTGGACGACGCGCCCGTAGGTGTCGCCGAGGATCTGGATCTCGATGTGGCGCGGCCGCTCGATGTAGTTCTCGAGCAGCAGGGTGTCGTCGCCGAACGCCGACGCCGCCTCGCCGCGCGCGCGGTCGATCGCCTCGGCGAGCTCGCCCGCGCCCCGGACGACCCGCATGCCCTTGCCGCCGCCACCGGCCGACGCCTTGACCAGCAGCGGGTAGCCGATCGCCTCGGCGGCGGCGGCCAGCGCCGCGGTCGACTGATCGTCGCCGAGGTAGCCCGGCACGGTCGGCACGCCAGCGCGCGCGGCGAGCCGCTTGGCCGCCTGCTTGCTGCCGAGCTGGCCGATCACCGCCGCCGGCGGCCCGATGAACACCAGGCCGGCCTCGGCGACCGCCTCGGCGAACCGGGCGTTCTCCGACAGGAACCCGTAGCCGGGGTGGATCGCGGCAGCCCCGGTCCGGTGCGCCGCGTCGAGGATCGCGTGGATCACGAGGTAGGACTCGCGCGCCGGCGCCGGCCCGATCCGGACCGCCTCGTCCGCGAACCGGACGAACGGCGCGTCGGCATCGGCGTCCGAGTACACCGCGACCGTGGCGATCCCCATCGCGCGGCAGGTCCGCATCACGCGCAGCGCGATCTCACCGCGGTTGGCGACGAGCAGCTTGTCGATCTGTCGCACCGCCCGACGCTACAACGCCGCGGCATCGCAGGTCGACCGGCCGGGTCGATTCCTGCGGATCGGCGGGTCAGCCCCCCGACGGCCGGCCGATGCCGATGTACTCGAAGCCCGCGCGCCGCGCCGCGACCGGATCCCACACGTTGCGGCCGTCGAACAGGAGCGGCGTCCGCACCGCCTTGCGCAGCCGCGCGAAGTCGGGCTGGCGCAGCTGGTGCCACTCGGTGATCAGCACGATCGCGTCGGCGCCGTCGGCTGCGCCGTACGGGTCGTCGACCAGGCTGATCGAATTGCCGAGCAGGGCGCGGACGTTGTCGCCCGCGATCGGGTCGTAGCCGACGATCGCGGCGCCCTTGCTTCGCAGCTGCCCGATCACGTCGAGCGCCGGGGCCTCGCGGATGTCGTCGGTCTCGGGCTTGAACGCCAGGCCCCAGATCGCGATGCGCTTGCCGGCGAGCGAGCCGCCGAGCCGCTCGATCATGCGCGCGGCGAACGCCTGCTTGGAGCGGGTGTTGGCCTCGATCGCGCACTCGATGATGCCGAGCCGCACATCGTTCGCCTTGCCCATGTCGTGCAGCGCGCGCAGGTCCTTGGGGAAGCACGAGCCACCGAAGCCGACGCCCGGGAACAGGAACTTGGCGCCGATCCGCGGATCGCTGCCGATGCCCTTGCGGACCTTCTCGATGTCGGCGCCGACCTTGTCGGCGAGCGCGGCGAGCTCGTTCATGAACGAGATCCGCGTGGCGAGCATCGCGTTGGCGGCGTACTTGGTGAGCTCGGCCGAGCGCAGGTCCATGACCTGGATCCGGTCGCTGGTGCGCAGGAAGCCGGTGTAGAGCCGGCGCAGGATGTCGATCGCCTGCGGGTCGTCCGAGCCGAGGATCACGCGCGCCGGCTTGAGGAAGTCGTTGATCGCGTCGCCCTCCTTGAGGAACTCCGGGTTCGACGCCACCGTGAAGCGCTGCGAGGTGACCTGGCCGATCGCGTCGCGCACGGCGTCGCCGGTGCCGACCGGGACGGTGCTCTTGGTGACCACGACGGTGAACCCGGTGAGGCTGCGCCCGACCTGGCGCGCGGCCTCGAACAGGTAGCTGAGATCGGCCGAGCCGTCGGGGCGCGACGGCGTCCCCACCGCCAGGAACACGACCTCGGCGTCGCGCACGGCCTCGGCGGTGTCGGTGGTGAAGACGAGCCGGCCCTGCCTGGCGTTGCGCTGCACCAGCTCGGACAGCCCCGGCTCGTGGAACGGGATCTCGCCGCGCCGCAGCCGCTCGATCCGCGACGGGTCGATGTCGACGCAGGTGACGTGGTTACCGAAGTCGGAGAATCCAGCGCCGGCGACGAGGCCGACATATCCCGAGCCGATGACGGCGAGCTTCATGGCTACCCACTATATCTCCAGGCGGCGCCGGCGGCCGCCGCGCCGTCATTTTGCCGCGCGTGAGGGCGACCCCGGGCGGCCCAGCGTCGGAGCCACGGTGGTAGAGTGAGCAGCCGCTGCCACACGCGCGGGTCGAAGTCATGACCGAGTCGTCGACCGCTGGCCCGTCGAGCCTGACCGCGCGGACCATCCGCGGCGCCGCCTGGACGCTGTCGACCAGCCTGGGATCGCGCGTGATCGGCCTGATCGGCAGCCTGCTGCTCTTGCGCTACCTCCGGCCCGACGACTACGGCGAGGTGACCAACGCGCAGATCGTGACGCTGACCGCGTTCGGCGTGACCTCGCTCGGCGTCGGGACCTACCTCTTGTCCAACCGCGAGCTCAGCCGCGCCCAGGTGTTCCACGCCACCTGCTGGTTCGTCGCCACGGGTGTCGCGGCGCTGGGTCTGGTGTGGGCGCTCGCGGGGCCGATCGGCGACTGGCTGCAGGCGCCGCACATGGCGCGCTACATGCCGTTCTTCGTGCTCGCCGCGGTGCTCGATCGCATCCTGTTCTTCCCCGAGCGCATGCTGATCAGAAGGCTCCGGTTTCGCTGGACGTCGCTGTCGCGCGCGCTGGGCGAGCTGACCTACACGGCCCTGTCGCTCCTGCTCGCGGTGCTCGGCGCCGGCGCGATGGCGATCGCCTGGGCCAACCTCGCCCGCTCGGTGCTGCGCTTCGTCGCGATCGTGCCCGCGGTGCACTGGCGCGAGTGGCTCGAGCCGCACCGGCTGGAGATGCGCCTGCTCCGGCCGATCATCCGCGCCGGGGCCGGCATCTCGGTGGCCTCGATCGCCGCGTTCCTGATGCGCCGCGCCGACAACCTCCTGGTCAGCCGCTACTTCGGGACCGCGACGATGGGCACCTACAACTACGCCTACAACCTCGCCGACACCCCTGCGGTCGCGATCGGCGAGCAGCTGAGCGACGTGGTCGCCGCCGCGTTCCCCCACGCCGAGGGCGCCAAGCGCCAGACCGCGCTGGTCCGCGCGTGCACGACGACCGCGCTGATCATGTTCCCGCTCGCGTTCGGCCTGGGCGCGGTGTCCGAGACGGTGGGCCAGGCGTTCTTCGATCGCAAGTGGGCCGGCATCGGCCCGATGCTGATGTTCCTGTCGATCCTGTCGGCGCCGCGGCCGACGGCGCAGATCGTCGGCTCGTACCTCTACGCCGCCCAGCGCATCCGCATCGTGGTCTGGCTCGAGTGGCTGAGCCTCGGCGCGCTGGTCGCCGCGATCGTCGCGATCGGCGCGGGGATGGCCGGGACCACCGCGCTCGGGGCCAGCGCGATCCTGTGGACGTGCGGCGCGGTCGGCGCCGTGTTCGTCCTGCGGACCCTGGCCTACCTCTGGGTGGTCAAGCGGCTCGACGGCGTGCCGCTGCGGCGCTTCCTCGTGCCGCTGATCCGGCCGCTCGCGGTGTGCATCGCCATGGTCGCCGCGATCCTCGCGATCCGGCCGGAGCTTGCGGGCCTGTCGCCGCGGCTGCGGCTGCTGGTCGAGATCGCGATCGGCGCCGCGATCTACGGCCTCGGCGCGCTCGTGGTGTTCCGCGACCTGGCCGTCGAGGTGCTCGGCATGGTGCGCGCGAGCATGGCGCGGCGCTGACGCGGGTCGGGCTCAGAGCCTGGGCACGGTTCGCCGCGCCGGACGGGACCGCAAGCAGGCGGTGGAAGCGCAGGAGGTGGGCGCGGGCGGAGAGCATGAGCCGCTCGAGGGTCTCCCGCTTCGAAACGACGCGGCGCCGGCGGAGGCGCGGATGCGGGTGCCGTCCTGGGCGACGCGATGGAGATCGATGAGGTCGTGTTTCATGAGCCGCGCCAGGACCTGGGTCACGAGCTCGCTGAAGACGTCACGGTGGTCGCTGCGGAAGTCGTCGAGGCGGTGATAGGCGACGGCGACGCCGCCGCACAGCCAGCGGTAGGCGGCGTGGACCTCGACGAGCCGCGCGATCTCGCGACCCGAGCCGACGCCGTCACTGGTGGCATAGACCCAGAGCCCCAGGAGGATCTTGGGGTCGGTGTCTGGTGCGCCGGCGATCTCGCCGCGGGCGCGGACGTCGGCGTAGCGCCCGCGCAGATCGAGCTTGTCGACGACGGCGGCGATCGCACGCACCTCGTGATCGGCGGGCACCTCGGCGTCGACGTCGACCCGCCCTCAGGTGATCTGGCCGCGCTGCGCGCGCTTGACCCGCACGTCGCGCTCCGGCTGCACCGGGCAACTCGGCCCGGCCGACCCGGCGGGTTCGTCCGCGGCACCGGCCCACAACGGGGGCTGGTCGCTGACCCCGTGCGGGGCGCCGGCCGCTCGCGGCTCATGGCCCCGCTCGCTTCCAGCCCGCGCGCAACAGCCAGGTCTGGGCCGGCGGCAAAACCAGGTCGGGCGCGACGTGATGGGACCGCCTTGCCCACGCTCTGCTCGGTGACTTGCGCGGATTGACTCGATTCGGCGGCATCACGTTCCAGCTGGGACGTTATGCGAGGCCGTGTTCAACCTCCGAACGCTCGAGACGCGGCCCGGCCCGCGCCACTCGTGTCGCTCCTCGCACCGCGCCATGACCTCGGGAGATCGCAGGGTGGCCTGTGACCGGGCGCGGCGCGGCGCACGGATCTCGCGCTCCTGGCAGGCTCCCGGTCGCCATCCCGAGCCTTCCAGGGCCATCGGCGGCTCCGTCTTCAGCCCACGATCCTGGCGCGCCGAATCGTGCCCAGGCTCTCAGTGGCCGTTGTTGAGCTTGACCAGCAGATCGTTGGAGCCGGCGTTGGCGGTGGCGAAGTCGACCTTGCCGTCCTTGTTGAAGTCGCCGGTCGTCACGCCGTACGGCGTCGTCGGCATCTTGAACGGCATCTCGATCGGCGGCTCGAAGGTGCCGTCGCCGATCCCGATCAGGATCGTCGCGCTGTCCGCCATGAAGTTGGGGGTGACCACGTCGGGGACGCCGTCCTTGTTGAAGTCGGCGACCGCGATCGAGTACGGCGAGAACATCTTGGCCTTGGGCGCATCGGCGGGCCGGACCGACGCGACGAGCGCCTTGCGGAACGTGCCGTCGCCGCGACCGAGCAGCACGCTGACGCTGTCGCTGCCGCGGTTGGCGCACAGGAGGTCGAGGTTGCCGTCGAGGTTGATGTCGCGCGCGATGATGATGTAGTCCCTGGTGCCGCGGATCTCGTAGGCGACCTCGGGCTGGAACGTGCCGTTGCCGTTGCCCAGCCGCACGATGATGCTGCCGGTGAGGTCGTCGCCGATCGCGACGTCGTTGTTGCCGTCCTTGTTGAAGTCGCCGATCGCCACCGAGTACGGGTTCGAACCGCCGGTGATGCCGACCGGCACGTCGATCGCGGGGTCGAGCGTGCCGTCGCCCTTGCCGCTGGCGCCGGGATGGCCGAGGAACTCGCTGATCGAGGAGCGCTGGGGGTTGCTGGCGATCACGTCGAGCGCGCCGTCGTTGTTGAGGTCGCCGACCGCGAGGTTCGACGTCTCGGCGCAACCCTCGAGCTTGGTCGGATCGCCGCGGCAGGTCAGCGTGGTGTAGGTGACGGTCGGCCGGGCAGTGAGCACCCCGGTGCCGGTGTTGAACAGGATGCTGACCGAGTTGCCGTGGTAGTTGGCGGTGACCACGTCGAGGTGGCCGTCGCCGTCGAAGTCGCCGAGCGCGCCGCCGGTCGGGTACAGCCCGGTCGGGAAGTTCTTCGCGAACACCGAGTCATCCGGTGCCATGCCGGTCGGATTCTCGAGGTGGCGGAACGCGGCGGCGTGGTCGTAGTCGTTGAGGAACACCGAGATCGAGCTGCCGTACTCGTTGGCGACCGCGATGTCGGGGTCGCCGTCGCCGTCGAGGTCGCCGGAGAACATCGCGTAGGCCTTGAACCCGGACTGGAAGCGGACCTCGTCGGCGAACGACACCGTGATCGACGAGCACACCTTGAGGCCCGGCACACAGGTGCCGAAACAGTCGGAGTCGGCCTCGCAGTGCCGGCCGCCGGAGCACCTGCGGCAGGTGCCGCCGCCGCAGTCGACGTCGGTCTCGGCGTCATCGCGCACCTTGTTCTCGCACGGCGGCGGCTGGCAGGTGCCGCTGACGCAGTTGTTGCCGTCGCAGTCGTTGTCGACCCGGCAGCCCTGGCCGAAGTCGCAGTGGCCGCAGGTGCCGCCGCAATCGAGCCCGGTCTCGTCGCCGTTCTTGATCTGGTCGTTGCACTGCGGGTTCAGGTAGATCACGCAGCCCGGCGCGGCGCCGACCGCCAGGCAGACGAGGAGGCAGGCGAGGCAGGCGGCGATCGTGGCGATCGTGGCGCTCGGGGCGGTCGGGGTCGGCATGGCTACGCCTTGGATTCGATGTACCGGGTGTGCCAGAGGTTCAACACCATCGCCGTCCACAGCTTGGTGCTGTGGTCGCGCTCGCGGCGCTGGTGGGCATCGAGCAGGGCCGCCAGGGTGTCGCGGCGGAGCAGGCCCAGCCGGGTGAACCCGGTCTCGAGCAGCACCGGCCGCGCCCACGTGCCCAGCCGCCCTGCGAACAGCTCCTGGGCAGGCGTGCGGAAGCCCTGCTTGGGCCGGTAGATGATGTCGTGCGGCAAGACGCCCTCGATCGACTTCTTGAAGAAGTACTTGACCCAGCCGTCGCGCGACTTGAACGCCGCCGGGACGTTGTAGACCCAGTGGGCGTACGCCGGCTCGGTGAACGGACAGCGCGGCTCGAGGCCCAGGCGCGAGCACAGCAGGTCCAGCTTCGAGAGCATCAGGTTCCCGAAGTAGTTGTCCATCATCATCGCGTAGATCATGTAGTCGAGGTAGTCGCGCTTGGCGTGCCCGCTGGCGTCGAACCGGCGCCGGTTGCGCGCGACGATCGTCTCGGGCAGCTCGGCCTGGCAGCGCGCCCACAGCTCGGGCGAGATGACGGAGGGCAAGAGGCTCTGCGCCCACGCCACCTCGTAGCTCCAGAAGTACTCGCCGTCGTCGGCGGCGCGCCGCAGGACGTCGCTGCGGCCGGGCGTCACCAGCGGCGCCAGGGCGGCCGCGGCGCCGCGCACCGGGCGGGGCAGCCGCATCAGGGGCTGCCAGCGCGCCTTGTAGCCGTCGCGGATCGCGACCATGCCGCCGTGGCCGCAGCACAGCTCGTCGTTGGCCTCGCCGGTGACGACGACCTTGAGCCCCTGATCCTTGGCCATGCGCAGGGCGTGGAACAGGAACACGCTCGACGGCTCGGACACCAGGTCGTCCTGCGCCTCGACGGTCTGCGGGATGATGTTCAGGAACTCGTCGGTCGACAGCAGCGACTCGTGGTGCTGGCTCTTGGCGTACTCGGCGACCTGCCGCGCGTAGTGCAGGTCGTTGTACTTGGAGTCGCCCTCGAAGTCGGCGAGCCCGACGGTGAAGGTGTGCAGCGGGCTGGCGCCCTGGCGCGACAGCAGCACCACGTTGGAGCTCGAGTCGTTGCCGCCCGACAGGAGCGCGCCGATCGGCCCGGCGACGGTGCGGCGGCGCACCGCCGCTTGATGCAGCTCGCGGGTCCGGTTGACGTAGTACTTCTCGTCGTCGCGCTCGTCGACCGCGTTGTCGAGCAGGTCCCACCAGCGCTGCTCGGTGGCCTCACCGGCGCCCTGGCTCGGGCCGAGCTCGACGGCGCCGCCGGCCGGCACGCGGCGGATCCCGGCGAACAGCGTGCGCGGTCCCGGCGTGGTGAGGAACACCAGGTAGTGGACGAGCGCGATCTCGTCGTGGCCGCGGGTCACCGCCGGGTGGCGGAGCAGCGCCTTGATCTCGGACGCGAAGATCGCGCCATCGCTCGAGCTCCAGTAGTAGACGAAGCGCACGCCGAGCGGGTCGCGCGCCAGGGTCAGCCGGCCGCGGCGGCGATCCCAGATCGCGAGCCCGAACTGGGCGTCGAGGCCGCGCCAGCCCTCGGGGCCGCGCGCCGCGAACCGCTCGAGCAGCGGCGCCACGCTCTGCGTGCCGTCGTCGCCGAACACGTGGCCGTCGCAGGCCATCGCGAGGTTGCCGTCGCCGGACACCGCGATCCCGGGGTTGTGCTCGTCGGGCCGCGTGCGCAGCCAGCGGAACCCGAAGCGGGCGGCGCCATCGGGCGCATGCCACGTGGTCGCACCGTCGGGGCCGCGCGGCGCCAGCGCGTCGAGCATGGCGGACAGCTCGGCCTCCGCCGTCGGACGCCGAGCGTAATTCCCAATCACTCCGCAGATGGCTGACATGGATTCAAGAAGGATTATCGTACAACGCCTGGTAAGCGCGAGCGACGGCGTCGATACTGTGCTTGTTCTCGGCCTCGGCGAGCGCGCTCTGCGCCAAGGTACGACGCAGCGGGGCGTCCTGCGCCATCCGGAGAAACGCCTTCGCCATGGGCTCGGGGGACTCGGCCGGTACGACCAGGCCGGTCACGCCGTCGTTGAGCAGCTTGGGGATCTCGTTGACCGCGGTCGCCACGATCGCGCTGCCGGCGCACTTGGCCTCGAGCAAGGCGACCCCGTAGGGCTCGAACTTCGAGGCCAGCACGAACACGTCGAGCGCGCGGAGCAGCGCGGGCACGCGGACCCAGTGGCCCAGCAGGACGAGCCGATCGGTGATGCCGAGCTCGCCGGCGTGGGTCTCGATCGAGGCGCGCAGCGGGCCGTCGCCGGCGAGCACCATGCGCAGCCGCGGTTCGGCGCGCGCGGCCAGCGCGAACGCGCGGAGCTGGGTCGGGTAGTCCTTCTGCTCGACGAGGCGGCCGACGCTGCCGACCAGGATC
Organism: Deltaproteobacteria bacterium; assembly: GCA_005887925.1. Taxonomy (GTDB): domain Bacteria; phylum Myxococcota_A; class Polyangia; order Haliangiales; family Haliangiaceae; genus JABFXX01. Next base: position 30,650 of record VBLP01000125.1, on the reverse strand, counting down.
GTCTCGCCGTTGGCACCCAGGCGGGCCCGGAGCTCGGCGACCTCGGCGGCGGTGACGGCGCGGTACGGCGCGAGGTCGATGCCGTAGCTGATCGTGTGCATCCGGCGGCGCAGCCCCCAGTAGCCCAGGCCCGCGATCGGGCCGGAGGCCTGGGCGGTGAACCGGCAGAACCGCTCGCCGAGCTCGTCGGACACGGCGACCACGTGATGCATCAGCCGGCACGCCATCTGGTTGCGCAGCGCCTGGCGGCGGCCGCGGTTGACCAGCTCCTGCGGCAGGAAGCGGTACTCGCGGTCCGGCACCTGGCAGGCGAACGCACTCAGCGAGCCGACGGCGGAGCGCACGCCGGTCAGCCGCGCCGCCAGCCCGGCGTAGAGCAGCGGGCGGGGGTTGACCGGGTGGACGACGCTGATCCCCAGCCGCCGGATCAGCTGCGCGAGCTTCCACACGCCGTCGGGGCGGAGCCCGGCGGGCAGCGGCAGGACCTCGATCGGCACGCCGCGGTCGCGCAGGCGGTCGGCCAGCTCGCTCGATTCCTCACCGAGCGAGCAGAACACCGGCCGGTAGCGCTGCGGGTCGAGGTGGAGCGCGAGATCGATGATGCCCTTGGTCCGGCCCGACAGCCCGAGCGTGTCCATGATGTACAGGACGGCCCGGGGCCCCACGTGCCTGCCGTTGATCGTCGTGCCGTTCATGGTCATGCCGTTCATGCCGCGAACCAGTGCTCGTACCAGCCCGAGAGGTTGATCAGGCACCACAGGTCGAACGAGTGGTCGGCCTCGCCGTCGCGATGGCGCCGCCACAGCTCGAGGATGTGGTCGAAGTTGAAGATGCCGAGCTTGCGCAGCGGCGAGCGGCGCAGGACGTCCTCGGCCCACGGTGCGAGCTCGCCGCGCAGCCACGCCGGCAGCGGCACGCGGAACCCCTGCTTGGTGCGCTCGATGACGTCGTCGGGCAGCCACTCGTGGGCCGCGTCCTTGAGGACGGCCTTGGTGCGGGTCCCGTTCATCTTCATGGCGGCAGGTAGTGACAGCGCGTAGGTCGCGAGCTGGTGATCGAGGAACGGCGCGCGCGCCTCGAGCGAGTGCGCCATCGAGAACTTGTCGACCCGCATGAGCAGGAGCTCGGGGAGCCGGTTGCGGAGCTCAATGTACGACATCTGCTGGCTGAAGTCGGCGTCCGGTCGGCGCTCGTTGATCTCGCGGTAGTAGGCGGCGACCGTGTCGGCCGCCTTGCCGGGCATCATCCGCCGGCCGTCGGCCGTGTACAGCTCGGTCTTCTCCCAGTCGAAGAACACCACGTCGAGCCCGAGGTACAGCGGCTCGTCCTCGGCGGCGCGCCGCAGCACGTCGACCCGGCCGCTCGGCGCGCCTGCGAGCTCGGCCCCGCGCTTGACCGCCCGGCGCAATAATTGCGGCATCCGCTTGAGCTGCGACCACCGGCCGTTGAACGGGTCGAGCAGCCGCGGGAACTCCGGATAGCCGCAGAACACCTCGTCGCTGCCCTCGCCGACCAGCACGACCTTGATGCCGGCCTGGTGCGTCGCGCGCGACACGAAGTGCATCGGCAGGCAGGCCGGGTCGCCGAGCGGCTCGTCCTGGTGCTGGACCATCTCGGGGATGTAGGCCAGCGCCTCGGCGGCGGTCACCGGGACCTCGGTGTGGCGGCAGCCGAACATCGACGCGACCTGGCGGGCGTAGGGCACGTCGTGGAAGTTCTCCGCCGGCCCGAAGCCGGTGAACTCGACGGTGAAGGTCTGGAGCGCGGTCGACACCAGGCGGCTCATCAGCGCCACGTTGGTCGACGAGTCGACGCCGCCGCTGAGGAACGCGCCGACCGGGACGTCGGCCATCAGCCGCTTCTTGACCGCCGTCTTCACCAGGTCGCGGACGCGCTCGACCGCCTCGCCGCGGCTGGCGGGCGCGACCCACGGCGGACCGTCGAGCGGAGACCAGTAGCGCGCGATGGTGAGGTTGCCGTGCTGATCGCACACCAGGGTGTGGCCGGCCGGCAGCTTGCGGATGCCCTCGAACAGGGTCCGCGGTTCGGGGACGTTGGAGAACGTCAGGTACTCGTTGAGCGCCACCGGATCGAGGCGGCGCGCCACGTCGGGGTGGGCGAGCAGCGCCTTGATCTCGGACGCGAACAGCAGGCGGCCGGCGGCGATCACGTAGTACAGCGGCTTCTTGCCCATGCGGTCGCGCGCGAGCAGCAGCCGCCGCCGCGCGCCGTCCCACAGCGCGAACGCGAACATCCCATCGATCGCCTCGACGACCTCGACCTGGCGCTCCTCGTAGAGGTGGATGATCACCTCGGTGTCGGTGCGCGACCGGAAGCGGTGGCGGTCGTCGAGCCGGAGGTCGGCGCGCAGCTCAGCGTGGTTGTAGATCTCGCCGTTGAAGCTGATCCAGACCGTGCCGTCCTCGTTGGACATCGGCTGGTGGCCGGCGGCGCTGATGTCGACGATGCTGAGCCGCCGGTGGCCGAGGACCACGCGGCGGTCGTCGCTCTGCCACAGCCCGCCGTCGTCGGGGCCGCGGTGCACGATGAGGTCGCACATCCCCTGGACGAGCGCGCGGTCACGTGCGGACGCCTCGGCGGTACCCCCGAAGTTATACAGACCGACGATCCCGCACATCCCGCTTTGCCTCAGAGTACCACGGATCGATCCCCAGCACGCGCGCGTACAGCGCCAGATAGTCGCGCGCCATGCGTTCGGCCGAAAACCGCTCGATCGCGGCGGTCCGGGCACGCTCGCCCACCGCGCGGTTGGTCGCCGGATCGGTGCGCAGCTGGGCGACGCGGTCGCGCAGCGCCGGCTCGTCGCCGGCCGGGACCAGGAACCCGGTCTGACCCTCGTCGAGCACGTTGGGCACGCCGCCGACCCGGGTCGAGACCACCGGCAGACCGGTGGCCATCGCCTCCAGCACCACCAGCGGCAGGCCCTCGAGGTCGGACGACAGCACGAAGGTATCGAGCGCATTGAGGATATCCGGAACGTCGCCCCGCGCGCCCAGGAGGTGGACGAACGGCGCGACCCCGAGCGAGCCGGTCAGCTCGGTCACCGCCGGCAAGAGCTGCCCGTCCCCGGCGATGATGAGCCGGGTCCGCGGCCCGACGAGCGGCGCGATCGCCTTGACCAGCAGCGCGTGGTTCTTCTCGACCGCGATCCGGCCGACCGTGCCGATCACCCAGGCATCGGCGTCGATGCCGAGCTCGCGGCGCACGCGGTCGCGCCCGGCGGGCGAGGGATGGAACCGGCCGAGGTCGATGCCGTTGGGGATCACGTGCAGGCGGCGCTCGTCGACCTCGCGGCGCTTGCGGGCGAACACCGCGGTCTCGTCCGACACGGCGACGAAGGCGTGGACCATCCGGCCGGCCAGGTTGCCCGCCAGGAGGCGAGTCCCCCCCTTGGGGTTGTAGCCGTGCTTGGTGTGGACCACCACCGCGCGCGCGAGCCGCGCCGCCGGCGCGCCGTAGATCAGCGCCATCCGGTTGTGGGTGTGCACGAGCTGCGTGCCGCGCCGGCCAAGCCACCGCGCGAGCCGAACGACCAGCAGCGGATCGATCCCGCGGCGCGACCGCGCCACCCGGTCGACCTCGACGCCGGCCGCGCGGAGCTCGGCCGCCAGCGGCCCGTCCGGCGGCGGCGCGAGCGACACCACCGCGACCCGGCAGCCGGCGCGCAGCTGCGACACCGCGAGATCGTACGCCACCCGCTCCTGGCCGCCGATGCCGAACGACGACAGCACGTGGACGACGCTGGGGGTCATGGCGGTGCCGACGGCGGGGCCGGCGGCGGTTCGGGCGGCTCGACGTCGGGGAAGCCGAAGCTGTCGGTGCCATCGACGCGATGGCCGCGCACCGGCACCGGGCGCAGCACCCGATCGGTGTTGCGGATGCTGGCGCTGACGCCGAGGTAGAACACGTGGGCCACCGTCGACGGCAGGTTGCCGCCCTGGCCGAACTGGTACGCGAAGCTGTAGCGCGCGACCCCGAGCACGTTCTTGGCGACCCGGGTCGTGAACCCGGCGTCGAGCTGTGCGGCGTTGCCGGTGCCCGCGGCGATCACCGCGGAGGTCTCGCCGAGCGGCTCGTTGTGGAGGAAGCCCGCCGAGAACGCGATCGCGCGCGCCTCGCGGGTGTCGATCGCGACGTTGCCGTGCACCGTGGCGCGATCGGTCAGCGAGATCGAGCCGACCTGGAGGTTGGTCGCGGTGCCGTGGCTGAAGTCGAACGCGCCGCCGATGCTCTCGCCGAGCGCGTAGCGCACCGACAGCGCCCCGGCGGGCAGGAACGCCAGCGGCCTGCTGCCGGTGTCGGTGAACACCTGCTCGATCCCCGCGCTCACCATCGCGTTCCAGCCCGCCGTGAAGTCGTGGTTCCAGTGCGCCTGGATCGAGCTCGTGTAGCTCTTGTACGGGTTCTGGACGAGCCGCAGCGGCCGCAGCCACGACACGCTGCCGTGGACCTCGGCCCCGATCGTGTCGGTCTCGAACAGCTGATCGAGGGCGAGCGAGCCGCTCACCGCGGAGTTGCGCTGGCCGATCGCGTCCTGCGGCGCGCTGATCGCCCCGACCAGCGCCTGCTGCAGCGTGAGGTGCTTGGCCAGCTCGTTGGACAGCGTCTCCGCCAGCGTCGCCGAGACCTGGTCGGGGCTGCCGGGAGCGCGGAGCTCGGGCTGCCCGGCGTCGGCCGGCCGCGCGGTGAGCTGGAACGACGTGCCGCCCTGCGCGGCGTTGGCCGCGATCGTCACCGTGGTGAACTTGGTCGCCTGCGCCGCGAGCGACGCGTTGGCTGCGTTGGAGTAGGACGCGCTCTGGTCACCGACCACCGCGAGCGTTCCGGAGAAGATGTAGCCGGCGCTCCAGGCCAGCCGCGGCGAGCCGCTCTGCAGCGAGATCCCGGGGCGGATCTCGAGGAACAGCCGGTTGCTCGTGCTGCTCGGCATGTCCTGCGGCTGGCCGTTCGGATCGGGCACGAACACCGACTGCGTCTGCTGGTTGTATCCGAGGTTGGCCGTCGCGTTGGCCTCGACGTCGGTCTGCTGCGCTGCCGCCGGATGCTCGACAGCCGCCAGCGCGATCCCGATCAGCGCGGCCGCGCTGCGAGGGTGTTGCACGAGGACGCGCATCTACGGGGCACGATAGCAGTCCACTCGCGGCGTTGTATCGGTTAGCTCCCTCGATCCGACGCGCGCTCGCCGGCCGGACCCGCGCGCTCGCCCCGCACCGCGCATGTGCGCCCAGGAGTCGCTGCGCGCCGCAGGATCCGCCGGGTACATGGCCAAGTGCACGGAGTGACGCGGCTCCCGCTGCCGGCCGCAAGCCGGTCGCGACCGAGCCCACCGGCGGCGGGGAGTGTGCGATGGTTGACACGCACGCGCGACACGATCGCAGTTGGTGCGTCGCGTACGGTATGAGCGAGCTCTGTTCCCTCTGTCAGGTGGTCGAGGTGGGCCCCTACTGCCCCGCGCACGGCGGGGTGCATCGGCCGTTCTCGATCGCAGGGCGCTACGAGGTCGACACCCTGATCGCCGCCGGACAGGCCTCGTTCCTGTTCGGGGCGCACGCGGTCCCCGCCGGACGCGCGGTGACGGTCAAGATCCTGCGCGCACCGGCGCGGGCGTCCGGCGCGGTCACCGAGGCCGAGCAGCGCTTCCTGCGCGATGCCGCCGCGCTCGCCGCCCTCGCGCACGACCACATCGCCGGCATCGTCGACTTCGGCCGCGACGCCGCGCTCGGCGTGAGCTACCTGGTGACGGAGCCGCCGGCCGGGCCGACCGCGGCGGCGATGATCCGCCGCGCCGGACCGCTGCCGTGGCCGAGCGCGGTGCCGCTGCTCCTGCAGATCGCGCGCGCGATCGCGGCGGCGCACGGACGCGGCGTCGTGGACGGCCAGCTGTCGCTCGACAAGGTGCTGGTCGTCGGCAACGGCCGGCGCCTGGTCGCCAGGCTGTCCGAGTTCGGCCCGGCGGTCGCGGACGCCGATCCGCGCGACGACATCCTCGGCCTCGGCGTGATCGCGCACGAGCTGTTGACCGGCCGGCCGCCGCCGGAGGGCCGCTGCGCCGGCGACGCGCTCAGCGATGATCCGGTCGGGATGAACGAGCAGGATCCGGCGCTCGCGCTGCCGGGGCGGCTCGACGAGCTGGTCCGGGCGTGCCGGCTGCGCAACCCGATGCTGCGGCCCCGCCTCGACGAGATCGAGGCGACGCTGCGCGCGCTCGAGCCGGCGCCGGGTGCGCCGGACGCGGCGCGGCCGGGCGACCCGCCCGACATCCCGGCGATGATCGGCAGCTACCGGGTCGTGGCGCTGCTCGGCTCGGGCGGCACCGGCCGGGTCTACCTCGGCGAGCACCCGGTGATCGGCAGCAAGGTGGCGATCAAGGTGCTCCTGCCGCAGCGCAGCCCCGAGACCGTCGAGCGCTTCATCCAGGAGGCGCGCGCGTCGAGCCAGATCGATAGCCCCGCGTTCCCCCGCTACTTCGATTTCGGCACCACGTCGACCGGCCTGCCCTACGCAGTGATGGAGTACTTCGAGGGCGAGACGCTCGGCCAGCGGCTCGGCCGCGACGGCACGCTGCCGGTGGCCCAGACCGCCCAGATCCTCGAGCAGACCGCGCGCGCGCTGCTGCTGGCGCACGACGCCGGGCTGATCCACAGAGACCTCAAGCCCGACAACCTGTTCCTGGTCGCCCCGGACCGGACCGTCCGCTCCGCCAGGCTCACGGCGAGCGGCTCGTCCCCCGGCGCGCCGCCGCTCGAGGTCAAGGTGCTCGACTTCGGGATCGCCAAGGTGATAGGCAACCGCTCGGCCACCCAGACCCTGACCGGCGCGTTCCTGGGGACGCCCTCGTACTGCGCCCCGGAGCAGGTGTTCGGCCACGAGGTCGACGTGCGGACCGATGTCTACAGCCTCGGCGCCACGGCGTTCCACATGCTGACCGGGGCCCCGCCGTTCGTCGGCGAGGTCCCCGTGATCCTGTCGTCGAAGGCGACCGAGGATCCGCCCGATCCGCGCGGCGCCGGGATTCCGGACGCGGTGGCCCACACCATCCGCAGGATGATCGCGCGCGACCCCGACGAGCGGGCGCCGTCGATGCTGTGGGTCCTCGACGAGGTGGCGCGCTGGCCGCGATCGGACGATCTCGGCGGCCAGACCATGCCGATGGATGTCCCGCCGGAGGCGGCGGCGCTCGACGCGGCGCCCACGGACCGCCGTCCGCCGATTGACCGACCGCGCGACGCGACGCGCGGAGGGGTGAATGGACCGGCTGTGCCGGTCCAGAGGGGGCGGGAAAGCCCCCTATCGATCGATCGACGCCACATGGCGGATCTGGAGGCGCCGACGCAGCTCGGTCGCGCCGACACCGCGGTGATGGACCATGGCGAGCGCGAGGCGAGCACGGGCGGCGCGCTCGGTCCCGTCACGGCGCCCCACGACCGGCCGCGCGCGCGCACCGCGCTGATGATCGGCGGTGGCGTGCTGGCCGCTGCAGCGCTGGCCGCGGCGGTGCTGGTCGTGGGGATCGGCGAGTCGTCGTACCGCGCCGCGGAGCCCGCCCCGGTGCCGGCGCCGCTCGCGGTGCCCGCAGCACCGCTCACCGTGCCTGCACAGCCCGACGACGCCGCTCGCACCGCCGCGCCGGCGCCCGCGAGCCCGCCTTCCGAGCAACGCAGCGAGCCCGGCGTTGCCACGCCGATCGAGCCGCCCGGCGCCGCCACCGCGCCACATCGTCCTCGTCCGAAGCCGCCGGACAGAAAACCGCCCAAGAAGCCGCGGTCCGACGACGCGAAGGACGTGCTGATCGTCGATCCGTTCTCTCATGGCAACTGACCTGGAGCGCCCCATGACACCGATCCGCCGCGCATCGCCATGGCCCTCGGGATCTTCGTCACACCGGGCGTCATGCCGGGCGTTCCTCCTGACGTTGCTCTTGACGTTGCTCCTGGCACCGATCCACGCCCCGCGCGCGTGGGCCGATCCACCGGATGCGAGGACCGCGGCCGCCGATGCCGCCGGCCGAGCGCACTTCCAGCGCGGTCAGCGGCTGAGCGCCGCCGGCGACTACGCGGCCGCGTATCGCGAGTTCGCGGCCGGCTATGCGGTGACCAAGCGCCCGCTGTTCCTGTTCAACATGGCCGAGGCCGCGCGCGCCAGCGGCGATGTCGCCAGGGCGCGCGAGAGCTACCTCGAGTTCCTGCGCGTCGATCCGACCAGCGCGCTGTCCGCCACGGCGCGCGCCCGGCTCGACGATCTCGATCGCGCGGCTGGTGCATCGCCTCCGGATCGCGCAGCCCCGCCGCCACCTGCGGTGACCACCGTCCCGCCGGAACCAGCGCGCGAGCCGCTGCCGCTGTTGCCGCCGTCGGCGACCCGCGCGCAACCGCCCGGCATGACCTCCGGCGACCCCGCACCGGCCGCGCCGCTCGCGACCTCGCGCGCCGAGGACACCCCGGTCTGGAAGAAGTGGCCGTTCTGGGCCGTCGTGGGCGGCGTCATCGCCGGCGGCGTCGTCGCCGTCTATGCCGTCCGCCGCGACGCCGGGCCGTGCGGGGCGGGCTGCACCGAGATCAACTTCCGCTGACGCCATGCAACGCCTCCGCACGCTCCTGATCGCGCTGTCGCTGGCGACCCTCGCCGCGGGCTGCAGCCACGACCCCGGCACCAGCCTGAAGATCGCGCTCGCGTACGATGACGCGCTCGGCCTCGACACCGCCGACGTCACGCTGTCCGATCGCACCGAGTCCGGGCGGATCGCGCACCAGCTGCTGCTGCTGGTTCCCGACGAGCTCGCCGGGATGGACATGATGATCGAGGTATGGGGCCGCAAGGCTGGCAAGCGCGCCGCGTACGGCACCGCGACCGCGGTCCCCCGGCGCGGTCACACCGTCGCGGCCTCGGTGACGCTGACCGCATGCACGCCGAGCTGCACGGGGGCGATGCTGACGAGCTGCACCGGGCCGATGGTCAGCTGCGCGCTGGGCTGCTCGGAGGACGGCGACGCGCACTGCTTCGGCCCCAGGCCGTCCAACGGCGTCGACCCGACGGCTGCCGCCCGGCCGGTACCGGCATCGCCGCCGGCGTCGGCTACGTCCAGGCGCCGGCGTCCGGCCCCGGCGGCGCGCCGCTCGGGATCTTCGTGTTCCACAACCTCACCGTCGAGGCCGGCGCGACCGTCCGGTTCACCGGCGCGCGCGCCGCGGTGCTGCTCGTCGGTGACGCTGCCCGGATCGCCGGCGTGATCAACGCGGCCGCCGGCCACCCCACCCCCGGCCCCGGCGGTGGCGCGGGTGGCAGCGAGGTCGGGCCGGCGCGAGGCTGCGGTGCCGGTGCGCCCGGCGTCAAGAGCGCCAATCGCGACAGCGGCGGCGGCGGCGGTGGCGCCGGCTCGACCGGAGGCCCCGGCGGCGATATCGGCGGGACCCTCGGTGGCCTCGGAGGCGCGGCGTGCATGCCCGCGCTGCTCGAGCCGCTCCAGGGCGGCAGCGGCGGTGGTCGCGGCAGCCCGGGCGGCGCGGCCAGCGCCGCGGCCGGCGGCAGCGGCGGGGGCGCGCTTCAGATCACCGCGCTCGGCAGCCTCGAGATCACCGGGACCATCAACGCAGGTGGCGCGGGCGGCGAAGCCGCAGCTGGCTCCTCGACGGATGCCGGCGGCGGCGGCGGCGGCGGCAGCGGCGGCGCGATCCTGCTCGAGGCCCCGACCGTGATCACCGGCGCCACGGCGATCGTGGTGGCCAACGGCGGCGGCGGCGGCGGCGGCGGCGGCACCATCGCCGGCGGGCCCGGCGACGACGGCGGGACGTCGACCCAGCCGGCGCAGGGCGGCTTCGGCGGCGAGCTGAGCGCCAACGGCGGCACGGGCGGCTCCCTGGGCTCACCCCCCGACGTCGGCACCGGCGGCGCGACCAACGGCGGCGGCGGCGGCGGCGCGGCCGGCGTCATCGCGATCCGCGGCCGCACCCTGATGATCGCCGGCACGATCTCGCCACACGCGACCCAGGCCGACGTGCAACGGTGATCCGCGAGCGCGCGGCGCGCACCGTCACAGCGACTTCAGAAACTCGACGAGATCGGCGGCCTCGCCGTCGGTGAGGCCGAGCGCGAACGCGGTGTTGTAGTGCGCGACCACGTCGAGCGGCGTCGCGTACCGGCCGTCGTGGTAGTAGCCGCCCTTGGCGTGGGCGAACAGGCCGCGCAGGGGGCTCGTCCGGTAGCGCTGATCCGGCGCGCGCGCCGACTGGAAGTCGTCGATGCCGATCTCGGCCGCGGTGTGCATGTTCCAGCCCGGCTCGGTGTAGAGCGGCGGCACGTGGCAGCCCGCACAGCGCGCCTTGCCGGCGAACAGCGCCTTGCCGCGCGCGGCCGCCGTGGCGTCGAAGCTGCCCGCCGACGGCACCGGCGGGGCAAGCGCGAGCTGGTAGAGCTGGAGCGCGGCGAGCCGCGGCGTGATCCGGTCCTGGTCCGGCGGCGTCGAGACGTGCCCGAAGCGGTTGGCGGCCGCGATCGGGAACCGCACCGCGTCATCGAGCCGCGGATCGTAGAAGTTGCCCTTGCCGTGCATCTCGAGGTTGGCGACGAACGCGTTCCAGTGGCTCACCCCGCCCCACCCGGTCCAGGTGTGGAGGTTGACGCCGCCGAGCCCGTACGCCGGCGGGATCAAGGTGGGATGTGGGCGACCGTCGGGGCCCACCGCCTTGCCATCCATGAACAGCTCGGCATCGAACCGGCCCGGCCCCCACTGCGTGATCACGGCGCGCACCGTGTCCTGATCGACCCCGAGCAGGCCCGCGACCGCCGACAGATCCGGAGCGAGCGAGACGATCGTGCCGACATCGAGATCGCGGTTGGCCCAGCCGTCGAGCCGGTGGCCGATCCCCGGCGCGAACGAGTTATCGACCGTCGAATGGCACAGCGCACACTGGATGCCCATCGACGACAGCTTGCCGCTGTGGTCGAACACGCCGGTGACGCCGACCACCGCGTTGGCGCGGAGCAGCACCAGCGTCGACGCCGGATCGTCGAGGTTGACCTGGCCATGCGATAGCGCGTCGCGCAGGTCGCGCGACAGTGCGTCGACATCGACCCTGAGGCCGACCGCGAGCGCCGTCCGCGGACTGACACCGCCACCCACGCCGCCGTTCGCCGCACCCGCGATCGCGCGATGGAGCTGCAGCGTATCGCCCCAGAATGCCTCGTCGCCGAACGTCTCGAACCGGAACGTCCGGCGGCCCGCATCGATCTGCGCGCTCGCGAACGCCTTGACCGGATCGGCCGTGTCGGTGCTGTCGATGGCGAGCTGTGTCGCCGCCTCGTCGCGCCTGCCATTGCCGTCGCCGGTCGTGCAACTCACCACACCCAGACACAAGACTGCGCATACGTAGTCCGTTGATCGCATCGTATCCTCCGTCGAGCACCACTCGACATGCATGGGCGCCGCGCGCGCGGATTCCCCCGCACGACAGCGCGTTCGATCGTTAGAGGACGATCGGCGATAAAACGTTTCGGTGTGCAGTGTGGGCAATTCCCGATCACGAAAGGTGCGCACTGCGCGGCGGCGTGGAGGTGCGGCGCTGGACGTGATCTGCAGACGTAGGCCGACTCGAGCCGCGTCGATCGGCTTCGCCACGACGCATGCCTGGCCCCGACGTCGTGCGCCGCATCACGTCTCGCGTTCGTGCTAACGATGATCGGATGACCGCGTTGCTCTCGCCGGGTTCGATCGCCGCGCCGGCGCCGCCCGGCACGATCGACGAGGGCCTCGCGCGGCTCGGCGTGCGGCGCCTGCTGCTCGCGATCCACGACGCCAGCTTTCCGGCCGACGCCGACGAGGACACCGGTCGCGGCAGCCCCGCCACCCGCGCCGCTGCACGCCTGTTTGCCTACGCCCGCTCGCTCGGCTTCACCGGGATCCAGCTCGGCCCGCAGGGTCAGACCTCGCACGACAACCCCTCGCCCTACGACGCGACGATCTTCTCGCGCAACCTCGGCGGCGTCGCGCTCGGCTCGTTCCGGCCCGGCGGCGCCTTCGAGGGCCTGATCGGCGAGCCCGCGCTCGCGCGTGCCGTGCTCGCCGACCCCGGCGGGCCGGCGCAGCATCGCCGCGCCCACGAGGTCCATCACCAGCTGATCGACGCGGCGTTCGCCGCGCTCCCCGCGCGGCCCGACCTCGGCGACCGACTCCGCCGGTTCCGCGCCGAGCACGCCGCCTGGCTCGATCGCGACGCCCTGCACGCCGCGCTGTGCGTCGAGCATCGCGGCGCCGGGTTCCGCGACTGGCCGGCGCGCGACCGCGACCTGTGGTGCGCCGACGACGCCGCCACGCTCGAGCAGCGCGCCGCGCACATGCGCGAGCACGCCGCCGCGATCGAGCGCTACGCGTTCGGCCAGCTGCTCGTCCACGACGAGCACGCGCGGGTCCGCCGCGAGGCCGCGCGCCACCGCCTCGCGCTGTACGGCGACCTCCACGTCGGCTACTCCGACGCCGACGCGTGGGCCCACGCCGCCGCGTTCCTTCCCGGCTATCGCCTCGGCGCGCCGCCGAGCCGCACCAACGGCGACGGCCAGCCCTGGGGCTATCCCGTGCTCGACCCCGCGCAGTACACCGGCCACGCCCGCGCGCTGGTCCGCGCCCGCGCCGACAAGGCGTTCGCCGAGTACGACAGCCTGCGCATCGATCACCCGCACGGCCTGATCTGCCCGTGGGTCTACGCCGCCGGCGCCGCGGATCCGCAGCGCGCCGTCGCCGAGGGTGCGCGCCTGTTCGAGTCGCCCGACCTCCCGGACCACCCCGCCCTCGCCCGCTTCGCGATCGCACGCCCCGATCAGCTCGACCGCAGCCAGCCGCGCCATGCCGACGGCTGGGTCCGCGCGCTCGATCCCGCGCAGGTCGACCGCTACGCCGTCCTGTTCGACGTGCTCCTCGACAGCGCGCGCCGCCACGGCCGCGATCCCGCCGATCTCAGCTGCGAGGTCCTCAGCACCATGCCGCATCCGCTCGAGGCCGTCCTCGGACGCCACCAGCTCGGCCGCTGGCGGGTCACCCAGAAGGCCCGGCTCGACGACCCGCGCGACGTCTACCGCACCGAGAACGTCGCGGCCCACGACTGGGTCATGATCGGCAACCACGACACCACGCCGATCTTCGCGCTGCTGCGCGCCTGGTCGCCCGGCCACCGCGAGGCCTGGGCTCGCCACCTCGCCGCGCGCCTCGCGCTGTCCCGCCCCGAGCGCCTCGCCACCCCCGGCTTCTTCGCCTCGGCGATGCTCGCCGAGCTGTTCGTCTCGCGCGCCGAGAACGTCTCGATCTTCTTCGCCGACCTGTTCGGCTGCGAGGAGCGCTTCAACGTCCCCGGCCTCGTCGACCCCGCCAACTGGTCGCTCCGCCTGCCCGCCGACTTCGAAGACCTCCACCGCGATCGGCTCGCCCGCGGCGCCGCCCTCGACATCCCCCTCGCCATCGATCTCGCCCTGGCCGCGCCGCCCGCACTATGACCAGTCGGTCGTGTCACCGGCCGCATCACCGGCCGCATCTGGGGGCGCGGCCTCGCATGCGTGAGCGACCGAGAGCGCCGGCACGCCGCGCCTGCCGGCCGGTATCTCGAGCACGGTCGAGCGCTCGTCGGAGGATCCAGCACCGCCGGTGCCTGCACCGTTGCCAGCCTCCACCGCCGGCCCGGCGGCGTCCGAGGCACCGCGAATGTCCTCGTGCCTGAGCACGGCGCGGCGAGCCGCGGTCTGCCGCCGCCGCTGCTCGGCGTGGCGCACCTCGTCGGCGACGCGCTGGGTGGCCACGCCGCGGCTGAACGCCTCGGCGAACGCGGTGGCGGTCGCGAAGCGCTCGCGCCGATCCTTGGCGAGCGCGGTCATGATCGCATGATCGATCTCTGGACAGAGGCCTGGTACGATCTCGCTCGGGCGCAGCGGTATGCCATGGACGACCTCCAGCAGGGTCGCGGCGAGCGTGTTGCCGCGGAACGCCAGCTTGCCGGTGAGCGCCTGATACACGATCGCGCCGAGCGCGAAGATATCGGTCCGCGCATCGACGGTCTTGCTCTCGACCTGCTCGGGCGACATGAAGCTCGGGGTTCCGACGACGGCGCCGATCGCGGTGCGCTCGCCGGCCACCTTGGAGACACCGAAGTCGAGGATCTTCCAGGTGCCGGCGCTGTCGCGAAACAGGTTCGACGGCTTGAGATCGCGATGGACGATGCCGGCGCTGTGCGCGGCGTTGATCCCCCGCGCGACCTGGCGCAGCAGATCGTCGATCTCGGCGAGCGATAGCCGGCGATCGTGCCGGCTCTTGAGGTGGTTGCGCAGATCGGTGCCGTGCAGCCGCTCCATGGCGATGTACGGCAACACCGCATCAGGATCGGCGGTCTCGAAGACGCGCACGATGTGCTCGCTCTGGAGCGAGGTCACGATGCGCGCCTCGGTCAAGAAGCGCCGGATGAGCCGCTGGTCGCCCATCGCCTCGCGCCGGAGGACCTTGACGGCCGCGTCGGCGCCGTTGCGCGTGTCGACCGCGTCGTAGACCTCGCCCATCGCACCCTCGCCGAGCAGCCGGCCCAGGCGGTAAGCGCCAAACACCTGGTGGCTGAAGTGGCCGCCGCCGGCGGCGCGCAGCGAGGCCTCGAAGGCGCGCCGCGCGTCCTCGAGCATCAGCTCGTGATGCCCGAGCTCGCGCGCCTGTTGCTCGAGCTGCCGGATCGTCCCGACCATGCTGCTGCGCACCGCACAGCCGACGATCAGCGTCCCCAGGATGACACTCTGGAGCAGGACCTCGAGGATCACGAGCTTGCCGGGCGAGGTCTCGCGCAGCGCGAATACGCCGAGCTCCGGACCGACCCCGGCGATGATCGCGATCGCCAGTGCCGCCTGCACAGCGGCAACGGTCAGATAGACCGCGAGCGCGATGACGAGCTCGTCGCGCGTCGCAACGAAGAACACCGCGAGCACCGCGAGCATGACCGCCGGCGAGAATGCCCCGTAGTACAGTATGGCCCCGCCGACACCGGCGGCGGCGATGATGAACCACGCCACGCCGGCGCCGGCGACGGACGTGCGGCGGTGGCGCGCCATCCATCCCATCCAGAGCGACGCGGCGGCCGCGCCGGTCATGCCCGCGACGTACACGCAGCAGATCGCGAACGAGCCACCGAGCACGCGGATCGCCAGCGCCGAACCTCCGCACAGCGCCAGGATCACGAAGCACAACCACCACAGCCGCCGGCGCTGGAGGAAGTCGATCGATGACTGGGGTGCCGGCGAGCTGCGATCGATGGCGCCCGTTGCGCGCACCCGCGGCGGCACGCCACCGTGCGACTGCTCGCCCGCGGTGGAGTCGTGCACGGTGCTGCTGCCGGTCGAAAGGCCTGCGAGCGGATCGATGTCGGGCATTCCGAACACGCTATGCTCGCGAGCCGGTGCGGCTGTTCCGCCGGGCGCCGCATATTGTGGCAGCTGCACCGCTGCTGCCGCGCCGGCGGAACGGCGCGGTCCGAGCGTCGAACACCTGACGACGTGGCGTTCTTGCACTGATCGCGGTCCCCTCGCGACACGTGCTTTCGCGCACATCCACCACGGCAAGCACGTTGCTCCGGCGATGCAACATGTTGCCGTCCGTCCGGATCCTCGGTAGGCGCTGTCGCGGCTGTCGCAGCGCGTCGCGCGTCGATCGCGCGCGATAACTGATCTAGGGTGGATGCATGCGAGGCCTCGCGTGCGTGGTGTTGCTCGTCGCCTGTTCTTCGGCCCCCAAGCCGGCTGCGGCCCCGCCGGCGACAGCGCCCGCGCCGGTCGCTGCCGACCAGCCGGCGCCGGCGCCGGCGTCGGCGCCCGCGCCCGCGCGGGCTGCGGTCGCCAAGGTGATGACGGGCGACACG
This sequence comes from Deltaproteobacteria bacterium, assembly GCA_005887925.1. Lineage (GTDB taxonomy): Bacteria > Myxococcota_A > Polyangia > Haliangiales > Haliangiaceae > JABFXX01. The sequence continues at coordinate 14,763 of VBLP01000125.1, read as the reverse complement.
CCATCGGCCGATCTCGATGGCAACACGTTCATCGTGCCCGATGGCTGGAAGGTCGAGACGTTCGCCGCGATGGTCGTGATCAGTCCGCCGGAGGGCGACTCGCACCTCGCCGTGATCGATGTCTCCGCCGATTCGAACGACGCCGCGCGCGACGCCGGCTGGAAGGTGTACAAGCCCGACGTGACGTGGCCGCTGCTCGCGACCGTCGACACACCCGACCGCGACGGATGGACCCGCGGCAAGAGCTACAACTACCGGACCTCGCCGAACGAGAAGCGCGGCGTCGGGGCGAGCACGCGGTTCGCGAATGGCCGCTGGTGCGTCGTCATCTTCGACTTCGCCGATGCGACGGCCGAGAAGCGCGCCGGACAGCTCGCCAAGGTATTCAGCCACTTCTACCCCAAGGGCTACTCGCGCGAGTCGTTCGGCGGCAAGACCGCGGCCAAGATCGACGCCGGCAAGCTCGAGCAGCTCAAGAAGTTCGTGCGCGATGCCGAGGAGGCGACCGGCGTGCCGGGCGTGTCGTTCGGCGTGATCCAGGACGGAAAGCTCGTGTGGGCCGGCGGGATCGGCGTGCGCGAGCTCGGCAAGAGCGAGACGGTCGACGACAAGACGCTGTTCATGATCGCGTCGAACACCAAGTCGCTGACCACGCTGATGCTCGCCAAGCTGGTCGACGCCAGGCGGATCGCGTGGGACCAGCCGGTGACGTCGATCCTGCCGAGCTTCAAGCTGGGCAGCGCGGAGATCACCAAGCAGGTGCTGGTCAAGCACCTGATCTGCGCGTGCACCGGCCTGCCCCGCCAGGACCTCGAGTGGCTGATGGAGTGGAAGGGCTCGACGCCGGAGTCGGTGATGAAGACGCTCGGCACGATGATGCCGACCTCGAAGTTCGGCGAGCTGTTCCAGTACTCGAACCTGATGGCGGCGGCCGGGGGCTACACCGGAGGTCACGCGCTGTATCCCAAGCTCGAGCTCGGCGCCGCCTACGACAAGGCGATGCAGACGCTGGTGTTCGATCCGCTCGGCATGAAGGCGACCACGTTCGACTATGCAAAGGCGCTGCGCGGCAACCACGCGATGCCGCACGGCATCAACGTCGACGGCAAGCCGGCGCGCGACGCGATGGACGAGAACTACTCGGCGATCTCGGCCCGCCCGGCGGGTGCGGCGTGGAGCAACGTCGACGACCTGCTCAAGTACCTCGCGATGGAGCTCGCCGAGGGCAAGCTCCCCGGCGGCAAGCCGTACATCTCGAAGGACGCGCTGTTCGCGCGCCGCGCCCCGGGCGTCGCGATCGGCGCCGACGCGGCGTACGGCATGGGCCTGTTCATCCAGACCAAGTACGACATCACCGTCTATCACCACGGCGGCGACCTGATCGGGTTCCACAGCGACATGATGTGGATCCCCGAGGCCAACGTCGGCGCGGTGGTGCTCACCAACGGCGACCTCGGCCCGATCATCCGCGGCCAGTTCCAGCGCAAGCTGCTCGAGGTGCTCTACGACGGCAAGCCCGAGGCCGACGAGAACGTGGCGCAGGCGGCGAAGAACTTCTTCACCCAGCACACGGCGGTGCGCAAGCTGCTCACCGTGCCGCCCGAGCCGGCCGCCGTCGCCAAGCTCGCCAGGGGCTACCGCAACGCCGCGCTCGGCGAGATCAAGGTCGTGGCCCGCGACGGCAAGACGGTGTTCGACTTCGGCGAGTTCCGCAGCGAGGTCGCGACGCTCAAGAACCCGGACGGCACGGTCACGTTCCAGACCATCGATCCGGGCATCGCCGGCTTCGAGTTCGTCGTCGGCGAGGCGGCGGGCAAGCCGACCTTGACCCTGCGCGACGGCCAGCACGAGTACGTGTTCGACGCGCAGTAGCCGCCCCGAGCCGCGTGACAGGCCGACTCGCTACTGCCGGAACCACACGGCGCCGAGCGGCGGGATCGTCGCGTTGAGCGAGAGCTCGCGGCCATGGGCGCGGACGGGGGCGGCGTCGAGGGCACCGAAGTTGCCCTGGCCGGAGCCGCCGAAGTCGGCGGCGTCGGTGTTGAGCAGCTCGCGCCAGAGGCCGGCGGTGGGAACGCCGATCGGGTAGTTGAAGCGCGGGACGGGGGTGAAGTTGAAGGCGCAGGCGATGCGCCGGCCGTCGCGCGCGATGCGCTCGTAGACCAGGACGGAGCGCTCGGCGTCGTCGGCGTCGAGCCAGTGGAAGCCGGTGGGCTCGCAGTCGAGCTGGTGGAGGGCGGGCTCGCTGCGGTAGAGCCGGTTGAGCTCGCCGACCAGGAGCTGGAGCTGGCGGTGGGGCGGGTCGTCGAGCAGGTGCCAGTCGAGGCTGGCGTCGTGGTTCCACTCGTGATCCTGGCCGAACTCGCCGCCCATGAACAGGAGCTTCTTGCCGGGCTGGCTGTACAGGTAGGCATAGAGCAGGCGCAGCGTGGCGAACTGCTGCCAGCTGTCGCCGGGCATGCGGCGAAGCAGCGAGCGCTTGCCGTAGACGACCTCGTCGTGCGACAGCGGCAGGACGAAGCGCTCGCTGAACGCGTAGAGGCCGCGGAACGTGAGCTGGTTGTGGTGGTGCTTGCGATGGATGGGGTCGCGGCCGAGGTAGGCGAGCGTGTCGTGCATCCAGCCCATGTCCCATTTGTAGGAGAAGCCGAGGCCGCCGCGATCGATGGGCCCGGTGACGTGGGGCCATGCGGTCGATTCCTCGGCGACGGTGATCGCGGCGGGCTGCTCGCGGGCGATCGCGGCGTTGAGCCGCTGCACGAGCTCGACGGCCTCGAGGTACTCGCGGCCGCCGCGCGCGTTGGGGATCCACTCGCCGGGGCGGCGGCTGTAGTCGCGGTACAGCATCGAGGCGACGCCGTCGACGCGCAGGCCGTCGATGTGGAACTGCTCGAGCCAGTACAGGGCGCTGGACAGCAGGAAGCTACGGACCTCGGGTCGGCCGAAGTCGAAGATCGAGGTGTTCCACTCGGGGTGAAAGCCGAGCCGGCGATCGGGGTGCTCGTAGAGCGGCGTGCCGTCGAAGTAGGCCAGGCCGTGCTCGTCGCTCGGGAAGTGGGCCGGCACCCAGTCGAGCAGCACGGCGACGCCGGCCTGGTGGAACGCATCGACGAGCGCCATCAGGTCGTCGGGCGTGCCGTAGCGCGCGGTGGCGGCGAAGTAGCCGGTGGTCTCGTAGCCCCACGAGCCGAAGAACGGATGCTCGGTGAGCGGCAGCAGCTCGACGTGGGTGAAGCCGAGGCGGGTGACGTGCTCGACGAGCCGGGGCGCGATCTCGCGGTAGGTCAGCGAGCGATTGCCGTCCTCGGGGACGCGCATCCACGAGCCGAGGTGGACCTCGTAGATCGCGACCGGGGCGTCGGGCCGCGATCGCGCGGCGCGCTCGGCCATCCACGCGGCGTCGCGCCAGGGGTGCTCCGCGGTCCACACGACCGACGCGGTGCCGGGCGGGCACTCGTGGCGGATCGCGAACGGATCGGCCTTGGCGACCTCGTAGCCGCGCAGCCGGGACCGCACGTGGTACTTGTACAGCGCGCCGCGGGTCGCGGCCGGGACGACGCCGGTCCACACGCCGCCGGTGCCGGGCAGCTCGCGCAGCGGATCGGCGCCCGGCGTCCACTGGTTGAACTCGCCGATCACGCTGACGGCGAGCGCGCTGGGGGCCCACACGGCGAAGTAGGTGCCGCGCGCCGCGGGATGCGCGCCGAGCTTGTCGTGCAACCGGGGGTGCGTGCCCTCGCGCATCAGGTGCGCGTCGAGCTCGCCGAACACGTGCGGATCGGGCGCGGGCGCGGGCGCGGCGGGCCGCGCGGTCATGGCGTCCCCGCGAGCAGGTCGAGCAGCGCGCGCATCGGGATCTCGAGCCAGTCGGGGCGGTTGTTGAGCTCGTAGCTGATCTCGTACACGCACTTCTCCAGGAGGTAGAACTCGAGCAGCAGGGCGAGGTCGGCGTCGCTCGCCGGCACGATCCGCGAGCCGCGCGCGCGCTCGAGGTAGCCGGCGAGCAGCGCGGCGGACATCCAGGCCGACCACGCGCGGGCCCATGGCTCGAGGCGCGCGAGGTCCTCGGGGCGGCGCCGGCCGCTGCGCAGCTCGGCGATGCTGGCGTAGCGCAGCGATTGCAGCATGCCGGCGACGTCGCGCAGCGGGTTGCGCTTGAACCGGCGCTGCGACAGCGGGCGGCCGGGCTCGCCCTCGAAGTCGATGATCGCGAAGTCGTTGCCGGTCCACAGCACCTGGCCGAGGTGGTAGTCGCCGTGGGTGCGGGTGCGGACGACGTCGATCCGGCGGCGGGTCAGGCGCGACAGCACGCGATCGAGGTCGGCCTCGCGGGCGAGCACGGACTCGGCGAGCGCGCGCTGGTCGGGGCCGAGCGAGGTGAGCCGGCTGCGCAGCAGGTCGAAGGTGCGCGCGGCATACGCGATCGCCGAGCCGTAGCTCGACTGCTGGTGCATGATGTCGGACGGCTCGGGCGCGAACAGCGGATCGTCGGTCGCGCCGGCGAGCTCGAGGTGGAGCTCGGCGGTGCGGCGGCCGAGCAGCCGCACGTGATCGAGGAACGGGCCGAGCCAGTCGACGACGCGATCGGACAGCGGCGCGCGCGCGCGAGCGAGCAGCGTGGCCGGCTCGATCGGCGGGGTCTCGGGGTGGCGCTCGTCGGTCAGCACGCGATCGTAGTAGCGATCGAGCTCGTCCAGCGCGAGATGCCAGGCGTCGCCCTGGTTGGGCACGAACTCGAACAGCAGGCCGAGCGTGCTCGGCTCGCGCTCGGGCTGGCGGTACTCGAGCACGCCGGCGAGTCGCGGCACGCCGCGATAGTCGGGCCGGCCGCCGAGGAACCGGCCGACCTCGAGCTCGGCGCCCGGGCCCTCCTCGATCATGCGGAACAGCTTGAGCAGGAAGCGCTCGCCGTAGAGCACATTGCTGTTGCTCTGGTCGGTGCTCATCAGGCGCGGGGCGAGCGCGGTGGGCGCCGCGTCGCGCAGCGCGGGGAACGCCGCGCCGACCACGCGGCCGATGCGGCCGGCGGCGGCGGTGCCCGAGGTCATCGCGCCGAGCAGCGTGGCGTTGAACGCCTCGGCGCCGAGCGCGTCGTACAGGACGCCGTGCACGGCGCCGCGCTCGGGGACGTCGGTCAGCGTGACCCGCGAGATCACCAGGCTCGCCATGCGCGCCTGCTCGTGGCCCTCGCTGTCCTCGGCGAACGCGATCGGCATGGCGTAGGTCTCCGGCCGGCCGTGGTCGTACTCGACGTGGAGCAGCACGATCGCGTAGCGCACGTCGTGGTCGAGCGTCACGACGTCGCCGATCGCGACCTGCTTGCGGCTGCGCGCCTTGCCGCGGAACCACCGGCGCTGCACGGCGTAGGCGAGCAGCACGCGGGCGAGCTGGTTGCGGCGCGCCGGCTCGAGCAGCGCGGTCCAGGTCGCCTTCGCGGTCAGCGCCGGGCGGTCCGCCGCCGCCTCGATCTGCGGCCGGTCGAGCAACAGCCAGTAGAAGTCGTGCGGGCCGAGCGACAGGAAGTACGGCGCCTCGGTGACCTCGGGGAACCGGGTGCGCCCGAACAGCTCGGTCGGCACCGTGGCCCTGTAGCGCTCGAGCACGAGCCGCGTGCATTGCACCGAGCGCGACAGGTTGGCCACGACCAGCACCGACTCGCCCTCGTACTCGCGGACGAACGCGAGCACGCGCGGGTTGTCGCCGGACACGAACTCGATCGAGCCGCGGCCGAACAGCCGGTGCTCCTTGCGCTTGGCGAACAGCCGCTTCATCCACCACAGCAGGGAGGACGGGTTGTTCTGCTGGGCCTCGACGTTGATCGACTCGTAGTGGTACTCGGGGTCGATGATCGGCGGCAGGTACAGCTTCTGCGGGTTGGCGCGAGAGAATCCACCGTTGCGGTCCGAGCTCCACTGCATCGGCGTGCGCACGCCGTCGCGGTCGCCGAGGTAGATGTTGTCGCCCATGCCGATCTCGTCGCCGTAGTACAGGACCGGCGTGCCGGGCAGCGACAGCAGCAGCGCGGTCATCAGCTCGATCTTGCGGCGCACGCCGAGCAGCGGCGCGAGCCGGCGGCGGATGCCGAGGTTGATCCGCGCGGCGCGCTCGGCGGCGTAGCCGCGGTACATCGTGTCGCGGTCCTCGTCGGTGACCATCTCGAGCGTCAGCTCGTCGTGGTTGCGCAGGAACGTCGCCCACTGGCATGAATCCGGGATCCTCGGCGTGCGCTTCAGGATGTTGACGATCGGGAACGAGTCCTCGGTCTCGAGCGCCATGAACATCCGCGGCATCAGCGGGAAGTGGAAGTTCATCTGGCACTCGTCGCCTGCGCCGAAGTAGGCCGCGGCGTCGGCGGGCCACTGGTTGGCCTCGGCGAGCAGCATGCGGTTCTTGAACTTGCCGTCGATGTGGGTGCGCAGCCGCCGGAGGAACACGTGGGTCTCGTCGAGGTTCTCGCAGCTGGTGCCCTCGCGCTCGTAGAGGTAGGGCACGGCGTCGAGCCGCATTCCGTCGACGCCCATCTCGAGCCAGAAGTCGATCACCCGGAACATCGCCTCATGGACCGCGGGGTTGTCGAAGTTGAGGTCCGGCTGGTGGGCGTAGAACCGGTGCCAGTAGTAGGCCTTCGCGACCGGGTCCCACGACCAGTTCGAGGTCTCGTAGTCGGTGAAGATGACGCGCGTGTCGCTGTAGCGCGCCGGCGTGTCGCTCCACACGTAGAACTCGCGCTCGGGGCTGCCCGGCGGCGCGCGCCGCGCAGCCTGGAACCACGGGTGATCGGCCGAGGTGTGGTTGAGCACCAGCTCGGTGATCACCCGGATGCCGCGGCGGTGCGCCTCGTGGAGCAGGCGCGCGAAGTCCTCGCGCGTGCCGTAGTGGGCGTGGACATCGGTGTAGTCGGCGATGTCGTAGCCGCCGTCCTTGAGCGGCGATGGATAGAACGGCAATAACCAGATCGCCGTGATGCCGAGATCGCACAGGTAATCGAGGCGCTCGATCAGCCCGTTGATGTCGCCGATGCCGTCGTTGGTCGAGTCCTGGAACGCGCGGATATGGATCTCGTAGATGATCGCGTCCTTGAACCACAGCGGATCGTCGGGGAGAACGATATCGGTCATAGAAAATGCTCGAACTGGTTCTCGCTGCGGACGAAGCGGCGGACCTCGAAGATGTGCGCCGGGCTGTGATCCGGGACGAGCTCGACGAAGCTCCGCGCGCCGCGCCAGGTGTAGTGCGCGTCGCTGAGCAGGTCGTGGACCTGGAAGCCCTCGTCGCCGGACAGCCCGAGCGCGGCGAGATCGAGCGTCAGGTACGCGCGATGGACGTGGTGCGGATCGAGGTTGACCACGACCAGCACGACATCGCGGTGGTCCGGCGTGTGCTTGGAGTAGCAGATCACGAACTCGCTATCGGTCGGGTGAAACCGCAGCGTGCGGTTGCCGTGCAGCGCGGGGTGAGCGCGCCGGATCCGGTTGAGCCGCGCGATCACGTGGCGCAGCGACTGGGGGCGATCGAGGTCCCACGTGCGGACCTGGTACTTCTCGTTGCGCGCCAGCTCCTCGGCGCCCGGCCGGGGCTCGTGCTCGCACAGCTCGTACGACGGGCCGTAGATGCCGTAGTTCGCCGCCAGCGTCCCCGCGAGGACCAGCCGCGCCACGAACGCGGCGCGCCCGCCGTGCACCAGGTGCTCGGGGAAGATGTCGGGCGTCGTCGGCCAGAAGCTCGGCCGGAAGAACTCGGCGACCTCGGTGCAGGCCAGCTCGGTCGCGTAGGCCTCGAGCTCGGCCCGGGTCGTGCGCCACGTGAAGTAGGTGTACGACTGCGAGAACCCGACCTTGGCGAGCGCGTACATCAGCCTGGGCCGGGTGAACGCCTCGGCGAGGAAGATCGCGTCGGGGTAGCGCGCCTGGACCTCGGCGAGGCACCACCGCCAGAACCGGATCGGCTTGGTGTGCGGGTTGTCGACGCGGAACGCCCGCACGCCGCGCTCGCACCAGAACACGAACACGTCGCGCAGCGCGTGCCACAGCGCGCGCCAGTCGGTGCTGTCGAAGTCGAACGGATAGACGTCCTGGTACTTCTTTGGCGGGTTCTCGGCGTACTGGATCGTGCCGTCGGGACGGCGCTTGAACCACGCGGGGTGCTGCGCGACCCACGGGTGATCCGGCGAGGCCTGCAGCGCGATGTCGAGCTCGATCTCGAGGCCGCGCCGGTGCGCCGCCGCGACCAGGCGATCGAAGTCGGCGAGCGTGCCGAGCGCGGGGTGCACGCTCGTGTGGCCGCCCTCGGGGCCACCGATCGCCCACGGGCTTCCCGGATCGTCGGGCTCGGCGGCGTCCGCGTTGTCGGGCCCCTTGCGGAACGCGCGCCCGATCGGATGGATCGGCGGCAGGTAGACCACGTCGAAGCCGAGCTCGGCGATGTAGTCGAGCCGTGCCTCGGTGTCGCGCAGGGTGCCGTGCGCACCGTCGCCGCGCGTCGAGCGCGGGAACAGCTCGTACCACGCCGAGAACGCCGCGAGCGGCCGCTCGACGGTGACGACCAGCTCGCGGCCGTACTGCACCGCGCCGCTGCGGTCGGGCGCGCGCGCCATCGCTTCGGCGAGCACGGCGCCGGTGGCGATCGCGATCCGCTCGGCGAGCGGCCCCGCGCCGCGCAGCACCTGGGCCGCCTGGCGGAGCGCCGGATCGGCGCGGCGCGCATGCGCGGCCTCGATCAGCGCGGCGCCCTCGAGCAGCTCGACCGTCACGTCGACGCCGGCGGCGAGCTTGCGCTCGAGGCCGCGCCGCCAGGTCGCGAACGCGTCGATCCACGCGACCACGGTGAAGGCATGGCGGCCCAGCGCGGTGAGCTCGATCGCCGCGCGCCACGTATCGTTGCCGGCGAGCGCCATCTCGGTCTCGCGCCACGCGGCGCGGCTCGCCGGGCGGTCGAGCGCGACCGCGCGCAGGGCGTCGTGGCCGTCGCCGACGATGTCGGCCTCGATCACGAGCGGCTCGCCGACGACGCGCTTGGCCGGATAGTGCCCGCCGTCGACCTCGGGGCGAACCGCGAGGATGACCGCGCGGCGGCGGTGCGCCTCGCTCAGGTGGACCGCATCGTCTGCAACGGTCATTGTCTTCCAGGGTAGCGACTGCGCCGGACCCTCGAGCGCACCGCCGATCTGCCTTACCACCACCTCACGTGGAGCCATGTCATTCACGGAATGGCGTGGCAGCACCGCACGCGGCGGGGCACGGCGGGCGGCCACGCACGGCTGTCGCCCGGTCGCGCCAGCTCCGCGTGGTGATTTGGTACCGGCACTCACGCTCGACGCCGCCATCGATTTCACAACAGCGATGATGGATTCTCTCGCGCGCCGGTCGTACGTGACGCGGTGTCACGCGATCCGGCGGGAGGAAATCGCAATGCGGAAAAGGATCGGTCTGGCTTGTTTCGCCGTTGCCCTCGCGATGCTGATACCGCAGCTCGCAGCCGCCGATGACGACGCGGTGTTCCCCGACACGATCGCGCTGCCGAACGGGTTCCGTCCGGAGGGCATCGCGATCGGCCGCGGCACGACGGTCTACATCGGATCGATCCCGACGGGCGCGATCTTCCAGGCCGACCTCGCGACCGGCCGCGGCTCGATCCTCGTCCCGCCGCAGCCGGGGCGCGCGGCGATCGGCCTGTCGTTCGATCCGCGCACCAACCTGATCTACGCGTGCGGCGGCCCGACCGGCGCCGCCTTCGTCTACGACGCCGGCACCGGCGCCACGGTCGCCACCTTCCAGCTGACCACCGTCACGCCGACCTTCATCAACGACGAGATCATCACGCGCGACGCGGTGTACTTCACCGACTCGCGGCAAGCGGCGCTGTTCAAGATCCCGCTGTCGGCCGGCGGCCGGCTCGCTCCCGATGAACGCCAACGGCATCGAGGCGACCGCCAACGGCAAGTCCCTGATCGTCGTCAACAGCGCGCTGGGGACGCTGTACCGCGTCGATCCCGGCACCGGCGACGCCCGGCTGATCGACCTCGGCGGCGTCAGTGTGGTCAACGGCGATGGCCTGCTGCTGCGCGGCCACACCCTGTTCGTCGTCCAGAACCGGAACAACCAGATCGACGTGATCGAGCTCGACCACCGGACCGAGACCGGCGCGCTCGAGCGCGTCATCACCAGCCCGCGGCTCGACGTCCCATCGACGATCGAGGACTTCCACGGTCAGCTGTACCTGGTGAACGCCCGGTTCACCACGCCGCCGACGGCCAGCACGACCTACTCGGTCGTCCGGGTCGGCGACGGCGACGGCGACGACGACGACGACGACTAGGCTCGCGTGCGCAGGCGCGCTGCGTGTCAGAGCCGCGCAGCCCGCGCGGTGCGGCCGCGCGATCGCCGGCACGAGGCTCGCACTGCGCGGGCCCATGTCGACATCCGTACGGATCTGGGCCCCGAACGCCCGGCGCGTCGAGGTGGTCTGCGGCGACTCCCGGCGCGACGCCGAGCCGGAGCCGGGCGGCTGGTGGCGCGGACCAGCCCTCGCCCCCGGCGAGCACTACGCGATCAGCCTCGACGGCGGGCCGCCGCGGCCCGATCCGCGCTCGCGGTGGCAGCCCGATGGGGTGCACCGCCCGTCCTGCTGGATCGACGCCGCGACGCTGTGCTCGCCGCCGCCGCTCGGCTTCGCACCGCCCGCGCTGCGCGACGCGGTGATCTACGAGCTCCACGTCGGGACGTTCTCGCCGCGCGGCACGTTCATCGCGGCGGTCGAGCACCTCGATCACCTGGTGCAGCTCGGGGTCACCCACGTCGAGCTGATGCCGGTCGCACAGTGGGCCGGCGGGCACGGCTGGGGCTACGACGGCGTCGACCTGTTCGCGCCGCACAACGCCTACGGCGGGCCGTCGGGCCTGCACTACCTCATCCGCGAGTGCCACCAGCGCCGGCTCGCCGTGCTGATCGACGTCGTCCACAACCACGTCGGCCCCGAGGGCGCGTACCTGGCCGAGTTCGCCCCGTACAAGACACCGCATCACCGCACGCCGTGGGGCGAGGCGATCAACCTCGACGGCGCCGGCTCGCCCGAGGTCCGGCGGTTCCTGATCGACAGCGCGCTGCACTGGCTGTGCGACTACGGCGCCGACGGGCTGCGGCTCGACGCGCTGCACGCGCTGCGCGACGACAGCGACCGCCACTTCGTCGGCGAGCTGGTCCACGAGGTCCGCGCGGCGGGCGCGCAGCTCGGCCGCCGGTTCACCCTGATCGGCGAGTACGACGAGCACGATCCGCGGGCCGTCGTGCCCGAGGACGCGGGCGGCTGGGGGCTCGACGCGCACTGGAACGACGACTTCCACCACGCCATGCACGCGCTCCTGACCGGCGAGCACACCGGGTACTACGCCGACTTCGCCGCGCCCGGCACGCTCGCCAAGGTGCTGCGCGACGGCTACGCGCTCGACGGGGGCGTGTCGCGGTTCCGCGGCGGGCCGCACGGCGTGCCGTTCGGCGGCCTGCCGCGCGACCGGCTCGTCGGCTACGTGCAATCGCACGATCAGGTCGGCAACCGCGGCGCCGGCGAGCGCCTGCACCAGCTCGCCGGCCTCGATCGCGCCAAGATCGCCGCCGCGATCCTCATGACCTCGCCGTTCGTGCCGATGCTGTTCCAGGGCGAGGAGTGGGCGGCGTCGACCCCGTTCTGTTACTTCGCCGACGTCGAGTCCGACGAGCTGCGCCGCGCGATCCGCGACGGCCGCCGCGCCGAGCACGCCGCGGCCGGCTGGACCGGCGACCCGCCCGATCCGACCGACCCCCGGACCCGCGACACCAGCGTGCTGCACTGGCCCGAGCTCTGCGAGGCGCCGCACCGCGACATGCTCGCCTGGTACCGCGCCCTGATCACCGCGCGGCGCGAATGCCCCGAGCTCCGCGATCCCGATCCGCGATCGATCGAGGTGCGCGAGCCCGCGGGCGGCCTCGAGATCCGGCGCGGCGCGTTCACGCTGCGCGTCAACCTGTCCGACCGGCCGGTCCCCGGCGGCGACGGCCACTGCGTGCTCGCGTCCAGGCCGCTGTCCGGCGGCGCGCTGCCGCCCGTGTCGTGCGCGCTGTTCCAGCGCTGATTTCAGAATCCCCGCCGCGTCCCGATCGACACGCGCACCGAGGTGACGCCGCCGCCCCGGTCGAACGTGTCGGTGCCGAGGCCGAACAGGAGCTCGAGGCCCTGATCGTACGCCGTGCTGGTCGTGAACCCGACGTCGCCCGACACGCGCAGCTTGTCGAGGCCGAAGCCGTCGAGGTGCTCGCCGAACGCGTTGCCGATCGTCAGCCGGGTCTGGGCGTCGACCCCGAGCCACACCGGCCAGGTGTAGCCGACCTGCGCCGCGGCAGCGCTGCGCCCGGTCAGCCATCCCGGCAGGAACCCGGGCATGCCTTCGCCGCCGAGCACGGGATATTCCGTGAACGGAATGCGGTCATCGGACATGGCGTCGACGAAGTCGAGCGCGAGCTGCAGCCGCAGCGTCCGGCGGTGGCCGGTCAGGTCGACCGCGCCGCCGGCCACGCCGCCGTACTGGATCCACGATCGCCCGCCCCCGAGGTCGAAGCTCGGCCGCGCCTGCAGCGACAGGTAGGTCCCGCCGCCCGGCTCGGGCCGCGGCCGCCGCGTGTCGCGTGTGACCGCGACGCGCAGGTAGCCCGCGGTATAGGGCGCGCGATATCCCGGCGGTGGCATCACCGCGCCCGCGGCGATCTGGGCATCGAGCGACGGATCGCCGCAGCACTCGCCCTCGACGAAGGCGATCCGGTGAACGCCCGATTCGACGTCGAGCCGCGCCGCCGCCGTCAGCTGCCCGCGATACGCGAGGCTGCCCTCGGTGCGCTCGAGGCCGTAGCGCGACCGCGCATCGCGCACGACATCGGGGCCGATGCCGAAGAACAGGTTGTCCTCCGAGCGCTTGAACTCGAAGCGGACCTGCACCCGATCGGACTTGTCGATCGCGTAGCGATCGGCGGCCGTGGCGTTGATCCAGCGCGGCCCCCACGTCGCGGCGTGCAGCCGCAGCTGGTTGCCGGAGGCGAACACGTCATCCCCCGAGTAGTAAAAGCCGACGCACGGCAACAGACCGAAGTCGTACAGCGCGGTCGGGACGATCAGGTGCTGGCGGTTCTCACCGAACGTGAACCAGTCGACCACCGTGTCGGCCCACCGCTCGCGCTCGGCGTGCTGGACGACCGCACCGAGCGGACGCCGCAGCACGTACTCGTTGGCGACGTACAGCGGCGACAGCACGATCCGCGGGATCCACAGCAGCCACGAGTCGGCGTCGGCATCCGGGTTGCCGCGGCCGTCGTAGTCAGGGACCTCGCGCTTGGGATCGGCGCGGGAAACTCCGCTCGCTGTACAAAGTGCCAGCAGTGTGCTGCAGAGGATCGTCCGTGCGGTCAGAATGATTGCAATCCATGCAAGGCATTCGCCAGTGAAAACACCTAGGAGCACGGTCTCGCGCGGCCGGTCGCCGTGCGCCGGCGCCACATCGCGCGGCGGAACGGCTGCGCCCGCCCTGGTCTTCGATTTTGCATGCGCCGGTGGCATGACGCGTTTCTCCTGGAAGGTCGCAGCGGCCGTCGCGCTGCTCCACGCCACCGCCGCTCTCGGCGACCCCGCGCCGGACGGGTCGACACCGGCGAGCTCGCCGTCCGGCAATGACCCGACCATCGCCAAGCCCGCTCCGGACGCTCCGCCCAAGAAGGTGGAGGAGGCGAAGGAGGTGGCCAAGTCGGCGGAGCTGACCCCGATCGTCCCCAACCCCAACGACGCGACCAAGCCCGCCTTCCTGCTCTACGCCGAGATCGATCCGCCGATCCTCGCGGTCGGCACCGTGTTCGCGCTCGCCCGGCTGACCAGGGTCGATCCCGCATCGTGCGCGCCGGCGTGCGACAGCGTGAAGCTGAACCCGCTCGACCGGCTGACCGCCGGCTATTACAGCGCCGGCTGGTCGAGCCTCTCCGACTACCTGCTCTACGGCCTCGGCGCGACCACTGCCGGGCTGCTCCTGGCCGACGAGGGCCTGCTCGACACGCTCAACGACGGCGTCGTGATCGCCGAGGCCACGCTCAGCGCCACCGGCGCCGCATCGATCATGACCCTCGCCGCCGGACGGCCGCGCCCGTTCCTCTACGGCGATCCCACCGTGCCCAGCGGCTACAAGGCGCCGCTCAGCATCCGCAACAGCGCCGACGCCAACCTGTCGTTCCTGTCCAGCCACACCGCCGAGGCGTTCGCGATCGTCACATCGCTGTACGTCGCCGAGCACCGCCTCCATCCCCGGTCGAGCTATCCCAGGTACATCCTCGGCGTCGGCCTCGGCGTCGCCTCGCTGATCGGCGTGGCGCGCGTGATGTCCGGCTATCACTTCATCACCGACGTCGTCGGCGGCGCCGTCGTCGGCTCGTCGCTCGGCGTGCTGGTCGCGTCGGTGCACGGCTCGCCGGTGCACGTCGTCCCGGTCGTCAACCGCGACGCGGGCGGCAGCGCCGGCGGCCTGGCGATCAGCGGCTCGTTCTAACCTTACTCAGTGCCGGAACACGCCCCACGACGTCGTGCCGCGGACCGGCGCGGTGTAGGCCGCCGACAGCGCGATCGCGAGCACCGTGCGGGTGTCGCGCGGGTCGATGATGCCGTCGTCCCACAGGCGCGCCGTCGCGAAGTACGGATCGCTCTCCTTGTCGATCATGCTCTCGGTCATCGCCTTCATGACGCCGAGCTTCTGCTCGTCGACCG
>VBLP01000561.1:5069-46512 GCA_005887925.1 Deltaproteobacteria bacterium | reverse complement strand
TGGACGAGGCCGCGATCGAGGCCAAGGGCATCGCGCCGCTCAAGCCGTGGCTCGACAGCATCGCCAGGATCAAGAACGTCGACGGCCTGGTCGCCGAGTTCGCGGCCCTGACGCGCCACCAGGGCCAGACGCCGTTCCGCACCATCGTCAACCAGGACGCGCGCGAGCCCGACAAGTACATCGCGCACGTCGCCCAGGGCGGCCTCGGCCTGCCCGACCGCGACATGTACGACGCCAAGAACGCGCAGTTCGCCAAGCTGCGCGAGGGTTACCCGAAGTACATCGCCGCGATGTTCGCGCTGATCGGCGTCAAGAACGCCGACAAGCGCGCCGCCGCGGTCTACGCGCTCGAGGACAAGATCGCCCAGGCCCACTGGACGCGGATCCAGAACCGCGATCCGCAGAAGACCTACAACAAGATGACGGTCGACGAGCTGCAGAAGCTCGCGCCCGGGATCGCCTGGCGGCCGTGGCTCAAGGCCGTGGGCTACGAGACCGAGACCCAGGTCATCGTCGCGCAGCCGCCGGTGATCGCGGCGCT
The DNA here is from genome assembly GCA_005887925.1 of Deltaproteobacteria bacterium. Taxonomy (GTDB): domain Bacteria; phylum Myxococcota_A; class Polyangia; order Haliangiales; family Haliangiaceae; genus JABFXX01. Next base: position 45,971 of record VBLP01000561.1, on the reverse strand, counting down.
CAGCAAGCTGGTCGCGAGCGAGCCGCTCGCGGTGTGGAAGGACTACCTGACGCTGCACCTCCTGACCCAGGCCGCCCCGTTCCTGCCCCGGAAGTTCGTCGACACGCACTTCGAGATGTACGGCAAGACCGCGCGGAGCACGCCGCAGATCCAGGAGCGCTGGAAGCGCGGCGTCGAGCACATCACCATGAGCATGGGCGAGGCGGTCGGCGCGCTCTACGTCGCCAGGTACTTCACGCCCGAGACCAAGGCCCACGCCGACGCGCTGGTCAAGAACCTCCTGACCTCGATGGGCCAGCGGCTCGAGGGGCTGACCTGGATGAGCGCCGAGACCAAGGCCAAGGCCAAGGCCAAGCTCGCCACCTACAACCCCAAGATCGGTTATCCGAAGAAGTGGCGAGACTACTCGGCGCTCACCATCACGCCGGGCGACGCCTTCGGCAACGCGATGCGCACGGCGGAGTTCGACTACAACCGGCGGCTGGGCCACCTCGGCAAGCCGATCGATCGCGACGAGTGGAACATGACGCCGATGACGATCAACGCGTACTACCGCGCCGAGCTCAACGAGATCGTGTTCCCGGCCGCGATCCTGCAGCCGCCGTTCTTCGACCCCAGCGCCGACGACGCCGTCAACTACGGCGGCATCGGCGCCGTGATCGGCCACGAGATCAGCCACGGCTTCGACGACCGCGGCTCGCAGTACGACGCCAGCGGCGCGCTCAAGAACTGGTGGACCAAGGACGACTCCGACAAGTTCAAGACCGCGACGGCCAAGGTGGTCGCCCAGTACAACGCCTATTGCCCGATCCCGGCCACCGACGGCAAGCCCGCCCAGTGCGTCAAGGGCGAGCTCACCCTCGGCGAGAACATCGCCGACCTCGCCGGCCTGACCATCGCGTACAACGCCTACAAGATCGCGCTCGGCGGCAAGCCCGCGCCCGTGCTCGACGGCTTCACCGGCGACCAGCGGTTCTTCCTCGGCTGGGCCCAGGTCTGGCGCCGGCTGTACCGCGACCAGGAGCTGGCCAACCGGCTGACCACCGACTCGCACAGCCCGTCCGAGTTCCGGACCTCCGTCGTCCGCAACCTCGACGCCTGGTACGACGCGTTCAAGCCCAAGGAGACCGACGCGCTCTACCTGTCGCCCGACAAGCGCGTCCGCATCTGGTAGCTACTGCGGCACCGGGCACACCGGCGGCTGGCTCGGATGCTCGGGCAGCTTCGGGCCGAGCTGCTCGAGAAGGTTCGGCTGATCGACGCGCGACGTGCCCAGGGTATCATCGGCGAGGATCGCGCGCTTGGTCGATGGGCAGCGCGCGACGACGATCGCTCCCCGGCAGCCCGGCTTGGTCCAGACCTCGAGATCCACCGACTCCAGCGCCTCGATCTGCCAGTCCAGCAGCTGCCCGGCGCGCGCCGCCGCCAGGTACGCCCCGGCATCGAGGTTCGGCGGCGGAGACCGGCCGTACTTCGTGTGCACGGCGAACGCGGCGGCCTGGACCGCATTGGTCACGTCCGGCGCGCGCTTCTCGCATGTCGAGTCGCACCAGTGGGTGTGAGCGCAGCCCACGCTCATCGCGAGCACGATCACGCCGATCACGTTCCGCATGGCCTACCTCCAGAGATAGAACGTCTGTCCCGTCCGCACGTTCCTGCCGTCGTTGAGGTCACCGTCGTCGCAGAGGTCGAGAATGTCGTTGTCCGCCGGGTCGATCAGGCGCAGATAGATCTGCTGCCACAGCTGCGCGATGTACGACACTGCCCTCTGGAAGACATCCTTGTAGAAGTGTCCGGTCGTATTGGACACCGGCAATGGCACCCGCGAGTAGAACCGCCTCAGATCGGCGTCGGCGATCTGCAATACCCGCGGGTAGCTCCATCCGGCGTGATACTTGATCTCCCGCGCGATGGTGAACGCGGTCTTGTAGGAGTCGAACCAGACCCGGCAGCTGTGCTGGCCATAGTACTTGTCCACGATCGGCTGCCACGCCGCGAACACCGCAGCCAGCTCGCGCGGCTGCTCCTCGCACAGCGCCAGCCAGGACAGGTAGTCACTGGTCTTGATGTCCTGCTGCGTGTAGTCGTAGAACACCGCGGCGTCCTGAACGGTCTCGGCATGCCGGTGCACCATCATGTCGCCGCCGGAGATCGCATTGACGATCGGATGGACGAAGCGGTCCGCGTCGCAGTGCGCCTCGTATCCGAGCAGGAACGCCAGCACCGCGGTGTCGATCGGCCCGGCCTTCAGCTTGCGATACAGCTCGCGGATCGTCGTGTTGGTCGGGACCCGCGTCGGCAGGTTGCCGTCGTGCATCCGGTCCGACACATGGTCCGACGTGAGCGCATCGACGACCGCCGGCAGATCGGGGCCGACCGAGCCCAGGAGCAGGAAGCGCTGCCGGTCGATCAGGATGTCCTGCAGCTTGGGGTCGAGCGTGGTCACCACCGTGGGATCACTGGCCACCTGCGAGATCAGCATGTGCGTCATCGGTCCGGCCATGGCCACCTCCGTTGCGGGCCCTCGGCCCTGCCTGATCTCGCGGTGCAACATCGAGCCCAGGCCAGGGGCGCCTCGCACCAGCGCACGCGGCCGTGCAGCGGGGTGCGGCCGTCACCGGCGGTGCGAGCCACCTGAGCATCGCCGACCCCCGCCGCCCACGGACCGGTCGATCGCGCAAGACCTTCGCCGGCGGTCCCCGGGCGACGCACAGGCCGAGCGGCAACGCCGCCGTCGCCGGCTGCGCGAGCCGCTATCCATCGCGGCCAGTAGCGCGCAGACCATGCGCGTTGCGCCTCATGGCGCCGGCGTCTTCCACACCACGCCCGCCTTCATCACCCAGGTCACGCGCTCGAGCTCGGTGATGTCCTTGATCGGATCGCCGGAGACCGCGATCAGATCGGCGTGCTTGCCCGGCGCGATCTCGCCGAGCTCGGACTTCGCGCAGCCCTTCGCGCCCGGCTTGCACAGCGGATCGAGCAGCGCCGCCGCCACCGACGTCACCGAGCGGATCACCGCCATCGGCGGCATCCCCGCGTCGACCATGAGCTTGGCCTCGGCCGCCGGGTTCATGCTCCACGGGAACGCTCCCGCGTCGGTGCCGAACGCGATCTTGACGCCGCGCTTGAAGGCCCGCGCGACCGCCGCCTTGTGGTGCTGCGCCATCCACGACCGCGGGTCGGACCCGAGCTTCTTGATCGCGTACTGGTACGCCATCATCGAGGGGCACCAGCTCACGTTCTGCGCCACCATCCGCGTCGCCAGGTCGTCGGTGATGCCCTGGCCGTGCTCGATCGAGTCCACCCCGGCGCGCAGCGCCGAGTCGATGCCGTCCCAGCCGTTGGCGTGCGCGGCGACCTTGACCCCGAGGCGGTGCGCCTCGTCGACGATCGCCGCGGCCTCGACCGGCGTGAAGTTCACGACGCTGCGCACCGGCCGATCCGGCTTGCCCTCGTACACGCCGTGGTCGGCGTAGAACTTGATCCAGTCGGCGCCGAACCCGACCTGCTCGCGCACCGCCTTGCGCGCCTGCTCCGGCCCGTCGATCGTCTGCACGCCGATCGGCAGCTCCAGCTCCCAGTTGTAGCCGCGCAGCGGGTACATCCCCGTCGGCGCGAACGCGCGCGTCGCGACCTGCAGCCGCGGCCCCGGCACCACGCCGCGGGTGATCGCCACCTTGACGTCGACGTCGGCGTACATCGCGCCCTCGGTCTCGAGGTCGCGCAGCGCCGTGAACCCGTACATCAGCGCGGTCCGTGCGTTCGCCGCCGCCTCGATCGCGCGGTACGGCGCGCTCTGCTTGAGCAGGATCGCGTCGTACACGCCGGGCCCGACATCGTCGTTGAGGAACACGTGCGTGTGCGCGTCGATCATGCCGGGCAGGAGCGTCGCGTTGCCGAGATCGATGACCTTCGCGCCCGGGTTCTTCGCCGCCAGATCCGCGGCGGCGCCGAGCGCGACGATCTTGTCGCCATCGACCACCACCGCGACGCCGTCGCGCGGTCTGTCCGACACTCCGTCGACCAGGTGCGCCGCCTTGATCAGGACAGGGGAACCAAGCGCGGGAGCGCTGACAAACAGGAAGGCAAGGACAGATCTCCACATGGCCGGGATGCTCGCACCGTCCGCGGCCGATTGCGACGCGTTCAGCGGGTTTGCGCCGGCTACAGCGCGAACACGATGCCGATGCGGAGGTACGCCTCGCCGGTCACGTCGAGCCGCGACAGGTGGTGGCTCGACGTCATGTCGCTCGGATAGTCGCGCCGCAGCGTCTCGGTCCCGGTCTCGTGCCCGACGGACAGACCGATCCCGGTGGCGATGAACGAGCGCCCGTAGATCAGCCAGCTCCAGCCGATCAGGCCGTGTGCCGCGTAGGTCGTGGTGTCTTGATCGTCGTAGGCGATGGCGCGGAACTCATCGTACGAGCCGACGTCTCGCGCGCGGCGAAGCACGCCGGCCTCGAGCATCAGGCCGTCCAGGACGCGCCGCGGGAAGTAGACCAGGGCGACCCCCAGGTCGGTGATCCGGCCGTGGTGATCGACCTCCTCGCCATCGCCGCCCGCCAGCAGGCCGATCGTGCTGCCGACGACGTGCCCGTGCTCCTTGTACGACGCGACGTTGGCGCGGATCGCGTGGTGCTCGGTGACGCCGACGTACAGCGACGCTGCGATCGAGTCGGCATCCGGCCACCGGAACGGCAGGTTGGTCGCGAGCGCCACCGGATGCTCGGTCGACGCTACCGTCGCGACGGGTTCCGGCCCCTCCTCCGCCCGCGCTCTGCCCGCCATCGCTGCCACCAGGCACGCCCCGCATACGAGATCGACGAATCGCATGTTCGAGCGACTTGCATGTTGCCGGCCAGCACACCATTCCGCGCAAGTGCGCGCATCTTCATCGCCGGCGCGCTCCGTCCTGCCTGCGCCGACCGCGATCCGGACATTCATGTCGCGGCTTGCCCGCTGCGCAGGAACATGGTGCGGTCGCTATCGCCTGGCGAGCACGTCGGCGCCGGCCTGGGCGCACACGCCATCCTGCTGCGAGGTGACGCCGCTGACGCCGACTGCGCCGACTATCTTGCCGTCGACGATCAGCGGGATGCCGCCCTCGAGCGGGGTCACGCCGGGGAGGCCGAGCACGGCGAGGCGGCCGCCGACCAGCGCGTCCTCGAAGGCCTTGCTCGGCCGCTTGAACCGGACCGCGGTGCGCGCCTTGTCCTGCGCGACCTGCGAGCTGGCGACCTGCGTGTCGTTCATGCGCTCGAAGTAGACCAGATCGCCGGCGGTGTCGACGATGGCGACGGCGACGGTCCAGCCGTTCTTCCTGCCTTCGGCGGCGGCCGCGGCCGCGACCTTGCGAGCGGTCTCGAGGTCGATCGATGCGCCGTAGCCGGGGGACGCTTGCGGGTTCGGGGTGTTCGACATGGTGCGACGGACGGTACACCGATCGGGCGCCGGCTCGAGACCGAGCTGCCGGCGGATCGATTCAGGACGCGCGGGGCGGCTGCATCGCGATCGGCGCGGGTGCGGCGCGGTGATCGCGCCGGCGCGAGAACGCCAGCGACGGATGCTCGAGCCTGGCGAGCCTCATCGCGACCAGGTCGAGCAGGTAGTTCTGCTGCAGGTACCAGGGCGCCTTCGAGCCCTGCCTGGGGAGCTGGTCGGCGGCGCGCTTGATGTAGCCCGAAGACAGATCCATCAGCGACCGCGGCTCGACGTCGCCCGGATCGGCCTGCGGGATGACCTGATCGTAGCCGTGGCGATCCATGAAGTTGAGCAGGCGGCAGACGCTGTGCCAGGACAGGTCGGCGCGCAGCGTCCACGACGCGTTGATGTAGCCGACGCACCAGGCGAGGTTGGGCACGCCGCTCAGCATGGTGCCCTTGTAGACGAAGGTGTCGCGCGGCTCGATCGCGCGGCCGTCGACGGTGAGCCGGATCCCGCCCCACGCGAGCAGCTCGAGCCCGGTCGCCATCACGACGATGTCGGCGTCGAGCACGCCGCCGGAGGCGAGGCGGATGCCGGTCGGAGTGAACGCGTCGATCGTGTCGGTGACGACCGAGACCTTGCCGAACGAGATCGCGCGGAACAGATCGGCGTCGGGGACCAGGCACATCCGCTGGTCCCACGGGTTGTAGCGCGGCGTGAAGTGGCGCTCGACGGGATAGCCCGGCGGCAGGAGCTCGGCGACCCTGCCGACCAGCCACTTCGTGGCGGCCTCGGGGTAGCGGCGGCAGAACTGGTAGAACGCGAGGCCGAGGAGGACGTTCTTGGTGCGCACGATCTGGTGCGCGAGGCCGGCGGGGAGCACCGCGCGCAGACCGTCGGCGAGCAGGTCGCGATCGGGCCGCGACGCGATGTAGCTCGGCGACCGCTGCAGCATCGTGACGTGGCCGGCGCGCTCGGCCAGCGCGGGGACCAGCGTGATCGCCGTGGCGCCGCTGCCGATCACGATGATGCGCTTGCCGGCGTGGTCGAGGTCGGCGGGCCACCACTGGGGATAGATCAGCGTGCCGCGGTACTGGTCGACGTCGCGGAATGCCGGGATGTGGGCCGCGTCGTAGCGGTAGTAGCCGCAGCACAGGTAGAGGAACGCGCAGCGCAGGGTGCGGAGCGTGCGCTGCTCGCCGATCTCGACGTCGACGGTCCACCGCGCGTCGGCCGACGACCACCGCGCGGCGACGATGCGGTGGCGGAACCGGATGTGCGCATCGATGCCGAACCGGGTCGCGGTGTCGCGGATGTACGCCAGGATCGCCGAGCCGTCGCCGATCGCCTTCTCGGCCTTCCAGGGATGAAATGGATAGGCCAGCGTGAACATGTCGGAGTCGGACCGGATCCCGGGATAGCGAAACAGGTCCCACGTGCCGCCGATCGCGTCGCGGGCCTCGAGGATGGCGAACCGCTTGCCGGGGCACTGGGTCTTGAGCCGGTAAGCGGCGCCGATCCCCGACAGCCCCGCTCCGACGATGAGGACGTCGAGATCGTCGGTCACGGCCGTGGCGGCAGCGGGGGAGGGCATCGGCCAAGCGTACTCGACGCGGGCGCGAGCGTCAGCGCACAGCTCCTGCCAATCGTACGCTGTATCGGTACGGCTGTATCCGTGCGTGCCAGTGCGGCACTTCCGTGCAGTCGCCTCGGGGCAGCTGCGGTATGGTCCCGCGCCATGACCACCTCCGCTCGCACCGCGCTCCTGTGCTGCTCCGCCCTCGCGGCGCTCGGCTGCTCATCCTCGCCGCCCGCGCCTGCGACGCCGGCGCTGCCGCCCGGTGCAACGGCGCCGCCCCCTGCTGCACCCGGGCGGGCCGCCGGTCCGGCACCGGCCGCAGCCTCGGCCGACGCCGAGTTCGAAGCGTTCGCGCACCAGACCCTCGAGGAGCTGCTCCGGAATGCGCCGACCATGGCGACCCACGCCGGCGACCACCGCTACGACGCGCACTGGCCCGACGTCTCGGTCGGGGGCGATGACCGCCACCGCGCGTTCCTCCGGGAGGTCCGCGCCCGGCTCGCAGTCATGCTGCGCAAGCCGCTGTCCGAGCAGAACCGGATCGACGCCGAGATCCTCGACGAGCGGCTGCAGAGCATGCAGTTCGCGATCGATCAGCTGAAGCCGTACGACAGCGATCCGGTCGCCTATGTCAGCCTGATCAGCGGCGGGCTCGACCCGCTGGTGACGCGCGAGTTCGGCACCAGGGAGTCGCGGATGGCCAGCCTGGTCAGCCGGCTCGACGGGCTGCCCGCGCTCGTCGCAGTGGCCAGGCAGCGCCTGGCACACCCCGCCCGGATCTACACGGAGACCGCGATCCAGCAGAACAAGGGGTTGATCGGGCTGGTCGGGACCCAGCTGCCGGCGCGGTTCTCCGAGGTCCCCGGGCTCAAGGACAAGCTGACCGCCGCCGCGGGCCGCGCCGCCGCCGCGCTCAAGGACTTCCAGAGCTTCCTCGAGACCGACCTCCTGGCGCGCTCCGACGGCTCGTTCCGCCTCGGCCGCGAGCTGTTCGCCCGGAAGCTGGCGTTCGCGCTCGGCGAGGACGTCGACATCGATCGCGTGGCCGCCGACGCCCGCGCCCTGCTCACCCAGACCCAGGCCGAGATGGTCGAGACCGCCAGGCAGATCTGGGCCGAGGACAAGCTCGGCAAGCTGCCCAGGCTCGACACGCCCGAGCAGAAGAAGGCGTTCGTCAAGCAGGTGCTCGACCACGTGGCCAAGGACCGGCCGACCAACCAGACGATCCTCGCCGACGCCAAGAAGTGGCTCGGCAAGATCACCGCGTTCGTCCGCGACAACGACCTCGTCCGGGTTCCGGACGAGCCGGTCAGCGTGATCGAGATGCCCGAGTACAAGCGCGGCGTCGCGATCGCGTACTGCGACTCGTCGGGGCCGCTCGAGGCCACACCGCAGACCTTCGTCGCGATCGCGCCGACGCCGTCGGACTGGTCCAGGGAGCGCGCCGAGTCGTTCTATCGCGAGTACAACCAGTCGATGCTCGCCGAGCTGATCATCCACGAGGCGATGCCCGGCCACTACCTGCAGCTGATGCACAACAACAAGTTCCCGTCCAAGCTGCGCGCGGTGTTCGCCAGCGGCCCGTTCGTCGAGGGCTGGGCGGTCTACGCCGAGTGGGTCATGGCCGAGCACGGCTTCGGCGGCCCGCGGGTCAAGCTCGAGCGCCAGAAGATGGTGCTGCGGCTGTCGGCCAACGCGATCCTCGATCACGACATCCACGCCGGCGACATGGACGAGAAGGCGGCGCTCGCGCTGATGAAGGACGAGGCGTTCCAGGAGGACGGCGAGGCGGTGGCCAAGTGGAAGCGCGCGCGGCTGTCGAGCGCCCAGCTCACCACCTACTTCTTCGGCTTCACCGAGCTGCTCAAGCTGCGCCGCGCCAGCGAGAACCGCGCCGGCTTCACCGAGCGCAGCTACAACGACCGCCTGCTGTCGTGGGGCTCACCGGCGATGAAGTACGTGCGCCAGCTGGTCGCCGGGCACTGAGGCCGACGATGCCGGACGCGCGCTCGCCGGGGCTGCCGGCCGAATCGCAGGGAACCGCGCCGGGCCGCGGCCGCCTGGCCGGGCGCCGCATCCTCGTGGTCGGCGCCGGACAGAACGACTACGGCGAGGCCGATCCGCCGATCGGCAACGGCCGCGCGATGGCGATCCTGTTCGCCCGCGAGGGCGCGCGCGTCGCCGTCGCCGATCGCGATCGGGCGAGCGCCGAGGCGACCGCGGCGCGGATCGCGAGCGAGGGCAGCACGGCCCAGGTGGTGATCGCCGACATGGCGCGGCCGGCCGACCCGCAGGCGATGGTCGATCAGGCGCGCACCGCGCTCGGCGGGCTCGACGGCGTGGTCTACAACGTCGGGATCGCCGGCCGCCACGGCCTCGACAACGCGACGCCGGAGAGCTGGGACCTGGTGCTCGCGGTCAACCTGCGCGGCGCGATGCTGACCGCGCGGGCGGCGCTGCCGATCCTCGACGACGGCTCGGCGATCGTGTTCACCTCGTCGGTCGCCGGCATCAAGCCGGGCAGCCGGATCCCGTCGTACGATGCGTCGAAGGCCGCGCTCGGCGGGCTGATGCGCCACGTCGCGTTCGAGGGCGCCGCGCGCTCGATCCGCGCCAACATCGTCGCGCCCGGGCTGATGGACACGGCGATCGGGCGGGCCGCGTCGCGCGCCCGGCCGTCGCGCGCGACCGTGCCGATCCCGCTCGGCCGCCAGGGCACCGGCTGGGAGACCGCCTACCTCGCGCTGTTCCTGATCTCGAACGAGGCGGCCTACATCACCGGCCAGAGCTTCATCGTCGACGGCGGGCTGTCCGCCCTGCGCTGACGCGTCAGCCGACGCGGAGGTCGCGCAGCAGCGCGCGGCGCTGGCTCCCGACGTCAAGCGGGTTAAGCGCAGCTCTCCTCGCAGTCAGCAACCCGTGAGAGCGGTCTTGGGCGATCTGGTGATGAGAGCCGACTCTCCTGTAGTGATTTGCGATCGTCGATACATTAATTATCGAGCCCGATTCGCTGACTACCAGTCACTTGATCGCAAGAACTTCGAAGCTCGGTCCGCAATATGCCTCGCGTTGCCAACACAGATCGACGTGCGTGCGACTCGTTCAGCGCATCAAGCACACGGTAATCGACCGGCACGATCTCGTCGACGACAGATCGCAGATGCACGAGGATCTCGGAGCGCAGCTCGTGCCGGGAGTGCAACTCCGGAGTGGCGGGCACGCGGCCCTCGGTCGAGATCTACCGTCAGCTCGGACGGGGCGATCCCTGCTCGACCCGCCGAGTGCCGTGCAACTCGGTTGCCATGACGATTGGCGAAGCGGCGGTGACGCGCTGCCGACTCGAGCGGCAATCGTCACAGACACTGGCTTTGTTCAATCGACACAAAATCTACGCTTGATTCGCCAGAAGCTCGTCTTGCACACGGAGGCATTGAGGAACCATTGCTCGCTGGATGAGTAAGTGTTATTGCTATCGCCGCTCCGGGTGAACCCGTGGTTTCGGGTTCACCCACAATTGTCATTGTCTCTCGGCGCATCGAGGAGGGTATCCATGGGTTTTCCGTTAAGCTCGCGCTTGACGTTCGCGGCTGCCGCGACGATCGGCGCAGTCGGTTGCGCGAATACGCAACCAGACGCCCCTGAAGCGACCAGCGAGGTCACCAAGGCCGTGACCGGCGGCCCCAAAGGCATGTTCTTGCATGGGCAGCAACGGCTGGCTCCCGGCGAGAGCGTGAAACCGTTCTCGCATCCGCCGGGTGCGCACCTCCAGTACTTCGGGGGCCGGATCGTCTCGAACGCCCAGGTCGTTCAGGTGATCTACGGCTCGGGGAACTACATTCCGGAGGTCCTCAGCACGGGGACGCCCAGCAAGGCCAGCTTCTATCAGGGCGTGCTCAACAGCGCGTACGTCGACTGGCTGACGGAATACAACACCACGGGCCAGGGGCCGCCGACGAGCAACCAGACGCTCGGCCGCGGCTCGTTCTCCCAGCAGGTCACGATCACCCCGTCCGCGGCCAACAACGGCACGGTGATCGATGACAACCAGATCCAGAACGAGCTGTCGGCCCAGATCGCGGCCGGTAACCTCCCGGCGCCGACCCACGACGCGGCCGGCAACAACAACACCTATTACGCGATCGATTTCCCGCACGGCAAGATCATCACGCTGGGCGGCGCCGCGTCGTGCCAGGTGTTCTGCGCGTACCACGGCACGATCGCCAACGCCGGCGGCCAGGGCGAGATCTATTACGGCGTCCACCCCGACTTCCAGCCCGGCTCGGGCTGCGAGTTCGGCTGCGGCGCGGCCGCGACCCAGTTCGGCAACTACACGCAGGTCGCGTCGCACGAGCTGATCGAGACGATGACCGACCCCGAGGTCGGCCTGGCCACCGTGTTCGGTCCGCCGCTGGCGTGGGCCGACTTCGTGTTCAGCGAGATCGGCGACATCTGCAATGACCAGAACGGCCAGGTCGTCGGCGGCGACGGCGTGACCTATGACGTCCAGACCGAGTTCTCCAACTCGGTGAACGACTGCATCGTCACCAACCCGCTCGCCACCCCGCTCACCGTGACCAACCCGGCCGAGACCTGCCGCGGCAGCAGCTCGACCGCGACCGTGACCGCGTTCGGCGGCTCCGGCCGGTTCACCAGCCCCGTGACGCTGAGCCTGTCCGCGGTGACTCCGTTGACCTCGACGATCACCGCGTCATTCAGCCCCAACCCGATCCCGACACCGTCGCCCAACGGCTCGAACTCCGCGATGACCGTCTCGACGACAAATACGACGCCGGGCGGCAACTACCAGCTCACCGTGCACGGTGCCGCCAACATCAGCACCGACGCATTCTCCCAGTTCACCGTGCGCGCCGCCGCGCCGGCCGCGCCGAACCCGACATCGCCGGCCAACGGCGCCGATGGCGTCCCGGCCACGGCGACCTTCACCTGGTCGACGGTGCCCGAGACCACGAGCTACCACGTCGCCGTGTTCGATGGCGACTCCTGCGGTGGACCCGCGGTGCGCTCGTTCGACACCAGCGGCACGACCGTCACGATCCCCGACGCGCAGGCCCTGACTGCGTTCCACACCTTCTCGTGGACGGTGAACGCGAACAACGCGTGCGGCCCATCGGCGGCCTCGGCGTGCTTCCACTTCCGCACCGCGTCGTGCTCCGATCCGCAGGAGCTGATCACCAACGGCGGCTTCGAGAACGGCTTCGGCAGCTGGAGCATCGACGCCACCATTCCGCCGGTGGTCCTCAGTGGAGCGCATACGCACTCGGGCGCCAAGGCCGCCGCGATCGGCACCTTCGACGGGTTCGTCGAGCCGCTCGGCGATGCCCAGATCTCGCAGACCCTGACGTTCGTGCCCGGCAGCCAGCCCAAGCTGTCGTTCTGGGAGTGGCCGCTCACGACCGACATCGTCATCTTCGATCAGCAGTACGTCCGCGTCCAGCCGATCAGCCCGCCCGGCCCCGTCGTGGTGCTGATGAACGAGGCGCGCAACGACCAGACCTTCATCCTCCGGCAGTTCGACATGTCGCAGTTCGCCGGCATGACCGTGAAGCTGATCTTCGGCGTTCACCAGGACGGCTTCGGCGACATCACCGGCATGTTCATCGATGACGTCAGCGTGACGTCGCAGAACTGCGGCCCGCCGGACTTCAAGATCACCCTCGCGCCGAGCACGGCCGAGGCCTGCGCCGGCACCAGCGCGTCGTACACGGTCGGCGTCGCGTCGGTCAACGGCCCGAACTTCACCTCGCAGGTGAACCTGGCGGCCTCCGGCCTGCCGGCGGGCGCGACCGCGAGCTTCGCGCAGAACCCGATCGGCCCCGGCCAGACCACCACGCTGACGATCAACACCACGCGGCCGACCGCCGGTACCACGTTCACCGTCAATGTCGTCGGCACTGCGGTGACCCCGCCGCCCGACGGCACGCGGACGACGTCGGCCACCCTGCTGGTCGATCCCAACGCGCCCAACGCGCCCGAGACGATCAGCCCGCGCAACGGCGAGGTCAACACGCCGCGCCGGCCGACGCTGTCGTGGACCGCGCCGTTCATCCCCGAGTCGGCCACCGCCGGATCGTCATCGGTCGCCGGCACAGGCACTTCCACCCGCACGACCGACACGAGCTCGATGCTGGCGTCGGCCGGCGCGCAGTTCATGTGGCAGCTCGCCGGGCCGACGTCGCCCAAGAGCTCGACGCAGAGCGGCGCCGCGATGGTGACCCCGGTCAACGGCTCGCAGGTGAACCAGGTGAACAGCAACGGAGCCGCGCAGGCGGTGACGCCGTTCGCGTTCGGCACCGCGACCTACCACCTCCAGATCGCGACCGACTCCGCGTTCAGCCACATCGTCGTCGACACCACGACGTCGACCAACAGCTTCACCGTCGGCACCGACCTCGCGATCGCGACCCAGTACTTCTGGCGCGTCGCCGCGGTCAACGCGTGCGGCACGAGCCCGTTCTCGGCGACCGCGTCGTTCATCGTCGGCGCGTGCTTCGAGGGCTGGAGCACCTCGGCGGCGTTCCCGATGGCCGAGGGGCCGCTGCAGGAGACGGTGATCGGCGCCAATAACAAGCTGTACGTCATCGGCGGCGCCTTCGGGCTAGGCCTCGTGCGCCTCGACCAGACCTGGGTGTTCGACCCGCAGTCCGGAACCTGGACGCGCAAGGCCGACATCCCGGCACCTGGCCTTGGCACCAACTTCGGATCCGCCGCGCGGATCGGAAACCAGATCTACCTCTTCGGCGGCGTCAGCAGCGCAGGACAGGTCACCAGCTTCGCGTGGCGCTACGACATCGCGGCTGACGCGTGGACGCGGCTGCACGATCTGCCGATCGCCAACTTCGGTTCGGCGGTCGGTGCGATCAATGGCAAGATCTACCTCGCGTTCGGCACGGGCTTCATCAACCAGACCTGGCAGTACGATCCGGCCACCGACACGTACACGCGCAAGGCCGACGCGCCGTTCGTCCCGCAGACCTTCCGTCTGCACGGCGCGGTGTTTGCCGGCGAGCTGCACGCGTTCGCAGGCGGCTTCGGGGGCACCGCGCACGCGATCTACAACGCGGCGAGCGACAGCTGGCACAACGGGCCGCTGATGCCGACCGGCGTGACCGACCCGGCCGTCGACGTGTTCGCCGGCAAGATCTACGTCGTGGGCGGCCGTCCGGCCGTGCTCACGCAGGTGTTCAACCCGGCGACCAACACGTGGTCGCAGGCCGCGCCGGTCACCGGCCCCGGCACGACGACCGGCATCGACAACACAGGGGGCGCGGCGGTCGGTCCTGCGTTCTACCTGGTCGGCGGCTTCAACGGATCGGACGGTCAGAACAACGTGTTCCGGCTCCACGGCTGCACACTCGGCGCGCTGTCGTCGGCGACCCTCGTCCCGTTCGTGTCCGACGGCAACGGCAAGACCACCGGGATCTTCAACGAGCGGTCGTCGCTCCTGATCGACAACTCGGTCAGCGGCGCGCCGATGTCGGTCAGCTGCTTCCTCTACGGCACCGGCGGTGATGTCCTCGGCAGCGACACGTTCCAGGTCGCGCCGAACGAGCTCAAGACCGTCGCCGACGTGGTCCGCGCGCTGTCCCACACGACCGGCGTGCAGAACAAGATCGGCAGCGTCGCGGTGTTCGGCACGGAGGTGTTCCACGGCATGGCCTCTCTGGTGAACAACGTCAGCTCGGATCCGGCGATCGAGGATGGAGCGTCGATCACCGGCACGCTCAGCGGCTACGTCTCGACGGTCGGGACCGCGGGCTACCTGACGCAGACCGCGTTCACCAACGCGTCGGCGTCGACCTCGGTCGTCACCGTCACCGCGTACGCGTCGACCGGCGGCAGCACGCCGGTCGCGGGCACCGTGCTGTTCGTCCCGCCGCGCGGCATGGCGAACTTCACCGACATCGTCAAGAAGCTCGGCCTCGACGCCACGTTCTCCGGCCAGCTCAGCTGGACGGCGAGCGCGCCGATGGTCGTGATGGCTCGCGACGTCGGCAAGAGCAGCACCACCAAGAACTTCAGCGGGATCGAGCCGGCGCACACCGCGGCGGATGCCTCGTCGAACGTCGGCGTGGCGTACGTCGAGGACACCGCCGATTTCAGCACGAACCTCGAGATCTCGAACCCGGGTCAGATCACCGCGAACGTCACGGTGCGCTTCGTCGACACCAGCGACGCGAGCGGCGGCAGCACGGGCGTCGAGCACTCGCGCGACATCCCGATCGCGATCAACAGCGATCAGCCGATCGCCAACATCGTGCGCTGGGCGCAGGACGACACGTCGACCTCGCCGTCGGGCAAGCACGGCTTCCTGGTGGTGACCACGCCGCAGGGGATCACCGCGCAGGCCCGGATCACCGACAACTCGAGCAAGGACTTCGTGGTGCCCGAAGGCAACACCGCGATCTCGAGCGGCTTCTCGCCGCTGCTGGTCCGCGTCGAGCCCCTGCCGTTCTCGCAGCTCGGCATGGCGAACACGACGCCCATCAGCACGACGCGGTTCGCGGTGTCCAACCCCGGCTCGTCGCCGGTGACCGTCGTGGTCACCGGGTTCAACTCGAGCGGATCGGTCGCCGGGACGCTCACGCTGAACCTCGCCGCCGACGGCCAGTACTTCACCGCGAACCTGGGTGCGGCGATGAACCTGCCTGCGGCCTTCGTGGGCTGGTTGACCGTCCAGTCCAGCGGCCCGGTGCTGGTCTACAACCATCGCCTCACCGGCGACGGCGGCGCCTCGGTGCCGGTGCACTGAGCAGACGTATGTGACCCGGGCAGCGAGCTGACTCGCTGTCCGCCGGCCAGGCAGGTGACCCTGCCTGGCTTTTCGTTTTGCCGCTACCGGCGCGGCGGGTCGCCGCCGAGCGCGTGCGCCGCGACGGTCGCGCCCGCGGCCCCGAGCCCGAGCGCGATCAGGTTGAGCCCGGGCACGAGCAGCATCCCGGTGACCGCGGCACCCAGGCCGAGCGTGCGCAGGCGATGGTGGGCGAGGAAGTCGAGCTTGCTGCGATACGGCAGGAAGCGCCGCGCGAGCACCGCGTCGTAGCAATCGTACGCGGCGGCGTGGGAGGTGAACCACGCGCCGTACAGCGCCGCCGCGACCATCCCGAGCACCGGGATCAGGCCGAGCGCGAAGACGATCACCAGCGAGATCAGCGCCGCCAGGATGCGGCGGATGCCATGGCCGAGCGCGAGCAGCGCGCCGTGGGCGAACTCGCGCAGCGAGAACGGCGTCATCGGCTGCCCGGTCAGCCGCGCCTCGATCCGCTCGGACAGCGCCTCGTTGAACGGACCGGCGATCAGCCCGGCGATCGACACGAACAGCGCCAGGCCGCAGATCGCCAGCGCGACGACGACCACGATGGTCAGCAGCGAGCTCGCCAGGTGGGCCAGCACGCCGGGCAGGTGCCCGCCGACCCAGCCGCTGATCGGCGCGACCAGCGCCACGATGGCGGCGATCACCGCGGCGCACACGACCAGGGTGATCACGGCCGGCGCGATCACCCACTTCCACAGGGCGGGATGCGCCTTCAGCACCGCGAATCCCCGCCCGATATCACGAAAACCACTCGTGAGCTGATCCACGCCTCAGTCTAGCCCCAGAGCTCACCTGAGATAGCCCGCGGTCCGCCGACTGGCGCGATCGTGGGGATTGTCGAAACATCGATTGCGCTGTCCGGGTGGCTGCGTGATGATGCGCGCCCGGAGGGCCTATCCCATGAACATCTTCATCGGATCACACGCTCGATCGACGGTGATGGTCGCAGCGCTCGCGCTCGTCGCGCTCGGCGACCCCGCCTCCGTAGGCGCCCAGGGCGCCGGCGCGCCAGACGGCATGACGCGAGCCAGGGCCGCGATCCAGGCGCTCGACGCGGCCGCGATCCAGGCCAACCTCGGCAGCTCGAAGGACTGGCCGACGGTCGGCCTGGACTACGCCGAGACCCGGTTCAGCAAGCTCGCCGAGATCAACGCCGGCAACGTCAAGGAGCTCGGCCTGGCCTGGACCTACAACCTCGAATCGACCCGCGGCGTGGAGGCGACGCCGCTCGTCGTCGACGGCGTCATGTTCGTCACCGCGTCGTGGAGCGTGGTCCACGCCGTCGACGTGCGCACCGGCAAGCGGCTGTGGAGCTTCGACCCCAAGGTGCCGCGCAGCTTCGGCGAGAAGGCGTGCTGCGACGTGGTCAACCGCGGCGTCGCGCTGCACAAGGGCAAGATCTACGTCGGCGCATTCGACGGCCGGCTGATCGCGCTCGACGCCATGACCGGCGCCAAGCTGTGGGAGCGCGACACGATCATCGATCACGCGCGGCCCTACACCATCACCGGCGCGCCGCGCGTCGCCGGCGGCAAGGTCATCATCGGCAACGGCGGCGCCGAGTACGGCGTCCGGGGCTATGTCACGGCCTACGACGCCGATTCCGGCGAGCAGAAGTGGCGCTGGTTCTGCGTGCCCGGCGATCCGAGCAAGCCGGCCGAGGACGAATCGATGAAGCGCGCGGCCGCGACCTGGGACCCGTCGGCCAAGTTCTGGGAGGCCGGCGGCGGCGGCACGGCCTGGGACTCGATCACCTACGACCCCGAGCTCAAGCGGGTCTACATCGGCACCGGCAACGGCTCGCCGTGGAGCCAGAAGCGGCGCAGCCCCAAGGGCGGAGACAACCTCTACCTGTCGTCGATCGTCGCGCTCAACGTCGACACCGGCGCCTACGCCTGGCACTACCAGGAGACGCCCGGTGACAACTGGGACTACACGGCGACCCAGCCGATGATCCTCGCGGATCTCAAGATCGGCGGCAAGCCGCGCAAGGTGATCCTCCACGCGCCCAAGAACGGCTTCTTCTTCGTGATCGACCGGACCGACGGCAAGCTGATCTCGGTCAAGAACTTCGTCGAGGTCAACTGGGCCAAGGGCTACGGCAAGGACGGACGGCCGATCGAGACGCCCAAGGCGCGGCCCGACGGTCCGTTCGACGCCGTCCCCGGCCCCTACGGCGCCCACAACTGGCATCCGATGTCGTTCAACCCGACGACCGGCCTGGTCTACCTGCCGGCGCAGAACGTGCCGATCAACCTGATGGACGACAAGGAGTGGAAGAAGGGCGCCGTGCTCGACAACCGCGCCGGCACCGGCACCGGATGGAACACCGGGATGATCATCAATGCCGTGCCGCCGACCAGCAAGCCGTTCGGCCGCCTCCTGGCGTGGGATCCGGTCGCGCAGAAGGAGGTCTGGCGCGTCGAGCACGTCTCGCCGTGGAACGGCGGCACGCTGACCACCGCCGGCAACCTCGTGTTCCAGGGCACGGCCGACGGCCGCTTCGTCGCATTCGACGCCAAGACCGGCAAGAAGCTGTGGGAGGCGCCGACCGGCACCGGCGCGATGGCCGCGGCGTCGACCTACCTCGTCGACGGCAAGCAGTACGTCTCGGTCGCGGTCGGCTGGGGCGGCGCCTACGGCGTGTCGCAGCGCACCAGCGAGAAGATCGGCCCCGGCACGGTGTTCACCTACGTGCTCGGCGGCAAGGCGGCGCCGCCCGCGTTCGTCAACGTCAAGCTCGAGGGCCTGCTCGCCGGCGTCAAGTACGATCCCAAGCTGGTCCAGGCCGGCCAGGGCGTGTACGTCAGCCACTGCGTGCTGTGCCACGGCGTCCCCGGCGTCGATCGCGGCGGCAACATCCCCAACCTCGGCTACGTCAAGCCCGAGTTCATCTCCGAGCTCGACAAGTACATCTTCAACGGGCCGAACGCCAAGGATGGCATGCCCGACTTCACCAACCGCCTCAAGCCCGCGGACGTCGACAAGCTCAAGGCGTTCATCCAGGGAACCGCGGACCTCATCCGGCCAAAGAAGTAGCGTGCGCTATCGGACGCTCGGAGCGCTGGCCTTCGGGGTCGGGGTCGCGGCACCGCCGGATGCGGGCGCCGATCCCGTCCCGCCGCCCGCCGAGCCGACGCCCGACGAGGTCATCGTCGTCACCGGGCTGCGGCTGCCGCGGCCGGCGCAGGACGTCCCCGCCGCCGTCACCGTGATCGATCGCGAGCAGATCGCGAGCTCGCCGGACACGCTCGCCGATGACCTGGTGCGCACCGCGCCGAGCGTCGGGACGTTCCGGCGCAGCTCGAGCGCGATCGCCGATCCGACGTCGCAGGGCCTGAACCTGCGCGGCGTCGGGCCGTCGGGCGTGTCGCGCGCCCTGGTGCTGCGCGACGGCCTGCCGGTCAACGATCCGTTCGGTGGCTGGGTGTACTGGCGCGCGATGTCGCCGCTCGACATCGAGCGGATCGAGATCGCGCCGAGCGGCGCGTCGGCGCTGTTCGGCAACTTCGCGCTCGGCGGCGTGCTGCAGCTGATCTCGCGGCCGATCGACGGCCAGTCGTTCGACGCCATCGTCGCGGGCGGCACGCTGAGCACGCGGCGGTTCGCCGGCCGCGCGACCGAGCGCCTCGGCGAGATCGGCGTCGCGCTCGACGGCGAGTCGCTTCACAGCGACGGCTACCGCCCGATCGTCGCCGACCAGCGCGGCAAGGTCGACGGGCGCGCCGGCTCGAGCCACAACACCGTCGGCATCCGCGTCGAGCACCACCGCGGCGGCTCGACCGTCCACGCCGACGCGCGATTCTTCACCGAGCACCTCGACGCCGGCACGCTGTTCACCACCGCCGACGTCCAGACCGTGACCTACGACGCCGGCTGGGCGCTCGACTCCGGCCCCGGCAACCTCGACGTGCAGCTGTTCGGCGGCAACCAGCGCTTCGAGCAGGAGCGCGCGCGGGTGTCCCCCGACCGCGCCACCGCCACCAGCGCCAGCACCCAGAAGGCGCCGTCCAACAACCAGGGCGCCGTCGCGACGTGGACCGGCCACCTCACCGAGCGCCACGCCATCGTGATCGGCGCCGACGCGCAGCGCGTCGCCGGCACCGCGACCGACTCGCTGACCCCGGCGATGGTCCAGGCGACCACGCTGGTCAAGCGCGCCGCCGGCGGCGAGCAGCGCTTCGCCGGGCTGTTCGCGCAGGACGCGATGCAGGTGACGGCCGACCTCGAGGTCGCCGCCGCGCTCCGCCTCGACGCCTGGCAGAACCTCGCGGCCAGCACCACGCTGACCCGCGGCGACGGCAGCGCGACGACCACGCCGTTCGACGACGCCTCGCGCACGCAGCTCGATCCCCGGATCGGCGCGCTCTGGCACGCGAGCCGCGAGCTCGCCCTGCGCGCATCGGCGTACCGCGCGTTCCGCGCGCCGACGCTCAACGAGCTCTACCGGCCGTTCCAGGTCGGCACCGTGCTGACCGCGGCCAATGATCGCCTCAAGCCCGAGACCCTGTGGGGCGGCGAGCTCGGCACCCAGATCGTCCTCCAGGGCGTCGGCGTCACCGCCACCGGGTTCTGGAACCAGCTCAAGGACCCGATCGCCAACGTCACCCTCGCCATGCCGCTCGACGGTGCGACCCGGCAGCGCCAGAACCTCGGCAAGAGCCGCGTCCTCGGCCTCGACCTCGACCTGGTGTGGCGCCCCGACGCCGCGTGGACGGTGCGCCTCGGCCACACGTTCAGCGACGCGCGCGTCGTCGAGGCGCCGGCGCAGCCCGACCTCGTCGGCAAGCGCCTCGCCCAGGATCCGCGCCACCGCACCAGCGTGATCGTGAGCTACGAGATCGAGCGGCTCGCCACGCTGGTCGGCCAGGTCCGCTATCTCGGCACCCAGTTCGAGGACGACCTCAACACCCAGCCGATCGGGAACCTGTTCGACCGCCGCTACCTCGTCGGCCGCGCGGGCGTCGACACCGAGGGCGCCCCGCGCACCTTCGAGCTCGGCCTGGCCTATCACGCCGCGGCGCCCCGGACGCGGTGACTTGACGACACGCAGCAAGACATCTCCCGTCGTCGCGCGCGACAGGCTCCCGCAGCTCACCGATCGAATCCCGGCGCCCAAGCCAGCCGGCTCCAGAGTCCGGGCTCACTGCGATCCCGGACACGATACAGCTCGACAGCGCACGGAGCCACGACGACGGGTGCGAACACGAAGCTACATGCATGATCATGCACAGTGCCGGTCGCTCGCGGCCATCGAATGCCACCACGCGTGACACGGCGCAGCGCTATTGCGCTGCCGGACGGGACCTGCGCTCGCGCGGCAGCTTCGGGGGCCGCGCGCCGTGCCGGATCGCGCCGGCGAGCGGACGATACGCCAGCTCCAGGCCGCTGCGCGCGGCGCGCAGGAGCAGGCCGCCCCGGCTCATGTCGCCGCGGCCGACGAAGGTCTCGGGGAACATCAGCCGATCGCGGAACACCTCGAGCAGCGGGTCGACGTACTTGCCGGTGGCGATGCTGCCGAGCAGCACGACGCGCGCCTCGGGTCCGCACAGCCGGCCGAGCTGCTCGGCGTCGCGGCGCAGCGGCCGGGCGAACGCATCGCTCTCGATGTCGATCCGGCCCATCGCGCGCAGGTCGTCGGCCGAGATCCCCCACTCCGGCGGGCGCAATCCCTGACCGGGGGCCATGACGAGCGTGCCGACCCCGCCGGGCGCGGTGGCAAACCTCCGCGCGTAGGTCAGCTTGCCGCGGAAGTAGAGCGCCGACAGCCAGGCGAACACGTCGCCGAGCGGTGCGGTTCGCGCCCGGAGCTGCCTGCCGAGCGCGGATTCGGAGCTCGCGAGCATCGCGGCGCGCTCACCGCCGCAGCGCGCGGGGCTGAGCACGAAAACCGTGACCGGAGCGCAGCTGGCAACCACAGCTGCGTTGTACTCGGTGCGCGCCGAGCCCGCGATCGTCGAGCTGGCGCGAGCGGCGGTTCGCCGCCTGGCCGACGCCGCGCCGGTGGCCGACGACGCGCGGCGCGCCCTGGGCCAGATCGAGCGGGTCGGCCTGGGCCCGCCGTACACGGTCGCGATCGCCGGCGACCTCGCGGCGCGCACCGAGCTCCTGAACTGGCTCGCCGGCGAGCGCCTGTTCGACCCGGCGCGCGCGGACCCGGATCGCATCGTGATGCAGGTGCGCCGCGGTCCGGCGACCTCGCTGCGGGCGCGGCGGCGCGACGGCTCGCTCGAGGATCACGCGCTGGACGCCGCGGACGCCGACGGCGAGCCGCCGACCCGCCGCCGGTCGCCGCGCGCCGATCGCGCCAGGACCGCGCGCGCCGACGACGTCGCGGCGTTCCGCGACGCGATCGCACAGTCGGCCGAGGCCGAGACCCGGGTGCCGCTGCCGCGACCGCGGTGGTGGGCGGTGTGGCGCTGGCTCGCGCGGTGGTGGCGCGCCTGGCGATCGCGCGGCGCGCCGGCACTACCGCCGCCACCGCCCCAGGTCGCGCCGGCCGCGGAGCCGACGGCGCCGGCCGCGGAGCCGACCGCGCCGGCCGCGGAGCCGACCGCGCCGGCGCCGCGCGGGTTCGCCAACACCGTGTCGCGCGGCAGGCGCGAGCTGCGGCAGGACTTCGTCGACGCGCTGAGCGCCTGCCTGGCGGACGAGGTCGTCGAGCGCCTGTTCGTCGAGGTCCGCGGCGGCCCGCTGTCCGACAAGGTCGTCGTGCTCGAGCTGCCGTCGCGCGCGAACGCGCGCGTGCTCGACGCCGCGGGCGCGGATACGTGCCTGGTCGCGTGCGGCGCGCACGGCTTCGCGATGACCGAGCAGCTCGAGGTCGCGCTCGCGGTGGTCCCTCACCTGTTCGCGGTGGCCGCCGGCGCGCCGGCCGATCCGCGGGTGCGGGCGCTCGATCGTGCGGCGCTGGCGTCAGATCTGACCGAGATCGCGACGATCGAGCGATCGATCGCGGTGGGCGAGCGCGCGGTCGCCGCGCTGGCCTCGGGCTCGGCCGCGCTCGACGCGGCGATCACCCGCGCCGAGACCGGGTTTCGCGCCCGGCTCGATCGCCTCGAGGCGCTGCGGATCGCCAGCCCCGAGGATCACGTCGCCGCGGCGCTCGCCCGGATCCGGCCGCCGGTGCTCGCCCAGGTCCAGCAGCTGCTGCGCCGTGCGCTCGAGTCCGTCGACGGCGCGATCGCCGAGCTCGGCGCGGCGTGGTCGGCGCGGCTCGGCGAGGCGGCGTCGACCGAGGACCTGCGCAAGGCCGCGACGCAGATCGACGAGGAATCGCCCGGCGTGCTGCAGCGCGTGCAGGCCGATGCGCACCGCGCGCTGACCGGCGGGCTCACCGAGCGCGCCCGCGTCCACTATCGCGAGCTGATCGCCGAGCTGCGCCGCGGCTCGTCGCGCGACGATGCGGCGCCGCCGTGGCTGACCGCCGAGGTCGCGATCGCCGAGATGACGTCGAGCACCAGCCTGGGCGCGGTCGCGCCGCGGCTGACCTCGCTGTTCCGCTCGCAGGGCACGCTCAAGGCCGAGGCGCTCGCCCAGCTCGAGCAGCGCATCGCCAGGCTGCGCCAGGTCGCATCCGCCAACATCCTCGACACCGAGCCGCGGCTCGAGCCGGCCGTCACCGGCGCGCTCGCGGTCGCGCTGCGCGGCGAGGTCGAGCGCCACGTCGCGTGGCTCGAGGCAGAGCTCGCCCGCGAGCGCGTCGCGATCGACGCGGAGCGCGCTCAGCTCGCCGGGTTCGCCGCGGCGCGCGACGCGGCCCGCCGCGACGAGCGCGAGCTGGTGACCGCGCTCGCCGCGCTCGCCGCGGAGCTGCCGCCTACAGGCAGGTCGGGAGCTTGAACGACGTGATCCGGGTGCTCCAGTTGAAGGTGCCGTTGGCCTTCTGGTACTCGCTGGTGTACCAGAACGTGCAGTCGTCGACCGGATCGACCGTCATCGCGCTGTAGTCGCCCCAGCGGTTGAGGTTGGTCAGCTGCGAGCCGGCGCCCTCGATCAGCGAGGTCTCGGCCTCGAGCGTGTTCAGCGGATCGGCCGCCAGGCGGACCGCGTAGCGGACCGCGGGGTGGACCGTGCTCGACGACGCGCTGTAGCCGACCGCGATGTTGCCGGCCTTGTCCATCGCCGCGCTCGGCATCCAGCGCGACGTCGCGTCCGGCGAGAACGTCGCCTGCTGCGCCACGGTCGGCGCGCCGTTGGGGTTGCGCAGCTCGTACCAGCGGACGCCGTCGACTTCCGACCTCTTGCTGCCGCTGACCTTCACGCTGTGGCTGACCACGAGGGTCTCGACCCCGCCGCGGTTGCGATAGGCCAGGCGATACATCAGGCGGTCGCCGAGCGAGTCGAGCGCCTCGCGGGTGCCGGGCTGCGGGATGCACGCGCCGCCGCCGCACGCCGGCGAGAACGCGTTGACCGCGATCGTGGCCGGCCCGGTCAACGTGGCGTTGGCCGGCGTGGCGAAGTCGACGTGGGCCTTCCACAGCCGCAGCGAGTTGGTGCCGAAGTTGAGCAGGTAGTTCGGCGAGCCGGCCGGCGGCGGCGACGCCGCGCCGTCGAGGTCGGCCGGTAGCAGGCTGGCGAACGAGTTCGACAGCTGGAAGCACTCCTGGGTGGCGGCGCCGCCGGCCGTCATCTGCGCGCGATCGAACGCGCATACCCGCGCGCCGAGGAACGTCGACGTGAACATGTTGAACGTCACGTAGTACGCGTCCGGCCACACGCCGATCTTGGGATAGTCGTTGAAGTTGGGCTGCGCGAACGCGTAGCGGAAGTACGTGCCGGTCGCGTCCGAGGTGGTCGATACCGCGATGCACTGGAAGAAACCGCTGTTGACCGAGAACTGCGACAGGACCCAGCGATTGGCGATCTTGTCGTACTGCGCGATCGGATCTCCGTCGTTGTTCGCCTCGCACGGCCCGCCGAAGCCCTGCCACAAGGTGTTTCCGAGCGCCGGGCCGAACACCAGCGCGCCGGTGGTCTTGTCGAACACGGCGAACGATTCGTTGACCCACTGCACGAACTGCGTGGCGCCGACTGCGCCGTTGGTATCCGGCGGTGCAGCGTCCGGAGCAAACCCGTAATCACCATTACCCACGCCGGCGATGGCGAGGAGGGGAGCCGCGGTGCTGGCCGCCGGCACTCCCGCTTGCAGCGCCGGATCGATCTCGCCCTGGGCCAGCCCATCGGGCGGGGCGAACACGTGGCGCGGCTCCTCGTGCTTGCCCTTCGAGCGCTGGGTCAGCACGGGCAGGCTGCGCAGCGGCGGCGATTCATCATGCTTGAAGTCGCGGGTGATTTCTACGACTTGGGATACGGTGCTGACGTCGTCCGTCGTCCCGACGTCGGCATTGCCGGTACACGCCGAGACGATTGCGGGAACTGCGATCCAGACCAACCGAGCTGTCATTGGGGCACTCTCCAGTGAGTCTGGCTGGTGTGGAATCGCCGCATCGGAAGATTCCTAAGTTTCGCTAAATTCGGTCGTGCCTCGCGCGACGCCGGCCAATTCGCATGTGCTCCGATCGCCCACGTCGCGGCCGCAGCGATCCGCGGCGGGCAGCCGCCGAAAACTTGCCCGCGCGATCGAGGCCCCGGAGGCTGGATCCCATGAGCGATGTGTGGTCCGTCTCCGAGCCGCTGACCTGGAGCGAGATCTGCCGGCGCTTCCCCGATCAATGGATCGCGCTGGTCGCGCTCGACTGGGCCGACGACCGCGACGAGCCGTTCCGCACCGCGCTGATCGCCGGCTGCGGCTCGCGCCGCGAGGCGCTGGCGCAGGCCCGGCCGCTGCGCAGGCTGTTCGATCCGATCGGCCCGTTCTTCACCGGTGATCCCCCGGCCGCGCTGCCCGCGCTGCCCCCGATCGTCTACGTGTCGTGATCCGCGCGCGCCCGCCGAGCGGCCGGGCGCCGCTCGCAGTGAATCCGCTGCTGCCGAATTCGCGAGCGTCGTCCGCGGCCGGTCACGCGATCGGCGCGACGATGCCGTCGAGGCTGGCGGTGATGCGGCCGTCGACGATCGGCGCGCAGTCGGCCGGCACGTCGCACGCGAGCTCGAAGCCGCGGCCGCGGGCGGCGTCGATGAAGCCGGCGAGGCCGGCCAGGCTGGCGCCCGGGATGTCGTGCAGCACGAGCAGCGTGTGCGGCCGCGTGGCGCAGTCGGCGAGCGCGCGGGCCGGCCAGCCCTCCGGGTCGATCCAGTCCCTGGGCACGCTGTTCCACAGGATGCACGAGTAGCCGTGATCGACGAGATAAGCCACCGCGCTCGGGCTGAGCAGGTGGCGGCCGAGCGCGCCGCCGCCGTGCGGCCGGAACCGCTTCGGCCCGGGGACCAGCGGGGCGAGCAGCGCCTCGGTCGCGGCGATCTCGGCGAGCGCGGCGTCGGGCCGCAGGTCCTGGCCCAGCGGCACGCCGTGGCTGTACGAGTGGTTGCCGATCGCGTGGCCCTCGTCGCGCGCGCGCTCGACCAGCCGGCGGCGCCGCGGGTCGGCCAGGTGCTTGCCCAGCACGTAGAACTGCGCGGCCACGCCGCGGTCGCGCAGCACGTCCAGCACCGCGGGCGTGACGTCCGGATCCGGACCGTTGTCGAACGACAGCGTGACGCGGCTCATCGCGAACGCCGCGCGCTCAGCGATACGTGTTGTTCGAGGTGTGATCGCCGGCGAGCCAGCGCTGGAGCTCGCCGTGCGC
The DNA here is from genome assembly GCA_005887925.1 of Deltaproteobacteria bacterium. Taxonomy (GTDB): domain Bacteria; phylum Myxococcota_A; class Polyangia; order Haliangiales; family Haliangiaceae; genus JABFXX01. The sequence continues at coordinate 19,447 of VBLP01000561.1, read as the reverse complement.
CCTGTCGCGGCGCGACCTGACGACGTCGGGCCTGATCGCCTCGGCCGTGTCGCAGGTCAGCTCGACGATCATGCCGTTGGGATCGACCGCGTACAGCGAGCGGCAGTAGCCGTGCTCGAGCACGTAGGTGTCCGGCTCGCGATACCCCGCCGCGGCGAGCCGCGCCTCGATCGCGGCCTGCGTGCCGCGGTCGACGTGGAGCGCGATGTGGTGGAACGGCGTGTCGGGCATCTTGGGCCCGAACTCCTCGGCGTCGCGCGGGCTGGCGAACTGGAAGAACGCCAGGGCGCTGCCGTCCTCGAGCCCGAAGAAGCAGTGGCAGTACGTGCGGACCTCGCCGAACAGCTCGTCGGACTCGCACCACGTCGCGTCGAGCGGGAGGCCGATGATGTCCTCGTAGAACGCCCGGGTCTTCTCGAGGTCCCGGGACACGTATGCCGTGTGATGAAGCCTGGTGGGACGCCTGTTCATCCGTGTTCTCCTCGCTGATCTCGCGCCGATCGCGGCCGCGCCACCGCGGTCGCCGCACGCTGGGCGTAGCGTTCCGGGTACCGGAACACCCGTCAAGGGAAAATCACGGGATCGGCGTCACCCCAGGACGGCGTAGGCCTTCATCGCGTGGTCGTAGCGCTTCTCGACCATCTCCCACGCGATGTTCTTGAAGAACGCCTCGATGTACTTGGCGTGGTCGGGCCCGTAGTCCAGCTGGTAGGCGTGCTCGTACATGTCGAGCACGAGCAGTGGCGCGCCGAACGCCAGGGTCTGGGTGTGGTTGCCCGCGTGCGCGATGCGCAGCCGGCCGTCGTGCAGGTTGAGCGCGAGCACGACCCAGCCGCTCCCGCCGCCGAGCGCCAGGCCATCGGCGCGGAACTGGCCCTCCCAGCCCGCGGCGCCGAAGTCGCCGCCGAGCCGGGTCTCGAGCGCGCCCGAGCGCTTGCCGTTGCCGCCGAGGTTGCCGAAGTAGTGCTCGTGCAAGGTCATCGAGTTGGCGTACAGCAGCTCGCGCTCGCGCAGCCCGGCGACCAGGTAACCCGGCGCATCCGGCTTGAGCGCCGCCAGGTCGGTCTCGACCTTGTTGAGGTTGGTGACCGCGCCGGCGTAATTCTTGTCGTGGTGCGCCGTGATCATCTTCTCGGAGATCCCGGTGAGCGAGCCCGCCTTGAACGGCAGCGGCACCGCCTCGTGCTTGCCGGGGCCCACCGGCGGTTTCGGCCGGCCCGCGGGATGAGCTTCGGGGGCTGCGCCCGCAACTGCGCTCGCTGCGAGCAGCGCGGCGCCGCCGGCGGCACCGCTGACGAGGAGGTCGCGACGATGGATCTGCATGCCGCGTTGATACGCGCGTTTCACGCGTGATACAAGCGCTCCATGGCGATGCGCCGGCTGCTCGCGCCCCGCCGGCGGGCGGCGCTCCCGCGAGGCCGCGCCGCGCGATGACCGCGCTCCGCGATCGCCGCATCCTGTTCGCGACCGCGTTCGTGCGCGCGACCACGACGAGCACGCTCGGCGTCAGCCTCGGTGGCTACCTCGCCACGCTCGCGATCGATCGCGCCGCGCTCGGCCTGGTGATCTCCGCCGGGCTCGCCGGCGCCGCGCTCGCCGCGCTCGCCGCCACGTTCACCGCGGACCGCGTCGGCCGACGCCGCTTCCTGATCGCCGTCACCGCGTGCGGCGCCGCCGGCACCGCGGGCTTCGCGCTCGCCTCCGGCCCGCTCGCGCTCGCGATCGCCGGCTTCGCCGGCATGGTCAACGGCATGGGCAAGGACCGCGGCGCCGCGCTGATCCTCGAGCAGGCCGCGCTGCCCAGCACCGCCGGCGACGCCGAGCGTACCCGCGTGATCGCGGTCTACACCATGCTCCAGGACGTCGGCCACGCCGCCGGCGCGCTGCTCGCGGGCCTGCCGGTCTGGCTCGCCGAGCGCACCCGGCTCGGCGCCGCCGACGCCCACCGCGCGGTCGTGCTCGGCTGCGCCGTCGCCGCGCTCGCCGTGCTCGTGCTCTACCTCGCGCTCGGCCCGACGATCGAGCACGGCCGGTCGGCGCGGCCCGCGCTGTCGCCGGCCAGCCGCGCGATCATCACCCGGATCTCGGCGCTGTTCGCGCTCGACGGCCTCGGCGGCGGCTTCCTCACCACCGCGCTGATCTCCTACTTCTTCTTCGAGCGCTTCGCGGCCTCCGAGGCCACGATCGCCGCGCTGTTCTTCGGCGCCCGCATCCTCAACGCCGTCTCGCACCTGGGCGCCGCGTGGCTCGCGCGCCGGATCGGTCTGGTCAACACCATGGTGTTCAGCCACATCCCGTCGAGCCTGCTGCTGGTCACCGTCGCGTTCGCGCCGAGCTTCGCGGTCGCCGCCGTGCTGTTCCTGTTGCGCGAGGGCCTGGTCGAGATGGATGTCCCGACCCGCCAGTCCTACGTCCTCGCCGTGGTCCGTCCCGGCGAGCGCACCGTCGCGTCCGGCATCACCAACCTGGTCCGGCTCGGCGCGTGGGCCGTCGCCCCGGGCCTCGCCGGCCTGATCATGACCGGCGACCGGCTCTACCTGCCGCTCGTGATCGGCGCCGCCATGAAGATCAGCTACGACCTCCTGCTGTGGCGCGCGTTCCGCGCCGTCCGCCCGCCCGAGGAAGCCGGCCACGGCGCCTGACCGAGATCACCGCGCCGCCGGTGTCGCGATGCATCCACGCAGTGTCCGGAGCGGTCAGGCCGCGGCCGCGGCGGCCGGGCCGTCGACCGGCAAGACCAGCACGAACGCGGCGCCCCGGCCGATGCCCGCCGAGCGAGCGGCCAGCTTGCCGTGGAGCTCGAGCGCGGCGCATGCGCTGTAATGCAGGCCCAGGCCGTTGCCGTGCGGCTTGGTGGTGAAGCCGAGCTGGAAGATCTTGTCGAGGTTCTGCGGGTCGATGCCGCAGCCATTGTCCTCGATCGCGACCTCGAAGCTGCCGGCGCTGCCGCGCTGCACGCCGACCGTGATCCGGCGCGCGCCGATCGGCCTGGCCATCACCGCGTCGCGCGCGTTGGCGAGCAGGTTGACGAGGATCTGCAGCGCCTTGTGGCGGTCGAGCACGACCGGAGGCAGCGCGGCGAAGTCGCGGACGATCTCGATCGCATCCTGGGCGCGCGACGCGGCGCTGAGCTTGATCGCGTCGTCGAGCAGCTGGTGGACCTCGAAGGTCTCGATCGCGGCGCCCGGCTTGACGTGCGACTGCTGCGAGCTGACCACGATCTTGATGTGATCGAGATTCCGCATCAGGGACTTCAGCTCGGTCAGCGCGGCGGTCCGGTCGCGCTCGAGGACGTCGTGGAGCTGGCTGAAGTACTCGGGCAGCTTCTGGCCGCGCCGATCGTCGCGGAAGAACTGCGCGAGGTCGTCGCGGTGATCGCTGATCATGCCGGCGATCTTCGACAGGTTGCTGGTCTTGAGCTTTCCGACGATGTCGTTGATCAGGCTGGCCGAGACGTTCACGCTGTTGAGCACGTTGCCGACGTTGTGCAGCACCGCGGTCGCGACGTCGGACCGGCCGGCGAGCCGCGACGCCTCGACCAGCTGGGCCTGGGCGTCGCGCAGCCGCTGCTCGCGCTCGGCGAGCTCGTGGACGGCCTCGCGGATCCGCTCGGCGAGCTCCTTCTCGCGGGCGCGGAGCTGGCGGATCCGGAGCAGCGGCACCGCCACGATCGCGAGCACGATCATCGCGATCGCGAGCGCGTCGAACCCGCCGGTCTGGTAGAAGTGCGGCCGCAGCGTGATCGCGATGGCCGCCGCGCGGCCCCATGCACCGTCGCGGCCGGCCTCGACGACGAAGCGGTAGTCGCCCGGCGCCAGGTTGGTGTACTGCGCCACGCGCTGCACCCCGGCGTCGTTCCAGGTCCGGTCGAAGCCGTCGAGCCGGTAGCGGAAGCGCAGCCGCTCGGGGTAGCGCAGCGCCGGCGCGGTGTAGGCGATCTCGAGCCGGCTCTTTCCGGGCGCGAGGTCGAGCGCCGGCGCGGTGCGCTGCGCCTGGCCGTCGACCCGCACGGTGTCGATCAGCGCGTCGGCCGGCGGCGTCGGGTGCAGGTGCGCGGGATCGATCACGGCGAAGCCCTTGACCGTCGGGAACCACAGCCGGCCGTCCTGGGCGCGCCAGCCCGCCGGATCGATCGAGCCATCGCACTCGCGGCTCGGCATGCCGTCGGCCTCGCCGTACAGCACGTAGTCGATGGTCTGGCGGACGCCCTCGGCGCGCTCCTTGAGCTGGCGCCGGCTCACCGTCCAGATCCCGCGGTTGGACGACATCCACAGGTTGCCGCGGCCGTCGTCGATCAGCCGCCACACCAGGTCGTCGAACATCCCGTCCTTCGACGTGAACGCGAACCATCGGCCCTCGCGCAGTCGCCACAGCCCCGCGCCCTCGGTGCCGACCCACATCGTGCCGTCGGGATCGAACTGCAGCATCGTCGCCGACGTGTGGCTCGGCGGCCCGCCCGGTGGCACCGGAGCGAACGCGCCCGCGATCCAGCGCATCACGCCGCTCTCGGTGGCGAGCCACACCCCGCCCGCCGGATCCGCCATGATCGCGCTGACCGCGACGCCGGCCAGCACCGGCACGGCGTCCTCGAGCCGGTCGCCGCGCAGGAGAAACGCGCCGTCGTCGGTCCCCAGCCACATCCCGTCGCGGGTCTCGGAGAACCCGCGGACGCGCTCCCACGGCCGCCGCCCGAGCCACGCGAACTTGCCGTCGCGCCACCGCCCGACGCTGCCGTCGCGCGCGCCGAACCAGATGTCGCCCCGCGCGTCCGGAAAGATCCCGAACACCATGCCGCGGTCACCGGCGATCAGCGTCGCGGTGGTGTCGCCGGGCGTGATCCGGTGCAGGCCCTCATTCGATCCCAGCCAGATCGCCCCGCTCGCGTCCTGGCGCACCGTCATCGCCACGGAATCGGGCCCGCCTTGCGCGGCGCCGAACGGGATCACGTCGCCGTCGCGCAGGCGATCGAGCCCGCCCTCGGTGCCGATCCAGAGGTTGCCCTCGGAGTCCTCGAACAGCGCCAGCACCATCGCCATCGGCCGCGCCAGCAGGTCGATCCGCCCACCGGGGGTCATCCGCGCGACGCCCATGCCGGTGCCGATCCACAGGTTGGCGTCGCGGTCGAACAGGATCGTGCGGACCGGGACCTTCGGCAGCCGATCCGCGCCGAGCCACTCGACGAGACCGCCGCTGATGTGCGCGAGCCCGTTCGCCGTCGCGCACCACAGCTCGCCGCGCTGGTCCTGCGCGATGCGGTCGATCGAGATGCCGTCGAGCGCCGCCGGGCCGCGCGACAGCCGGCCGGCCTTCCACTGCGCGAGCCCGCGAAACGTCCCGAGCCAGATCGCGCCGTCGCGCGCGACGAGGATCGACCGGATGTCGTCGCTCGGAAGGCCGTCGCGCGACGACAGCTTGAGCGTCACCGCGCCGGTGTGCGGATCTGGCCGTCCTCGGCGCCCGGCTCCCACACCACGGCGTGAAACTCGCCGTCGACCAGCCGCATCACGCCATGATCGCGCGTGCCGGCCCACAGCACGCCCGCCGGATCGACGGCGAGGGTCGAGAACGTGTTGGTCGGGATGCCCTCGGTCTTGCGATGGTCGAAGGTCGTGAACGTCGCCCCGTCGTATCGCGTCAGACCCTCTTCGCTGCCCGCCCACAGATACCCGTCGGCGGTCTGCGCCAGCGAGTTGACCAGGTTGTGCGCCAGTCCGTCGCGGGCCTCGAACCGGGTCTGCGCGTACTGGGTGATTCCCCGGTGGCTATCGAGTGCGCGCGCATCGTGCGCCGCCGTGAGAGGAACGGCGACACCGATGCCGCCGCGGAGCGCACGCATGCGCGCTACAGCCGCGCAAGAACTGTACCCGGCAGGACGGCGATGGCATCGCCTCGAGGCGGCGCGAGTCTCGACACATAGCGCTGCCCGGTGGGGTTGCGGCGACCCCGGTGGGTCAGCGCTCCGTCAGCCTTGACGCTCGTCGATGTACGGCGGTGTCAGTCCCACGCGAACGACCTGGGCAGCGCGCTCGCGGCGGCGCCGTCGCGCGACAGGTCGACGTGGGGCTCAGAGATCGGATAGCTGGCGCGGTGGGCGAGCAGCGATTGGTTATTATCGTGAAAGATGCAGAGACATCCGTTATCGATGCTCGTCAGTCCGGCCTGGACAACCTGCCACCACTCGGCGCGGAAGTCCTGGCCTTCGTCGACGACGATCGCATCGACCGGGGTAGGCGATGAAACAGTCCCATGACTCATCGGTCGAGCTCTCCGCGTCCATGCCCGCATGCGGTGGGCAAGCGTGGTTTTTCCAGGGAGCCCGCAACGAAGTACGCAGAGGAGGAGCCGTCGCATCCGCCCTGGCATTCCTCCGGAAGCGATGTGACATGTGGTCCATCTACCTACACACCCGGTGCTGGTTCATGATTCCGGTAAGGCGACGCAGCGAGGAGAATACGACACCAAACAGCCGACACGCTCAGCATCCGACGATGCGGATCCTGCGCGGATCGAGCAGCTCCAGCCGCTCGACAACCGCTTCCCGGTCGCTCAGCGGCCCTGGGTCATGCGCAGCATGACGAGCGGAGTCTTGAAGATGATGCCGAGCTCGGTGCACAGAAAGGTGTCGAAGCGCTCGAGCGACGCGGTGTAGGCGAGGTCGTAGAGCAGCTTGATCCGCATGTCATCGGCGAGCGAGCCCTTGGTCTCGTCGAGCTGCCACGGGTTCTGCAGGGTGGCGGCGAGCTTGGCGATCTCGCTGCCCTCGGGGATCGAGCCGGTGTAGCCGAGCGAGATCTGGGCCAGGCCGGTGATGCCGGGCTTGACGTCGCGCATCCGCTCCTCGAACAGTGGGATCGCGTACGACAGGTCCTGCAGCAGCTCGGGGCGCTCGGGGCGGGGGCCGACCAGGCTCATCTTCCCGCGCAGCACGTCCCAGAACTGCGGCAGCTCGTCGAGCCGCGACTTGCGGAGGAAGCGGCCGACCCGCGTGATCCGCGCGTCGTTGGCGCCGGCGACGACGATGCCGGTCTTGGCCTCGGCGTTGGGCACCATGGACCGGAACTTGTGCATCTCGAATTCGTCGAACTGGAACTGCTTCACGCCGTTCTCGGTCTTGATCGCCTTGAGGCTGCCGGCGCGGCGCTGGCGGAAGAACACGGTGCCAGGCGAGTCGATGTAGATCGCCGCGGCGATGATCGGGATGAGCGGTGCGCTGAGCACCAGGCCAACAGCGCCACCTGTGACATCGATGACGCGCTTGGCGATCCGCACGCTGCGCAACACGGAGCTCACAGTAACATGCCTTGCGTACAGCGGCGGGCGCCGCGGCCGAGGCCCTCGCCTTTCTCTTACGTTTTTGTCGAGCGAGGCGCCGGCGCACTTTCGCAAACCCCGCCGGGGTGGCTATGCTCCGGTCAGATGGCTCCCCCGATCCGCCTCAGCGTGCCCGGTACGCTCCTCTACCGGCCGATCGCGGTGCGCACGGTCGCGGAGGCTGCCCGGCTGGTGTCGTGCTCTCCCACCAACGACATCAAGGATCCGACGATCGATCCACTGGTGCACGACGTCCGTCACCCGTTCGACACGGCCGTGGTCTCGGCGTTCATGGAGATCTTCAACAACATCGCGATCCATGCCTATCAGCGCCGGGGCGGCGGTACGATCGAGCTGACGATCACGCCGACGAGCGATTCGCTGTTGATCGAGGTGAAGGACAGCGGCCGGCCGTTCGACCTGGGCAACGTCGTGCCGCTGCCGGCCGATCTCGACGAGGAATCGCTTCCGGAGGGCGGTATGGGGATCCATATCGCCAAGACCATGCTCGACGATATGACATACACACCCGGGCCGCCGAACCTGTGGCGGCTGTACAAGCGACTGCCCGCCGCGCAGGTCGCTGTCGGGAGGAGCTGACATGGCACCGTTCGAAGTACACCGCACTAACGAGGAGACCACACTGACGATCCGTGGCTCGCTCGACATCAACAGCGCCCCGGCGCTCAACGACGAGATCGACAAGATCGTCCCGACCCGACCGCAGAAGGTGGTGGTCGACCTCGCGATGCTCGACCTGATCGACAGCTCCGGCGTGGCCGCGCTGGTCAAGCTGTACAAGGGCGTGCGCAACACCGGCGGCGCACTGATGATCACCGGCGCGCGCGATCAGCCGCTGGCGATCTTCAAGCTGCTGCGAATGGACAAGGTCTTCAATCTCTGAGCTCGCCGTTGCGCGTCCTCGCGATCACGAAGATCTTCCCGAACCTGGCCGAGCCGCTGTCGGCGCCGTTCAATCGCCAGCAGTTCGCGGCGCTGGCCCGGCGCTGCGAGCTCGAGGTCGCGGCGACGATCCCGTGGTTTCCGGGCGCCGGGCTGATCGCGCGGTGGTCGAGCGCCGGCAAGCTCGCGAAGGTGCCGTTCCGCGAACAGATCGAGGGCATCCCGGTGAGCCACCCGCGCACGCTGTTCGTGCCGCGGCTGGCGCATGGCGCGTGGGGGCCGCTGTACGCGGCGTCGATCATCCCCGGGCTGCGGCGCTATCGCGGCAAGGTCGACGTGGTGCTGGGATCGTGGGCGTATCCCGACGGCTTCGCGGCCGTGATCGCGGCGCGGCTGCTCGGCGTGCCGTGCGTGGTCAAGCTCCACGGCTCGGACATCAACGTCATGGCCAGGCTGCCGGGGCCGCGGCGGCAGATCGCGTGGGCGCTGTCGCGGGCGGCGCGGGTGGTGGCGGTGAGCCGCGCGCTGGCCGACGAGGTCGCCGCGCTCGGCGTACCGCGCGAGCGGATCGCGGTCGTGATGAACGGTGTCGACGCCGCGCTGTTCCATGTCCGGGACCGTGCGCAGGCGCGCAGGGAGCTGGGTGTGCCGGAGGGCCCACTCGCGCTCTACGTCGGCAACCTCAAGCCCGAGAAGGGCGTGCTCGATCTCGCCGCTGCGTGGGAGCGGGTGGCGCGCGAGCTCCCGGACGCCCGGCTGGTGATCGTCGGGGGTGGGCCCCTGCGCACGCAGGTCGAGGCCGCGCTGCCGCCGCGGGCCACCCTGGCCGGTGCCCAGCCGCTCGAGGCGATCCCGACGTGGATGGCGGCGTGCGACGTGCTCGTCCTGCCCAGCCACATCGAGGGCATGCCCAACGTGGTGCTCGAGGCGCTGGCGTGCGGCCGCCGCGTGGTGGCGACTGCCGTCGGTGGCGTCCCCGATCTGATCACCAGCGACACCGTCGGCGCGCTGGTGCCGGCGCAGCAGCCCGATGCGCTGGCGGCTGCCCTCACGCAAGCCTTGCGCACTCGCTATGCCCCCGAGCCTGTTGCCGAGCAAGGCGCGCACGGTGGCTGGGACGCGAGCGCCGCCGCGCTGCACGCCGTGCTCGTGGCCGCGGTCGATGCTAGCGTGCAAGCACCGCGATGACGCCGACAGACTGGTACGAGTCGGAGCAGCCGACGCGACGCGGAATGGTCGCCGAGCTGCAGCGGATCCGCCGGCGGATGCTGGTCCGGCCGCTGCCCGTGCTGGTGCTCGCCGTGCTGGTCACCGGCGCGATCGTCCGCAAGATCGCGAACAAGCCGGTGATCGTCGAGGCCGAGGTCGTGCTGGCGCTCACCGAGGGCTCGATGGCGAGCCGCAACACCCCGGTGCCGGTCGACCAGCTGCGCGCCTTTGTCACCCAGGTGCTGCTCCCCGACAACCGGCTGCTCGAGCTGATCGACAAGTACGGGCTGCGCAGCCGGCTCGGCACCGAGTTCGCGCTCGAGGACCTGCGCGGCCGGTTCGACGTCAAGATCTGGAAGAACTCGTTCGTCAACTACGACGAGGATGACGACAACGCCCGGCGCTCGGCGCGGATCGGGATCTCGGTCCGCGACATCGACGCCGATCGCGCGGTCGATCTCGCGCACGACCTCGCCGACCTCGTGAGCGAGACCGCCGCCAACCTGCGGCAGCGGCGCGCCGACGAGGTCTCGCGGCAGGTCGCGATGATGCGCGCCGCCACCGGCGACGAGCTCGACAAGCTGAGGCTCGCGATCGACAAGAAGAAGATCGCGATCGACGAGGCCTACCGGCGCGGCCAGATCGATCTCGCCGGGATCCTGCAGATCGACCTCGTCGCACTCCAGAACCAGGAGAAGCGGCGCGAGGAGCGCCTGTCTCGGATCGTCGAGAGCCCCGAGGCGCTCGCCAGCCAGGTCGCCGCCGCCGGCCTCGACATGACGCTGGCGGTCGTCGACGAGAGCCGCCCCGAGCGGCCCACGCACTCGGGTCTGATCCTGGTCATGGTCGCTGCCGTGGTCGGCACCGGCGCCCTGCTCGGCTCGGCGCTCCTGCTCGGCGCATTTGTCCCCGGATTTGCAGGCGACAACGTCGGCTCCATGCGGACACGTAGCGCTGCACCGTCTCGTGTACCATCGTTTCAAAGATGGCGCTTCCACCGATAACACCGCGCGACCAGCTGCAACGCCTGGTCGACCTCAGCCGGAAGACCTGGCGGCACTGGTGGTTGATCGCCGTGTTCGCCGTCGTCGGCGGAGGTCTGTCGCTCGCGTTCGCGCTGACCCGCCCCCGCAACTTCCAGACCTGGGCGACCCTGTTCTATCAGGAGCGGATCCAGTCGCAGCTCCTGTCGCCGGGCCGCGAGGAGGTCGCGCAGCGCAACATCGGCGACCGCTACCGCGAGCTGCTCTTGACCCGCAACTCGCTCGACCAGATCGTCGTCGATCCCGCTCTCGATCCGTATCCCCAGGAGCGCGATCCGGACCTCAAGATCGACAAGCTGCGGCAGGCGGTGCGGCTCGAGGCGCACGGCGCCAACGTGTTCCGCATCATGTTCACCGACAGCGATCCCGAGCGCGCCAAGCGCGTGGTCGACAAGCTGGCCAAGATGCTGCAGGACAAGGACGAGGCGCTGCGCAACGAGCAGGCGGCGGCGACCGTCGCATTCGCGATCGACCAGCAGGAGGCCGCGCGCGCCGAGCTCAAGAAGCGCGAGAACGCCTATACCGAGTTCCTCGCCAAGCACCCCGAGTTCGTCCAGGACGCCAACAACTCGCAGAACGAGGGCGCGTCGATCCGCGCGATCCGCACCAACAAGCCGACCGGAGGCAACGCCCGGCTGGTCGCGCTCGAGCGCCAGCGCCAGCGCCTCCAGGCCAGCCTCGATGCGCCGCCCGGCGTGCCGGTGCCGCAGGCGCCCGCGCCCAGGACCCCCGAGCGCGTCGCCGCGGAGGCCGCCGTCCAGGAGGCGCAGCGCGAGCTCAACACCGCCAAGCGCGAGCTCGAGGAGGTGCTGACCAGGCTCACGCCCATCCATCCGACGGCGGTCAAGGCCAAGGAGCGCGTCGACGCCGCGACCCAGCGGCTGCGCCAGGCCGCGGCCGCCGTACCACCCGACGTCGAGCCCGTGGTGATCGCCGCGACGCCGGAGAACCGCGCCAAGCTGCAGAAGGATCTCCAGCAGATCGAGGCGCAGATCGCCGCCGAGCAGTCCAAGAGCGGCAAGACCGACAGCCCCCCCGACGCCGCGACCAGCTGGGTGGTCCGGCTCGAGGGCGAGCACAACGAGCTGCGCCGCGCCGTGACCGAGCAGCGCGAGCGGGTGCAGTCGCTCGCCGACAGCGTGTTCCGCGCCCAGATGGACGCCAACCAGAAGCTCGCCGAGCAAGGGGGCCGGCTCGCGATCGTCGACCCGGCGTTCAAGCCGGCGCGGCCCACCGGCACCGGCAAGTCGGTGTTCCTGCTCGCCGGCATGATCCTGTTCCTCACCCTCGGCCTGTCGTTCGCGGTCGGGCTCGCGGTGATCGACGACCGGGCCCGTGCGCGCAAGGTCAAGCGCCGTCCCAAGACCATGACGCAGGGAGGTGCCGCATGAGCAGCAGCAAGCGCACCGGCCGCTACGGTGACCCACCGCGCACCGGCGAGCGCAACCCGCTGCCGCCGTTCGGCGAGCACAAGGGCGCGCCGCTGCCGCTGTTGACCCAGCCGATGGTCGCCGTCGAGGTCCGCGAGGTCCGCGAGATCGGCGCCGACCCGAAGCAGACGCTGCTCGACGGCGCCGTGCCGACCCTCAAGATCGAGAGCGCCGCGATCATGCCGAGCAAGCTCGATCCGACCACGGTCATGCCGGCCAAGCTCGAGCCGTCGGCGCTGATCGGCAAGCTCGACAGCGCCACGGTCGTGCACGGCAAGCCGACGGTGATGATGGGCCCGCAGATCAAGCCCTCCGGGATGCCGCAGATCGACCTGACCCAGCACCACCTGCCCGACGACAACGTCGATCCGCGGCTCACGCTCGTGATCGATCCGGACTCCGAGCGCAGCGCAGCGTTCCGCGTGCTGCGCCACCACCTGCTCGAGGTCGGCCGGCCGCAGGTCGTGATCGTGTCGAGCCCGCAGGTCGGCGACGGCAAGACCACGACCGCGGTCAACCTCGCGCTCGCGCTCGCCGAGTGCGGCCGCGCCAGGACGCTGCTCGTCGAGACCCACGTGCGCCGGCCGCAGCTGACCACCGTGTTCCAGTTCATCCCGCCGTGGTGCTTCGCCGAACAGCTCGCGGCGCATCGCCACCAGCCGACGATGCCGTGGAGCCTGATCGACATCCCGCAGCTGTGGCTGCACGTCGCCGCGATCAACCCGCGGATCGCGCAGACCCAGCTGCTCGACGGGCCGGCGTTCGCGATCGCGATGGAGCGGCTGCGCATGGCCGGCTACGACCACATCGTGGTCGACGCGCCGCCGGTGCTCGGCTCCGCCGACGTCAACCTGATGACCGACGCGGCCGACAGCGTGGTGCTCGCGCTGCGCGCGCGGCGCTCCAACACGCGCGACCTGCGCCGCGCGATCGACCAGCTCGGCACCACCAAGGTCGCCGGCACCGTCCTCCTGCGGTAGCGCCGAGCGCATTCGCGCGTACGTCGATGTCGTACCCGTTGCCATAGGCCTGCCTCACGAAGCCGGCTCGACAGCGCGGCGGAATCTCTGCAGTCGCGTTGCGAGTGCGTGACGGGCGGTGTTAGAGCTCAGAAAACTCGGTAGGTCCGCCGCACGGCGTACCGTGCCGCAGCTCTCTGGTCCCGTCTCGTCCCGGTCAGGTCCTGGCCGGACGGTGCACGTCTGGTCGCCCCACCATGGAAGGTTGCCGATGAAGACACTCACCGCGCTGTGCTTGCTGGCCGTCCTGTCCGGCGGTTGCAAGAAGTCCGAAGACAGCTCCGCCAACAAGAAGCCGGTCGAGAGCGCCAAGTCCTCGGCATCGTCCCCGACGCCGTCGAAGCCCGAGCCCGTCGAGATCAAGATTTCGTGCGGCTCGGTCGGCCAGGACTACGACGTCTGCAAGCAAGGCGTGGACGCCTGGGCGCAGAAGACCGGAAACAAGGTCACGGTCGTCACGTCGCCGACCTCGTCGAGCGAGAAGCTGGCGCAGGCCCAGCAGCTGCTCGGGGCGGGCGCGTCCGATATCGACGTGTTCAGCGTCGACGTGGTGTGGCCCGGTATCCTCGGCGCGTTCTTCCTGGACCTCAAGCAGTACTCCAAGGGCGCCGAGAACGAGCACTTCCCGCCGCTGGTGGCCAACGGCACCCTCGACGGCAAGCTGGTCGCCATGCCGTGGTACACCGACGCCGGCCTGCTCTACTACCGCAAGGACCTGCTCGAGAAGTACAAGGAGGAGGTGCCCACGACGTGGGCGCAGCTCGCGGCCACAGCCAAGAAGATCGCCGAGGCCGAGCGCAAGGCCGGCAACAAGAAGATGCAGGGCTTCGTGTTCCAGGGCAAAGCCTACGAGGGTCTGACCTGCAACGCGCTCGAGTGGATCACCAGCTTCGGCGGCGGCACGATCGTCGAGCCCGACGGCAAGATCTCGATCGACAACCCCAAGGCGGTCGCGGCGATCGAGCTGGCCGCGAGCTGGCCCGGCACGATCTCCCCGGTCGGCGTGCTCAACTTCGAGGAGGAAGAAGCGCGCACCGCGTTCCAGGCCGGCGACGCCGTGTTCATGCGCAACTGGCCGTACGCCTGGGGCACCGCGCAGAAGCCCGAGAGCCCGATCAAGGACAAGGTCGGAATCGTGCCGCTGCCCAAGGGCGACGGCGAGGGTGCCCGTCCCGCGGCGACGCTCGGCGGCTGGGACCTGGCGGTATCGAAGTTCTCCAAGCATCCGGCCGAGGCCGCCGATCTCGTGCTCTACCTGACCGGCGCCGCCGAGCAGAAGCGCCGCGCGATCGTCGCGAGCTTCCAGCCCACGCTGCCCGCGCTGTACACCGACAAGGAGATCCTCGAGAAGAACCCGTTCTTCGCCAGCCTCGCGGACGTGTTCAAGAACGCGGTGCCCAGGCCGTCGACGGTGACAGGCGGCAAGTACAACCAGGTCAGCAGCGCGTTCTGGAACGCGGTGC
>VBLP01000561.1:0-5061 GCA_005887925.1 Deltaproteobacteria bacterium | reverse complement strand
TCAAAGGTCCCAAGTGGTGAGCCGCCGGGCCGCAAGGATCGCGTAGTGCCGCGGCAGCGCGACACGTCGTGGCTGGCGGCGAGCCGGACCCGCTCGGCGTGGCTGTTCCTCGCGCCGATGCTGATCGTGCTCGCGGCGGTCGCCGCGTGGCCGCTGATCCGGACGATCTGGCTCGGGTTCACCGACGCCACCGCGCTGGGCACCGCGCCGCCGAAGTGGGTCGGCCTCGACAACTTCCTGACCCACCAGGACGGCAAGTGGTACGGCGTGCTCGCCGACCCGGTGTGGTGGCGGGCGGTCAAGAGCACGCTGTGGTTCACCGTGCTCACGGTCTCGATCGAGACCGTGCTCGGCTTCGGCGTCGCGCTCGTCCTGCACCGCGCGTTCCCCGGCCGCGGCATCGTGCGCGCCGCGATCCTGATCCCGTGGGCGATCCCGACGGTGGTGTCGGCGCAGATCTGGAAGTGGCTGCTCAACGACCAGTACGGCTTCATCAACCACGTGCTCGCGTCGCTCGGCCTCATCGATCATCCGATCGCGTGGACCGCCGATCCGGGCCTGCTCATGGTGTCGGTGATCCTGGTCGACGTGCCCAAGGAGTGCTACGAGGCGGCGGTGATCGACGGCGTGCACCCGGTGAAGGTGTTCTGGCGCGTCACGCTGCCGCTCGTCCGGCCGGCGGTCATGGTCGCGGTGATCTTCCGCGCGATCGACGCGCTGCGCGTGTTCGACGTCATCTACGTGCTGGTCAGCATCAACGAGCAGTTCATGTCGATGTCGATCTACGCGCGGCAGCGGCTGATCGACTTCAGCCAGACCGGCTACGGCTCGGCGGCGTCGACCCTGCTGTTCTTCATCGTCGCGCTGGCCACGGTCGTGCTGCTCGCCGCGAGCCGCGTCCGGCTCGGGGAGGAGTGATGGCCGCACCCAAGGCTCCCTTGCCCGCCGCATTCGTCGTCGGCGAACCTCGTCCCGCCGAGCGGCGGCCGGTGACGCCCGGCGGTGCGCTTCGCCGCGTCGGCTTCTTCCTGCTCGTCGCCGCGATCGTGCTCTACGCGGTGTTCCCGTTCTACTACGCGGTCATCTCGTCGTTCAAATCCGGCAGCGATCTGTTCCGCGTCGATTACTTCCCGTTCGCGTGGGAGTTCGGCAACTACGGCGACGTGTTCCGCGGCCAGCCGTTCGGCACCAACATCGTGAACTCGCTGATCGTGGCGTTCGCCGTGGTCGCGCTGTCGCTGCTCCTCGGCATCACCGCGGCGTTCGCGCTCGCGCGCATCCAGTTCCGCGGCCGCAGCACGCTGCTGGTCACCATCCTCGGCGTATCGATGTTCCCGCAGGTCGCCGTGCTGTCGGGCATGTTCCAGCTGATCCGCGCCCTGGGCCTGTACAACCACCTCGGCGCGCTGATCATCTCGTACATGATCTTCACCCTGCCGTTCACGGTATGGGTGCTGACCACGTTCATGCGCGAGCTGCCCAAGGAGCTCGAGGAGGCCGCGATCCTCGACGGCGCCTCGTCGTGGACGATCGTGCGGCGCGTGTTCATGCCGCTGATGTGGCCGGCGCTCGTGACCACCGGCCTGCTCGCGTTCATCGCGGCATGGAACGAGTTCCTGTTCGCGCTGACCTTCACGCTGACCGATGACAGGCGCACCGTGCCCGTCGGGATCTCGGTGATGAGCGGCGCCTCCGCCTACGAGCTGCCGTGGGGCAACATCATGGCCGCCTCCGTGATCGTCACCGTGCCGCTGATCATCCTCGTCCTCGCGTTCCAGCGCCGGATCGTCTCCGGACTGACCGCCGGCGCCGTCAAGGGGTAACCACCGTGGCCGACCAAGCAGCTGCTGCACAACAAGCCGTCCTCGCCGCGCTACCCGCCCCCGCCGCGATCGCGCTGCGCGGCATCGGCAAGTGGTTCGCGCACACCCGCGTGCTCGAGTCCGTCGATCTCGAGATCAAGCAGGGCGAGTTCTGCGTGTTCGTCGGTCCGTCGGGCTGCGGCAAGTCGACCCTGCTGCGCCTGATCGCCGGCCTCGAGAGCGCGACCACCGGCGACATCATCATCGACGGCAAGCGGGTCAACGACACCGCGCCGTCCAGGCGCGGCGTGGCCATGGTGTTCCAGTCCTACGCGCTCTATCCCCACATGACGGTCTACGAGAACCTCGAGTTCGGCTTGAAGCTCGGCCGCACCGAGACGGCCGAGGTCGATCGCCGGATCCGCGATGCCGCGAAGATGCTGCAGATCGATCACCTGCTCGACCGCCTGCCCAAGCAGCTCTCGGGCGGCCAGCGCCAGCGCGTCGCGATCGGTCGCGCCCTGACCCGCCGGCCACGCATCTTCCTGTTCGACGAGCCGCTGTCCAACCTCGACGCCGCGCTGCGCGTGACGATGCGCGCCGAGCTCAGCCGGCTGCACCGCCAGCTCGCCGCGACCATGGTCTAGGTCACCCACGATCAGGTCGAGGCCATGACCCTCGCCGACCGTCTGGTCGTGCTCAACGCCGGTCGCGTCGAGCAGGTCGGCGCGCCGCTCGACGTCTACCACCGCCCGCGCACCCGGTTCGCCGCCGGATTCCTCGGCTCGCCGCGCATGAACTTCATCGCCGGCGAGGTCGCCGAGGCCGGCGCCACCGGCCTCACCATCCGGCTGACCGGCGGCGGCACCGTCACCGTCCCCGTCGCCGGCGACCGCGTCAAACCCGGCGACACCGTCACCGTCGGCGTCCGTCCCGAGCACCTCCGCATCGTCGCGGGCGGCGCCGCGCCCCTGTCCGCCGCGATCCAGCTCGTCGAGAACCTCGGCGACCACGCCATCCTCCACCTCGATCGCGAGCAGCAGGACGGCGGCCGCGTCCTCGCCAAGGTCGACCGCGCACCCGCCGGCGAGGGCACGACCGTCGGCGTCGAGATACCCGCCGACGAGTGCCACGTGTTCGGCGCCGACGGCAATGCCCTGCCGCGCAGGACCTGACCACGCCGATGCCCCGGCGCCGCAGGCCGATCGATCGGTCCTGACGCCGCACCGCGCATCCGTTATGCTTCCCCCATGTGGGCGCGCGTCGACAAGGTCGATCGCATCCGGCCGCAGCCCGACGGCGGCGCGATCGTGCTGATCGAGGACGAGCGCACCGCCGCGGCGATGTCACGCGTCCCCGCCCTGTCCACCCTGATCGCCACCGCCCGCATCCTCGATGCCCGCCGCGTCCTCGAGCTGCGCTACCACGGCACCGGCGAGATCCGCTACGCCGCGGGCGCGGCGCCGCCGATGTTCCTCGTCGAGGCCATCACCCGGGCCGGCGCGCACCTCGCCGACCGCACCGGCGACCGGATCACCTACCCCGCCGCACCCGCCGCCGTCTCGTCGACCATCGACCTCGCGTTCGCCGAGCTCGCCCACCACGTCCGCATCGGCATCGGCCAGGTCACCATGGCCGCCGCCCTGCGCACCACCGAGGAGCGCCGCCGCCGCGCGCCGCTCGACCTCGACGCCAACCCCGCGGGCTACTGGACCTCCGTCTTCGAGCTCAGCGCGCTCGCGTTCGCGATTCGCCTCGCCAGCGGCGATCTCGCCAAGCCCGCCAGGCTCGCCCAGCGCATCGTCGCCGGCCAGGAAGCCGAAGGATCCCTCGCCACCGAAGCCCCGGAGTGACCGATGCCGCTGCAGGTCGTGAACACCGCGAAGATCCGATGCACGATGAGCGCGAAGCCGTCGCAGCTGATCGTGCCGCCGACCAATCGCCGCACCGCAGGCGGACAACCGGCGGCCAACGTCCGCGACCACCGTCCCGTCGTCAACATCGCGCCGTTCGGGCCGTGCATGTCGCCGTCGTTTCCCCCGACGGCCTCCGCCACCGCGGCTGCCGGCGGCGCGCTCACACCGATGCCGTGCCAGCCGAACACGGCAACCCCATGGGCCCCCGGCTCGGCCACCGTGACGGTCGCCGACCAGCCGGCGCTACGCAGCACCGACACCTGCCAGTGCGCCTGGGGCGGGACCATCGCGATCATCGATCCCGGCCAGACCCTCGTCAGCGACGTGTGATCGACGATGCCGTGTCAGCTCCACAGCGCGCTGATCGGGACGGCATGCAAGCGCTCGCCGAACGGCACCGATGTGTCGCCGTCGTAGAGCACCAGGCCCAGCTTGAGCCGGTCACCGCACGCACGCGCGAGCTTGCGGATGCCGGCGAAGTCCTGCTCGGTGACGGTTGCTGATGCCTTGACCTCGATGCCGACGATCGCGCCATCGTCGCGCTCGAGGACCAGGTCGACCTCCTGCTGGTCCCTGTCGCGATAATGATGAATGGTGATCTCACGGTCCATCCAGCTGATGAGCTTGGCGATCTCCGCGAACACGAAGCTTTCGAGGAGTGGTCCGATCGCCGCGCGATCCGATGACAGCTGCTCTGCCGTGAGGCCCCGGAGCGCTGCCAGGAGTCCCGTGTCCAGGAAGTGGAGCTTCGGACTCTTGATCATCCGCTTGAGTCGATTCGTGAACCAGGGTTCGATCGGCCGGACGAGATAGACCTGCTCCAGGATCCCGAGATAGCGACGAGCGGTCTTTGCATCGAGGCCGAACTGGCCACCGAGCTCGGCAAAGCTCAGGAGCTGGCCGGCGTGGTGGGCGAGGGCACGCAGGAGACGCGGCATCTCATCGAGGCGAGTGACCTCCGCGACATCACGGATGTCTCGTGTGATCACCGCTCGCGCGTAGCCCCTTGCCCACTGCTGGCGTCGCGTGGGGCTTCGCCTGAGCAGTTCGGGGTAGCCACCTGCGAGCATGAGCTCGACGAGATGTGGCCCGAGGACTGTATCGGCGACCGACACGAGCTTGCTCTTGAATGCCTGGTCGAGGAATCGCGGCCTGCGACGAAGCAGCTCGGAGTGCGCGAGGGGGAGCATGGTGATCACTTCCATGCGACCGGCAAGGCTCTCGGAGACTCGGGGCAGCGCGAGCAGATCGGCGGAGCCGGTCAGTAGAAATCGCCCGGGCCGCCGGTCGTCATCGACGGCGCGCTTGATCGCTCGCAGCAGTTCAGGTGCACGCTGCACCTC
>VBLP01000560.1 GCA_005887925.1 Deltaproteobacteria bacterium | reverse complement strand
TCGCGCCGCCGTGCGCGGTGAGGACGTGCGACGGGACGGTGAACTCGCAGAAGAGGCGCATTCCCGCATCGGCGATCAAGCCGCAGCCGAGGCCGTAGAGCGCGCCGGCCAGACCGGGCCGGAGCGGGAACGCGCGCGCCGCCAGAAACGCCGCCGCGAAGAGCGCGGGGACCGCCGAGGACAACGAGATCCCGAAGCAGGTGACGCCGTCGCTCCACTCCAGGCCGGGCGGCGCGCCGATCGCGTAGCTCTTCGCCGTCACGCTGAGGATGACGAACGGCGCGACGAGGCCGGCGACGAACGTCGCGACGATCGCCGGCAGCGAGAGCGCGCGGCCGGGAATCGACTCCTGCAGCGCCAGCGCGACGACCGCCAGACCGCCGGCCGCTTCGACGAACGACAGGCCCCACGCGCGCAGGAAGCCCAGCTCGGCGAAATCGGATCGGAAGAAGTGGAGCGCCGGCACGGCGACGATCGTGACGAGCGCGATCGGCAACAGCACGAGGACCCGCCGCGACGGCGGCCACAACGGCCGCACCTGCCGCAGGTCGCGGGCGATTCTCGAGCGCGTTTCGTCGGGCGACGGCATGATCGCGTCGGCGATCGCGGGCGCTCAGCCCTGCGATCCCCTGAGCTGCTCCTTCAGCTTCCGCACGCCGCGAAAGGCGCGCGTCTTGGCGGCGTTCACCCGAATGTTCAATCGGCTGGCGATCTCCGCGAAGCTCCAGCCCTGGACGCGGTGCATGAGCAGCGCGCGCCGCTGATCCGCCGGCACGCGCTCGAGCGCCCGCTCGACGCGGTCGCGATCGACGAGCGCCTGCGCGGCGTCGTGCGCGACGTCGCTCCCCGCCAGATCGGCGGCCAGCGAGTCTTCGAAGCGCAGCCGCCGTGCAGTGCGCCGCCGGTGCATCAGGAACACGTGCCGCGCGATCGCGAACGCCCACGGCGTCACCGGCCGGCCCCGCTCGAAGGTCCGGCGCGAGCGGTGAATCTGCAGAAATGTGTCCTGGACGAGATCGTCGGCGAGCGCGCCGTTGCGACACGTCGCGAGGAAATACGAGCGCAGGCGCGGCGCGAGCGCCGCGTAGAGCGCGTCGAGTCGTCCGTCGAGATACGCGGACATGAGCCGGCCGAGCTCGACCTCCGCGGGGTCGATCGCGTCACGTTCGTGCCGCATGTTCTTTGCGCGACCGGGCCGGCAGGTTACCCGCGAGCGTCGCGTCCGTCGCGACTACTTGCTGCTGAAGGAGACACCGAACTGCGAGCCGGACATGTTGTAGCGCAGATCGTAGACCTGCTCGAGATTGAGGTACCAGTTCACGCCGAGCGACTGCAGGTAGCCGACGCGATAGTGGACCGACGCGATGCTGACGAAGATCGTCGCCTGGCTCTTCATCATCGACTGTTGCGCGGCGCGATCGTAGACCGGATAGCGGCCGAGGCCGAGACCGATGGACGGCACGCCGAAATTCCAGCGGCCCCACTCGGCGACCGTCATGTAGAAACCCAGGCTGCCGTGGAAGACGGTGTTGTCGTAGCCGACCGACGCGCCGATGTGGCGCTTGATCACGAACGCGGTGTGCGGGTTCTCGTTCGTGATGTTGCGCGCTTCCTCGTGGACTTCGTCGCGCATGTCGAGCAGGTCGAAGCTCATGGGCTCGATGTTCTGCACGATCGCCGGCGGCAGCAGAAGGTCGCGGCTTGGGAGAACGTCGTCAGCGGATCCGGCCGCGACCGCCGACAGCAACAGCAGCGTCGTGAACACCCACCCCATGGGACCACCCCAGCTCGGAAAACCGGACCTGCGATTGTCGGAGTGGGGCCACTATACGACGATCGCTTGGGTTTTTCGAGGAGGATTGAAGAACGGCGTGGGCACGACGGCCGCCGGCACGCGGTGTCGGACGGCTTCGACAGTCATCTCGAGCTCGAGCGTGGTCCGCTCGGCGAAATGCGGCGCGTCGACGGTGGCCAGCGCAATCAGTTTCTTGAGCACTGGCGACCACGTCGTCGTCGTGGCGCGGCCGACCTGACGCCCATTTCGATACACGGGGACGGCGACTCGTGATGCGGTGGCCGCAACCTGTGGCGGCATGCCGATCTGTTCATACAACCGCTCGACGGCCGGCCAGCTCACGTCGAGACCGACGATGCGTCGCGCGGGTCCGAGGCGCCGCTCCTCGACGAGCGGCCTCTTGCCGACGAATGGCCGTTTCTCGAGCTGCACCAGGCGGTCGAGCCCCATCTCGACCTCGATGCGCGCCACGTCGAGCGCGAGCATGCCGGCAGGCTTGATGTCGAACGGCCGTCCGCCGTCCATCAGCGCGTCCCAGACCGCGACGGCGCGGTCGACCGGCATCCAGATCTCATAGCCGAGATCGCCCGTATAGCCGGTGCGCGAGATGTCGACCGGCACGCCGGCGATCGAGCCGCGCGTCATGCGGAAGTACTTCAGGCCGCGGATGTCGGCGTCGGCGACGGCGTGGAGCAGGCGGCCGGAGGTCGGACCTTGCAGCGCGAGCGCGGCGACCTGCTCGGAGACGTCCTCGATGCGGACGTCCAGACCGACCGCGTTCTGCGTGAACCAGCGCAGGCTCGGATCGGCCGCCGTCCAGCGGAACGTCTGCTCGTCGATCCGCGTCACCGTCCCGTCGTCGATCACCTTGCCGTGGTCGTCACACCACGGCGTGTAGCAGACCTGACCGGCGGCCAGCTTGTGCGCGTCGCGCGTGATCACGCGATCGACGAGCCGCACCGCATCGCGTCCGGTGAGCAGGTACTTGAAGAGCGGCGAGACGTCGATCAGCGCCGACGCGTTGCGAATCGCGTTGTACTCGTGCTCGTGGTGCGCCTCGTAGGCGCTGACCGCGTAATAGCCCGACCACTCGCGATAGTTCAAGCTCTCGGCGAGCGCGAAGGTGCGCGCGTGCACGGCGGTCCCAATCGGCATCGCGCGTATTATAGGCAGCGTCCATGAAATACGACGCGATCGTGATTGGCGGCGGGCACAACGGCTTGACCGCCGCAGCCTATCTCGCGCGCGCGGGACGGAAGGTGCTGGTCCTCGAGCGGCGCCACGTGCTGGGCGGCGCGGCGGTCACCGAGGAAGTGTTCCCCGGCTTCAAGTTCTCCGTCTGCTCCTACGTTGTCTCGCTGCTCAGGCCGGAAATCATCCGCGATCTCGATCTGCCGCGCCACGGCCTCGAGATCCTGCCGCTCGACGGCACGTTCACGCCGATGCCGAACGGCGACTACCTGTGGCGGGTGAACGACCACGCGCGGACCCGGCGCGAGATTGCGCGGCACTCGAGGCTCGACGCCGAGGCGTACGACGAGTACGGCAAGGCGATGGTGGAGATGGCGCGCTTCGTCAAGCCGATCCTGAACATGACGCCGCCCGATCCGGCGTCGCTCAATCCGCGCGAGCTGCTGAAGCTGGCGTTCCTCGGCAAGCGCTTCCGCGCCCTGGCCGACGGCGATCGCTACAACCAGATCCAGCTGATGACGATGAGCGCGGTCGACTTCCTCGACCAGTGGTTCGAGACCGACGTGCTCAAGGCGACGATGTCGGCGTCGGGGATCATTGGCACGTTTCTCGGCGTGCGATCGCCGGGGACCGCCTACGTGCTGCTGCACCACTACATGGGCGAGATCGACGGCGCGTTCCGGTCGTGGGGCTTCGCGCGCGGCGGCACCGGCGCGATCTCGAATGCGATTGCCGCGGCGGCACGCGAGGCCGGCGTCGAGATCCGGACCGAGACTTCGGTCGCACGGATCCGCGTCAGCGGCGGCCGCGCGACCGGCGTCGTCACCGCGCGCGGCGATGAAATCGACGCCGGCCTCGTCCTCTCGAGCGTCGATCCGAACCTGACGTTCCTCACGTTCCTCGACGCCAAGGATCTGCCCGGCGACTTCGTCGACGACGTGCGGCGCTACAAGTACCGCGGATCGTCGGGCAAGGTGAACCTGGCTCTCGACGCGCTGCCCGAGTTCACGTGCAAGCCGGGCGAGGGGCCACACCTGCGCGGCGCCGTCTCGATCTCGCCGAGCGTCGACTACATGGAGCGCGCCTACGATCAGGCGAAGTACGGCGAGTTCTCGCGCCGGCCGTACATCGACATGGTGATCCCGACGCTGACCGATCCGTCGGTGGCACCGCCCGGCAAGCACATCCTCTCGTGCTTCGTGCAGTACGCGCCGTACAAGCTCGCGTCAGGCACGTGGGACGATCAGCGCGAGGCGTTCGGCGACGCGGTCATCGACACGCTGGCCGAGTACGCGCCGAACATCCGCGACATCATCCTGCACCGTCAGGTGCTGACGCCGCTCGATCTCGAGCGCGAGTTCGGGTTGACCGAAGGGAACATCTTCCAGGGCGAGCTGACGCTCGAGCAGCTGTTCTTCGCGCGACCGGTGCCGGGCTGGGCGCAGTACACCACGCCCATCCGTCATCTGTGGATGTGCGGATCGGCCACGCATCCCGGTGGCGGCATCATGGGCGCGCCGGGACGGAACGCGGCGCTGCGCATCCTCGCCAGCTGAGGAAGCACCTTGTAAATTGTCCCTTGTCAATTGTGAATTGAAAGGTGTGGGGCCGACCGCCTGGTCGGCCCCGGGAAAGCCGGACATTCGCCCGGCCCTCTCGCTACTTGCTCAGACGCAGGATCTGGTTCTGGATCCC
>VBLP01000558.1 GCA_005887925.1 Deltaproteobacteria bacterium | reverse complement strand
AGTTCCACACCAGGATCACGCCCAGCGCGAGCGCCACCGTGAGCAACAGTCGCTTTCCTTGGTCCTGCATCAATGCTCCTGACAGTGGCGCTTCCGGCACCGCTCTCCCGGCGCCGGCACCGGATCATAGCCGCCGGTCCCGAACGGATGGCAGCGCAGCAGCCGCCAGGTCGCGAGGGCCGCGCCGACGAGGATGCCGCGCTGCTTCACGGCGGTGATCGCGTACTCGGAGCACGTCGGCAGAAAGCGACAGCTGGGTCCCCGCTTGAGCGGCGATAGCACCGCCCGGTACACGTGCACGGGCAGGAGCACGAGCCATACGAGGGCCCGTGACAGCGTGGAGTGAACAGAACGAATCATGTCAGCTGGCGCAGGATCCGAGTGAGATCAGTGGCGAAGTCGTCTGGATGAAGCTGCCGCGCCGCGCTGTCCTTGGCAACCAGGACCACGTCCCAACCGGTGGGAACCCAGCCGTGCAGGCGCAACCACTCTCGCAGCAACCGCTTGATCCGGTTTCGAACGACCGCGTTCCCCACTTTCTTGGTGACCGTCAGGCCGAGGCGACCACGTGGGCCCGGCTCGGCTTGCCGCTGTGCGATCGCCAGGATGTGGCGACCATGGAGCTTCGTACCACCGCCTTGTACGGCGAGGAACTCGCCGCGCCGACGCAGCCGCATCTGCTTGGAGATGCCGGACGGCGAGCGCGGCATGTCCCCGCTACTTCTTCGCGATGGTGACCGAGATGCGCTTGCGGCCCTTGGTGCGGCGCCGGCGGAGAACTTCACGACCGCCGCGGGTTTTCTTGCGAGCGCGAAACCCGTGGGTGCGCTTGCGGCTCTTGTTATGCGGCTGATAGGTACGCTTCACGGCTTGGACTCCACCCGGCGGGGAGCGGGATCGATACTCAAGGGCGCCAGTGAAGTCAAGCCAGCGCCGAGACCGCCTTTGTGACGGCGCCGTTTCCGTCGAGGTCCGGAGTGACGTTCCAAGCTTTTTGCGCTTGCAACGCCAATTCGCGGTCTGCTACCAACGCGGGGTTTCTCCTCGCCTGTGGGAGGGCCCATGTGAGCCGACGCGGGTGGGGACCAGAGGTCCTTGTGGATAACTTCTGGAAGGGTTGTCCTTTGTCTGTGTATTGTTCTACCCAACCAACAGATTTCACAGGACTAACAGGGGAATGACCGCAGCTCTGCTCTGGGATGAAGCCGTTGGGAGACTCCGCGAGCGGGTATCTCCCCAGAACTTCGACATGTGGCTGCGCCCGATCGAGCTCATGTCGTTCGATGGCGCGACGTTGCGTCTGCGGGCCCCCAACAGCTACATCCGGTTCTGGTTCGAGTCGAACTTCCTGGGCTCGCTGCTCAAGGAGATCCAGGACCTCGGTCACGATGTGCGGGTCGAGTTCGACACCGACGGGCCGGACGAGCGGCCCCACGAGCGGCCCCACGAGCGGCCCCCCAGCGTCCCCGCGGTCGCCCCCGCGGTCCCCACCCCGGCGCCCCCGCGGGTCGAGGTCGACCACGACGCGATCGCCGCTCCCGAGGCGGCCGCGCTCAACCCGCGCTACACGTTCGACACCTTCGTCGCAGGCCCATCGAACCAGCTCGCGTTCGCGGCGTCGCAGGCCGCGGCATCGAGCTACCCGCCCAAGTACAACCCGGTGTTCCTGTGCGGCGGCGTCGGCCTGGGCAAGACCCACCTCCTGCACTCGATCGGCCACCGCCAGATCGCCAACCGGCCGAGCGCTCGCGTCGTGTACCTGTCGAGCGAGCGGTTCATGAACGAGTTCGTGCAGGCGCTGCGGACCGGCCGCATGCACGAGTTCCGCCGCAACTACCGCGACGGCATCGACGTGCTGCTGATCGATGACGTGCAGTTCCTCGCCGGCAAGGAAGGCACGCAGGACGAGTTCTTCCACACGTTCAACGCGCTGCACGAGAACCACAAGCAGATCGTGCTCACCGCGGACCGAAAGCCGCACGAGATCTCGGACATCGCCGACCGCCTGCGCACCCGGTTTGCCTGGGGCCTGCTCGCCGATATCGAGCCGCCCGAGCTCGAGGTCCGGCTCGCGATCCTGCGCAAGAAGGCCGCCGTCGAGCAGGTCGTCCTGCCCGATGATGTCGCGATGTACATCGCCACGTCGATCAAGTCGAACGTGCGCGAGCTCGAGGGCGCGCTGATCCGGCTCGCGGCGTACGCGTCGCTGTCGAAGAAGCGCATCGACCTCGAGTTCGCCCAGGAGACGCTCGGCGCGGCGATCACGCGGCCGCGCGAGGTGATCACGGTCGACGGGGTGATCAAGGCCGTCGCGAGCTACTACGGCCTCAAGCCCAGCGACATCAAGTCGGAGCGCCGCCACAAGTCGGTGGCGACCCCGCGCGCGGTCGCGATGTACATCTCGCGGCACCACACCAAGGACTCGTACCCCGACCTGGCTCGCGCCTTCGGGGGCAAGCACCACACCACGGTGATCTCGGCGGTTCAGAAGATCATCGAGCGCGTCAAGGACGACGCCTCGCTGCGCTCCGAGATCCACGCGATCGAGTCGATAATCCTGCGATGACCCGCCCTGTGACTTATCCTGTGCACTTCGCTGTGGAACCGGGGTGGAGGACCGGCCGGTCCGGTATTGTCCACACGCTCGCTTCATGGCATCCACGGGAGGGGGCTCACGTTTCACTGTCAGCCCCGCCTGATATTCATCAGGCATCTCGGCGCGTTGCCGATCTATCCACACAACCCACAGCGTCTACTTCCGAAACTTCCAACCAGATCTTTTTCTGATTGATCAGATCCAGAGACGCGCCGAAGGTCGAGGAGCCATGGAGTTTCGCATCGCAAAGACCGAGTTCCTTCGCGGGTTGCGCCTCGCGCAGGGCATCGCCGACCGCAAGAGCACGATGCCGATGCTCGCCAACGTCTTGCTGCGCACCCAGGGCAAGAACCAGCTCCTGGTCGCGGCGACGGACCTCAACGTCTCGCTGACGGCCGAGCTCAAGAGCCACAACGCGAGCGACGGCGGCATCACGCTCGGCGCCAAGGCGCTCTACGAGCTGATCGCGAACGCGCCCGGCGACGAGGTCACGCTCAAGCGCGCCGACAACCACTGGGCGGAGATCAAGAGCGCCAAGGTCACGTACCGCATCGTCGGCATGCCCGACCGCGACTTCCCCAAGGTGCCCGACCACCGCGAGGCCACGTACGCCACCGTCGAGAGCGCGGTGCTGCGCGAGATGATCGAGCGCACGCTGTTCTCGGTCTGCAACGACGAGACGCGGTTCCATCTCAACGGCGTGTTCTTCGAGAGCGACGGCTCCAAGTGCCGCATGGTCTCGACCGACGGCCACCGGCTGAGCAAGGTCGAGCGCACGGTCGCCAACGGGCCCAAGCTGTCGGCCGGCGTGATCATCCCCAAGAAGGGCCTGCTCGAGATCAAGAAGGTGCTCGAGCAGGGGGCGTCGGCCAAGCTCACGGTCAAGACGCCGCACGTGTTCCTCGTCGAGGACGACATCGCGATCGCGGTCAAGCTGATCGATGCGCAGTTCCCGCCGTACGACCAGGTGATCCCGCGCGACCACAAGAAGATCATCACGGTCGACCGGCTGCGGCTGATCGACGCACTCCGGCGCGCGCAGCTGATGTCGTCGGAGACCCGCGGTGTCAAGATCGCGGCGACGCGCGAGGGCGTGACGGTCACCAGCGACAACCCGGACCTCGGCGAGGTGCGCGAGGAGCTCGAGGCCGAGTACGACGGAGAGCCGATCGCGATCGGGTTCAACCCCAAGTACGTGGTCGAGCTGCTCGGTCAGATGACGAGCGACCAGGTCACGGTCGCGCTCGGCGGCGAGCTGGATCCCGGGCTGATCCGACCGTTGACCGGCGACGACTACCTCGGAGTCGTCATGCCGATGAGGATCTGATGGCTCGCGCAGCCGGAGCGACGCGCTGAAGATCCAGGCGCTGGTCGCCACCGGCGTGCGCAACCTGCAGCCGGTGCGGCTCGAGCCGCGCGAGCGGTTCAACGTGTTCTCCGGCGACAACGGGCAGGGCAAGACCAACCTGCTCGAGGCGATCTTCGTGGTCGCCGCGCTGCGCTCGTTCCGCACCGCGCGGCTGGCCGACATGGTCGCGTTCGGCGGGGAGCGCGCCGAGCTCGGGGCCCGGGTGGTCAAGCACGACCTCGTGCGGCTCTATGCGGTCGAGATCGCGCCGGGCGCGCGCAAGGTCACGCTCGACGGCAAGGCCGTGCGGCCGCTCGCGCGCTACTTCGGCGGCTTCAACGTCGTGGTGTTCACGCCCGAGGACCTCGGTCTGCCGCGCGGGTCACCGGGCGAGCGCCGGCGGTTCCTCGACCGCGGGGTGTTCAACCTGCGGCCGGACTACCTCGGCACCGCGCAGGACTACGAGCGCGTGCTCAAGACCCGCAACACGGTGCTGCGCCAGGTCGGAGATGGCGCGCTCGATCGCCGGCGGGGCGAGGACCTGCTCGCGGTCTACGACCAGCAGCTCGCCGGGATCGCGGCGCAGGTGATCGCAGCCCGCCGGGCCTTCGTCGAGGTCGTGCAGGGCGAGCTCGCCGGGGCGTTCGCCGCGATCACCCGGACCGAGCTGGTGGCGACGGTGCGCTACGCGGTCCGGGCCGAGGCGACAACGGCGGCCGAGATCGTGGCTGCGTTGCAGGCGGCGCGGGCCAAGGATCTCGCGACGGGGGCCACCCAGGTCGGTCCCCACCGCGACGATCTGGTCTTCGCGCTGTCGGGCCGCGAGGCCGGCGCGTACGCGTCCCAGGGCCAGCTGCGCGCGATCATGCTGGCGTGGAAGACCGCGGAGCTCGCCGTGCTGACCCGCGCGCACGGCGACCCGCCGATCCTCTTGCTCGACGACGTCTCGAGCGAGCTCGACCCGCAGCGCAACGAGTATCTGTTCGCGCACCTCGCCGATCTGGCGAGCCAGTGCTTCATCACGACCACGCATCCGGGTCACGTGCTGCTGCGCCAGCACCGCGCCGATTACCGCATCGTCAAGGGCGAGATTCTCCCTTGATTCTCATCAGATAGCCTCACTCAAAAGGCTGCGCTCACCCTTTCCGACGAGGAATGGCTGTGGTACCTAACAGCGTCCGCGCGCGTAAGGCCTCGCCAGATGGCAGATCCCATTGTAGGTTCGCAGACTTCGGAGTCCGATTACGATGCCGGATCGATCGGCGTTCTGAAGGGGCTGGAGGGCGTGCGCAAGCGCCCGGGCATGTACATCGGGGATACCGATGACGGCAGCGGGCTGCACCACCTGGTCCACGAGGTGGTCGACAACTCGGTCGACGAGCACCTCGCCGGGCACTGCAGCCGGATCGAGGTCGTGATCCACTTCGACAACTCGGTGACGGTCGAGGACAACGGCCGCGGCATTCCGGTCGACGTCATGCCCGCCGAGGGCCGGCCGGCGGCCGAGGTCGTGATGACCGTGCTGCACGCCGGCGGCAAGTTCGGCGGCAAGGGCTACAAGGTCTCGGGCGGCCTGCACGGTGTCGGCGTGTCGGCGGTCAACGCGCTCAGCGACTGGCTCAAGCTCGAGATCCGACGCAACGGCAAGGTCTACTACCAGGAGTACGCGCGGGGCGTGCCGACGACCGAGCTCGTGCAGACCGGCACCACGCAGTCCGGCGAGCGCCACGGCACCAAGACCACCTTCCACCCCGACCCCGAGATCTTCAAGAACGTCACCGAGTTCAGCTTCGAGCAGCTGGCGACCAAGCTGCGCGAGCTCGCATACCTCAACAGCGGGCTCGAGATCAGCATCATCGACGAGCGCCACGACAGGTCACAGGTCTTCAAGTTCGAGGGCGGCATCGCGACCTACGTCGCCGATCTCAACGCCAACAAGACCGTGGTGTCCGACGTGATCTCGTTCTCCGGCACGGTCGGTGGCGGCGGCAACGGCGACCACACCGAGTGCTTCGTCGAGATCGCGATGCAGTGGAACGACGGGTACTCCGAGATCGTCACCTGCTTCACCAACACGATCAAGAACCGCGACGGCGGTACGCACCTCACCGGCTTCCGCCAGGCGCTGACCCGGACGATCAACAACTACGCGAACGAGAACAAGCTGCTCAAGGACGCCAAGGGCGGCCTGTCCGGCGAGGACCTGCGCGAGGGGCTCTCGGCGGTGGTCTCGGTCAAGGTCGGCGACCCCAAGTACTCGAACCAGGCCAAGGACAAGCTGGTGTCGTCGGAGGTCGCGACCGCGGTGTCGACCGTCGTCGGCGACAAGCTCGGGCAGTACCTCGAGCAGCACCCCAAGGAGGCGCGCGGCATCATCAACAAGGCGGTCGTCGCGTCGCGGGCGCGCGAGGCGGCGCGCAAGGCGCGCGAGATGGTGCAGCGCAAGGGCGCGCTCGAGCTCACGTCGTTGCCCGGCAAGCTCGCCGACTGCCAGGAGCGCGATCCCGAGAAGAGCGAGATCTTCATCGTCGAGGGCGAGAGCGCCGGCGGCTCGGCCAAGCAGGGCCGCAGCCGGCAGTTCCAGGCGATCCTCCCGCTGCGCGGCAAGATCCTGAACGTCGAGAAGGTTCGGTTCGATCGCATGCTGTCGTCACAGGAGCTGACGACGCTGATCACCGCGCTCGGCACCGGCGTCGGCGACGCCAAGGACCTCGAGAAGCTGCGCTACCACAAGATCATCATCATGACGGACGCCGACGTCGACGGTAGCCATATCCGGACCCTGTTATTGACGTTCTTCTTCCGCCACTTCAACGAGCTGTTCGACAAGGGCCACGTCTACATCGCACAGCCGCCGCTCTACAAGGTCAAGAAGGGCAAGACCGAGCTGTATCTCAAGAACGAGGGTGCGCTCGAGGATTACCTGCTCGACAGCGTGTGCCACGAGACCGTGCTGCACCGCGAGTCGGGCCCCCCGATCACGAAGGCCGAGCTCGTGGCGCTGGTCAAGCGGATCGGTCAGACCCGTCGGTTGCGCGAGCAGCTCGACAAGCGCAGCGACGGACGGATCACGGCGCAGTTCGCCGAGGCGGGGCTGTCCGAGGACGATCTCAAGGACCGCGACAAGCTCGAGCGGATCGAGGCCAGGGTGATGGCCGAGGTGTCGCGGCGCCACGGCGAGCTCGGCCAGGCCGCGGCGGCCTACAAGCAGGATCTCGAGCACGGCACGTGGGAGCTGAAGTTCCCGGCGGGCGTGCACGGCATTCGCCGCGCCACGGTGATCAACTCCGACCTGGTGCGCTCGGCGGAGTTCGTCGAGCTGCGCCGGATCAGCGCGGAGCTCAAGGCAACGCTGACGGAGCCGCTGTCGCTGCAGCACCAGAACGACACGCGACATGCCGTCCAGAACTGGGACGACATCGCGACGGTGATCGAGGACCTCGGCCGAAAGGGCCTGCAGATCCAGCGCTACAAGGGACTCGGAGAGATGAATGCCGAGCAGCTGTGGGAGACCACGATGGATCCCGCGCGGCGCAACCTGCTCAAGGTCAAGGTCGAGGAGATGGAAGCCGCCGACGGGATCTTCACCAAGCTGATGGGCGATCTCGTCGAGCCGCGCCGCGAGTTCATCGAGCAGAACGCGCTCAACGTGCGCAACCTCGACGTGTGACGCGCGCCCGGCCGCGATCCGATCGCGAGTCAGCACTGGCCGGACCGGCGCTGCAGCGTGACGCGACGAGTCAGCTCCGGCACTGCCGGCAGCGCTCGATCGTGCGCTCGGCATCGTGGTAGCCATGGCAATGCTTCATCGCAGCCGAGTCCTGGGCATCGGCATGAGCGTGCCCGGCCGCATCGTCAGCAATCACGATCTCGCGAAGATGATGGAGACCACGAACGAGTGGATCATCGAGCGTACCGGCATCGAGGAGCGGCGCTGGGTATCCGAGGGCGAGACTGGCACGACGCTCGCGACCGCGGCGAGCAAGCAAGCGATCGAGCGCGCCGGGCTCACCCCCCGGGACATCGACATGATCATCCTCGCCACGCTGTCGCCGGACTTCAACTTTCCCGGCACCGGCGTGTTCGTCCAGCGCTCGCTCGGATTGAAGGAGATCCCCTGTATCGATATCCGCCAGCAGTGCACGGGCTTCATCTATGGGCTGTCGATTGCGGATGCATACATCCGCACCGGCGCGTTCAAGCATATCCTCGTGATCGGCGCCGAGGTCCACTCGACCGGTCTCGATATCTCGACCAGCGGACGCGACGTGACGGTGCTGTTCGGCGACGGCGCCGGGGCGGTCGTCGTCGGCCGCGCGACCGACGAGGCCCACATGATCCTGTCGACACACATCCACGCCGACGGCAGCGAGGCCGAGATCCTGTGGACCGAGTATCCGGCGAGCGCGCGCCACCCGCGGCTCACCGTCGAGGCGATGGCCGAGCGCAAGCACTATCCGGTGATGAATGGCAAGCGCGTGTTCAAGCACGCGGTGACCCGGATGCCGGCGGCGATCATGGAAGGCATGGTCACCAACAACCTCAAGCTCGCCGACATCGACATGATGATCCCGCACCAGGCCAATCTGCGAATCAATCAGATGGTGGGTCAGATGATCGGCCTGCCGCCCGAGCGTATGCACAACAACATCCAGAAGTATGGCAACACCACGGCGGCTTCGATCCCGATCTGCATGCACGAGGCGATCGAGCTGGGCAAGATCAAGCCGGGGAACCTGGTCTGCCTGGTGGCGTTCGGAGCTGGACTGACCTGGGGCTCGGCGTTCCTGCGCTACTGATGGTGATTCGGCGCGGGAGTGGCGGACGGCTGGCATGACCGACGCGGGAGCCGCCATAGCGGATGGTCATTCCGCATGACGGAGGCAGGGCGCGGGAGTCGCAGGGGGACCGCGCTCAGGCGGCGGCGGGAGCGAAGATCGCGTCGATCTCGCTGCTGATCTTGTCCTCGCCAACGCCCTTGGCGATCGCCAGCTCCTTGATCAGGAGACTGCGGGCGGTATCGAGCATCTTGCGCTCACCGAACGACAGTTCCTTGGTGAGGCGCAGCACGCACAGGTCGCGCAGGACCTCGGCGATCTCGAACACGCTGCCCGTCTTGATCTTCTCCATGTACTCGCGATAGCGGCGGTTCCAGGTCTGGGTATCGCGCGGAATGTCGCGCGACTTGAGGATGGAGTAGACCTCCTTGACCTGCTTCGACGTGATGAGGTCACGAAGCCCCACCGACCCGGCGTTACTCGTTGGCACCATGATCTTGAGGCCCGTGTCGAGGACCTTCAGGATGTACACGGAGGTCTGATTGCCGCCGATGTCGCGCTGCTCGAGCGCCATCACCTCAGCGACCCCGTGGACTGGATAGACGGCCTTATCGCCGACTGCAAATTGCTGTTTCAAGTCAGTGCTCCGACCTGGGGAAGGTAGCAGGAACCCGCGTGTATGTCAAACAACTCGCATAGTTAACTGCCGGATACTGCTTGCAATCCACGTAAGCGAGGCCACCCGCGCCAGTGGATTTCTCAGCGCGGGATGTAGGTGGTCATGGTCGCGTGGCGTATTCCACGATGGTCGCGACCGCGAACCCGGTTCCACCTTTGGGCTGCGACGGCCGGGCGTTCGCGATCGAGGCCGGACCGGCCATGTCGACGTGGACCCAGGGAGTGTCCTTGACGAACGTCTTGAGGAACAGCCCGGCGGTGATCGCGCCGCCGAAGCGGTCGCCGGTGTTGCGCATGTCGGCGACCGAGCTCTTGAGCTGCTCGCGCAGCCGCGTGGTCAGCGGCAGCCGCCACATGTCCTCACCGGTGCGCTCGGCGGCGGCCATCCAGCTGCGCACGAGGTTGTCGTTGTCGGACATGACGCCGGCGGTGTACGGGCCGAGGGCGACCATGCAGGCGCCGGTGAGCGTCGCGAAGTCGAACAGCTCGTCTGGCTGGACCTTGGAGCGCGCATACGTGATCGCGTCGCCGAGCGTGAGTCGACCCTCGGCGTCGGTGTTGTTGATCTCGACGGTGGTGCCGTCCATCGACACCAGGACATCGCCGAGCTTGTACGCGCGCCCCGATACCAGATTCTCGCAGCACGCCGCGATCACGTGGACCTCGTTCTCCGAGCCGATCATGGCGATCGCGTCCATCGCCGAGATCACCGCGGCCGCGCCGGACATGTCGATCTTCATGTCCTCCATCGCCTGCGATGGCTTGAGCGAGTAGCCGCCGGAGTCGAACGTGATGCCCTTGCCGATGAAGCACAGCCGCTTCTTCGGCTTCTTCGCCGGCTTGTAGGTCATGTGGATGAAGCGCGGCTCCTGATCGGAGCCCTTGCCGACGGCGAGGAACATCCCCATGCCGAGCTCCTGGCACTTCTTGGCGTCGAACACGGTCACGGTCACGGCGCCCTTGTGCTTCTTGGCGATCGCCTGGGCATCGCTGGCGAGCGCGACCGGCGTCACGATCGCGGCGGGCTCGTTGATGAGATCGCGCGCGTGATTGACCGCCCGCGCGATATGGGTGCCGCGTGTCACCGCCGTGGTGAATGCTTTTGCCTGTGCCGGCGTTGGCTTCTTCCCCTTGCTGTCCAGAAATACTCCGAAGCGCGCGAGCGGCATCGGCCGCTTGTGATCCTCGCCCGTCAGGTAGCGGCCGAACTTGTACGTTCCGAGGAGAACGCCCTCGGCGACGTGCTGCACGAGCTGGTGCTCGCGGTTGCCGCCGAGCGCGGGGATCACGAAGCTGACCTCCTTGGCGCTCGCCTTGTTGGCCGCATGCGCGACCGTCGCGGCGATGTCGCGAATATGCGGGTTTGTAAATTCGTTTCTGGCACCGGCGCCGACCACCAGAATCCGCTTCGCCGGGATTCTTCCGTGGGTGTGGACGACCATCGACTGACCGCTCTTCCCGTCGAACGACTCGGACTTGGCGACGTCGGACAGCACGCCACCCAGCACGGAATCGACCGCCTTGAAAAAGGAGTCCTTGCTCGGATCGCCGAACGTAGTAAACGCAAATAGGTCAACATGTGCCTCTTGCGGGGTACCTTGCTGCAACGTGACTTCGATACCGGCGTTGGCATCCATAAATCCTGGTAACTCCTAGCGAAGCGGGCGTCTTTATACGGCGCTCCCAGTCCGATGTAAAGGAATGAGATCGCCTACATTGACAGTGGATTCACGGGATCCGTAGAGTCGAAACCGAAACCGAATCCCCGGGGAGTTTGAATGCGATCCAAGGTGATGACTGCGCGCCCAGCGGCGCGAAAGGGCAACGCAAGTCGCACGAAGAAGACCGTGGCGGTCGCGACTCGGCGGTCCGAGCCGATCATCCAGATGGTGGAGAGAGCGCGCACTCCGGCAGCGCGGTCCACCGAGCTTCCGAAGAAAGCCGGCGAGCTCCCGATCCCTCTCGCGACCTTCGTGTTCTGACTGCCGCGGTGGCTCCGGGTACGGATGGACCGGCCCGTTCCGAGCTTGCGCCGTCGGCGGCACGCCGTCGGTGCGCCTGATCGAGGCCTTCGGGCTGGTCATCGTCATGGGGCGCCTGCGAGGAGTTTCTTGAAGTTGCGAGCATCTTGCCACCGTGCAGTGGAGGCAAATGCAAGGGTGAGCGGGATATTCTGGTAATGCTCGACCAGCGCGGCCAGATCCTCCAGCTTCTCGGTCTGGATCGGGCCAGATCGCCCCAGGCCGGTGACCCGGAAATACAGCGCCGGGGCCTCGAGATCTTCGTAGACCTCGTCCGGCCGCGCGGGGTCGTAGACCAGCGGATCGAGCGCGCACGTGACGCCGATCTCGGTGGCAAAGGCCACCGCGGCCCGCGGCTCCCAGAGCCCGTCGGGGATCCAGACCCGCGGCGCGCCAGCGGTATCCTCGGTCGCGGTCTCGGCGAAGAACCGCCGCAGCTGCTCGCGGTTCGCGGTCGACGGGGCAAACAGCGGCGGCGAGGGAAACACCGCGTGCGCGGCGCCCACAGCGCTCACCGCGGCGTGGAACGCGGCGAGCGCCGCGCGGCCGGGCACGCTGTCGCGGAAATCACCGACGGTCGCGTCGTGGTCCCATAGCCGCTCGGCCCGGGGCGGCTTGCGGGATGTGAGGACCCAGGGAGCCACCAGCCCGTGCGCTCCCGGCGGTGCCAGATCTTTCCATCGGGTGATGGCGGAGGGCTTGAGCGGACCCGCGAACAGCGCGGAGAGCTCGAGGTAGTCCAGCTCCTGAAAGTACCGCTCGCGCTCGATGCGCTCGGGAATATCGACAGTACCGATACGGACGGGGGGCATGGGTTGTAAACCGTCAGGGGTGGCTCGTAGAGTGCCAGCGCCGGCACGCTACGTCCTCGTCGGCTATGGTGCAACGGAGGTCCGCCATGAAGTTCTTCATCGATACTGCAGATATCAAGGAGATCCGGGAAGCGGCCGCGATGGGGCTGGTCGACGGGGTCACCACCAACCCTTCGCTCGTCGCCAAGACCGGGCGCAAGTTCAAGGACGTCCTGGTCGAGATCTGCGACGTGGTGAAGGGGCCGGTCTCGGCCGAGGTCATCGCTACCACGTACGACGACATGATGCGCGAGGCCCGCGATTACGCGGCGCTGCGCAACAACATCGTGGTCAAGATCCCGATGCTCCCCGAGGGCATGAAGGCGGTGCGGACCTGCGCCGCCGAGGGGATCAAGACCAACGTCACGCTGTGCTTCTCGGCGACGCAGGCGCTGCTCGCCGCCAAGGCGGGAGCGGCGTACATCTCGCCGTTCGTCGGCCGGCTGGACGACGTCTCGACCGACGGCATGCAGCTGATCGGCGAGATCGTGCAGATCTACGACAACTACGCGTTCGACACCGAGGTGCTGGTGGCGTCGGTGCGCCACCCGATGCACGTTCACCAGGCCGCGATGCTGGGCGCCCACGTGGCGACCTGCCCGCTGTCGGTGCTGATCCAGCTGTGCAAGCACCCGCTGACCGACGTCGGCCTGACGAAGTTCCTCGCCGACTGGCAGAAAGTCCCGAAGTGAACGCGGCCGGGCCGCGGCCGCCCCGATCGCTCGGGGCCTCCCGGGCGGGCGCGCTCGTCCGGTGGCCATGGGTCGCGGGCGCGGTCCTGGGGCTGGTGGGCCCGGCATGCGCCGACGATGCCGGGCCGCGGCTGATCGCGGTGACGCCGACGTCGGCGCCGCGCAACGCGATGGTGACGATCACGGGGACGCGGCTGTGCGGACCGGGCGGAGACTGCGCGAGCGCCGCGGGCGAGGTCGCGCTCGGCCGCGAGCCGCCGATGGTGCGGGCGATCGTGACCGATTATTCGGACAGCGTCGCGCAGATCGTCATTCCGTCGCTGGCGCCGGTCGGGGCCACGGTGGTGATCGCGATCGTCAACGAGCGCTCGTCCAACGCGCTCGCCTTCGAGGTGCTGCCCTGACCGGGACGCCCCGCCGGGCGTTCTCGGTCGCCGTGTATGCGCGCCGGGGCGACC
The DNA here is from genome assembly GCA_005887925.1 of Deltaproteobacteria bacterium. GTDB lineage: Bacteria > Myxococcota_A > Polyangia > Haliangiales > Haliangiaceae > JABFXX01. The sequence continues at coordinate 2,557 of VBLP01000558.1, read as the reverse complement.
GCGTGCTCGTGATCGAGCATCGCCGGCTGCGGACCTGGCTGCCGATCGGCGGCGAGATCGAGCCCGGCGAGACCCCGCTCGAGGCCGCGCACCGCGAGCTGCGCGAGGAGACCGGGCTCGCCGGGCAGTTCCGGCCGCTCGCCGGCGCGCTCGACGGGGTGCCGCCGGGCCTCTTGGGCTACGAGGAGCACATGGCGGGCAGCAAGGGGATGCACCTGAACTTCGTGTTCGTGGCCCAGGTCGCCGGCGACGCCGAGGTCGCGCCCAATCACGAGTTCTCGGCGTGGCGCTGGGTCGACGGCGCTGAGCTCGCGGCGATCTCGTCGCCGCTTAACGTCCGGCAGTTCGGCGTGCTCGCACTCGAGGCTCGCTTCGTCCACTTCGGGTAGAACTGCCAGGTGCGACTCCGGCAGCACGTCAACCCGACCCAGGTGCACTTCGCGCGGTTCCGCGGCGCGCGTCCGGTGCTCGATGGCCGCGCGATCGAGATCGAGGTCGGCTGCGCCGACGCCCAGTTCCTGTTCGAGCGCGCAGCGAGCGACCCGGCGCGGCAGTACGTCGGGCTCGAGATCCGCGAGGACCTGGTGGCACAGGTCAACCGGCGCGCGCGGTCGCACCGCCTGCCGGTGCAGGCGGTGTTCTGCCAGGCCCAGCTCCACATGACCGAGATCCTGCCGCCCGGGTCGGTCGACCGCGTCTACATCAACTTCCCGGATCCGTGGTTCAAGCGCCGGCATCACGCCCGCCGCATGGTCGACGCCGCGCTGGCCGATGGCATCGCGGTCGTGGCGCGGCTGGGCGCGGAGGTGTTCGTGCAGAGCGACGTCTGGGACATCGCGCTCGATGCGATGGCGACGTTCGAGCGCGACGAGCGGTTCGTCAACCTCGCCGGCGAGTGGACGTTCTGGCGCGCCGGCAACCCCTACGGTGTGCGGTCGTGGCGCGAGCAGAACGCCGAGGCGACCGGCCTGCCGATCTGGCGGATCCGGTACCGCCGGCGGTGATGGCGCAGCTCAGCTCGGCTGCGAGTCCATCACCTGGGCCTGCTCGATGCGATCGAGCCGGAACTGGCGGTCGCTGCCGGTCTCGAGATCGACGCAGTTGAGCAGGGTGATGGAGCGATCGAACACCAGGTTGCGGATCCGGACCAGCCGCGGGCTCGAGGCGCCGCTGGCCTTGGCGTAGACGATCCGCAGCGCGCGCGACTCGAACCACGCGGTCTCGACCGCGGTCTGGATCGTGAGTGGCACCGGCAGCGCGGGCACGCCGACGAGCTGGAGCTCTCCGACGAGCTGGAGCAGCTCGCGCTGCGCCGAGGTCGACAGGGCCGACTTGACCTTGTCGGCGGCGCGCTCGATCGCCGCCGGGAACGGGATCAGCCGCTGCTCGACCGCGAGCCGCGTCAGCACCACCAGCAGCGCGGCCTCGCGCGCGGTGAAGTTGACCGGCGGCAGCTGGTAGGTCTTGTCGAGCGCGTAGCCGCCGCCGCGGCCGCGATCGGCGCGGATCGGCATGCCGGCGTCCTGCAAGGCCTCGAGGTCGCGGTAGATCGTGCGCAGGGTGACGCCGAAGCGGTCGGCCAGCACCTGCGCGGTCACGCCGGTTCGCCGGGCGCGCAGGGCCTCGGCGAGCGCGAACAGCCGGGACTTCTTCCGCATAAAAGATGACAAAAGGCTGTCACGGAGCGGCTGCAAGGTCCAGCTCGAAAGGATGAATCCATGACCAAGCCGCATCGCATCGGCCGGAGGCCGGCGTGACCCGCTCCGATCCACACCGGCTCGCACACGGCACCGGCGATGGCGCCGCGGCCACCTCACCGACCTCCGCGATCTCCGAGGCCGCCCAGCCGGTTACCGCCCTCGCCGCGCCGGCGATCCGAGCTAGAGTTGCGGCCGTGCCGACGAGCTACCGCAAGAAGGCCAAGCCCCCTGGCGACGGCGCCGCGCGCGGCACGCCGGCACTGCCCAGAAAGACCCGGGGCGGACAGATCGATCCTGAGCGGGACGGCGAGCGAGTGACAACCTCGGCGCCGGCTTCGGCCTCGGGCAACGGCGCCGGCCGGACCGGCAACGCGAGCGGCAACGCGGGGTTCAAGCTGGTCGCGCCATTCCAGCCGGCAGGCGATCAGCCCAAGGCGATCACCGAGCTGATCGAGGGGCTCGGCCGGGGCGACGAGGCCCAGGTCCTGCTCGGCATCACCGGCTCGGGCAAGACGTTCACCATCGCCAACGTGATCGCCGCGGTCGACCGGCCGACGCTGATCATCGCGCACAACAAGATCCTCGCGGCCCAGCTCTACGGCGAGTTCAAGGAGCTGTTCCCCGAGGCGGCGGTGCATTACTTCGTCAGCTACTACGACTACTACCAGCCCGAGGCCTACGTCCCGTCGACCGACACCTTCATCGAGAAGGACTCGATCGTCAACGAGGAGATCGATCGGATGCGCCACGCGGCGACGTTCGCGCTCCTGTCGCGGCGCGACGTGATCATCGTCGCCTCGGTGTCGTGCATCTACGGCATCGGCGCGCGCGAGACCTACGCGACGATGACCTGCGAG
>VBLP01000559.1:9229-11385 GCA_005887925.1 Deltaproteobacteria bacterium | reverse complement strand
CGAGGCCTCGTCGGCGGAGCGGCCGGCCGGTGCGGGCGGCGTGGGGACGACGGCCGGTATTTCGGGTCGCGGATCGAGGCGCGACGCGGCGTCCACCGGGACTCCGGAGGCGGCGGTCGCGCGATGGGGAGGCGAAGCAACCGCGCTCGGTCGCCGCGGGGTCGGCGATGGCGCGGACTCGGAGACCGCAACGGGTGCTTCGATGCGGGGTCGGATCCCAGACGGCGCAGCCGGCGATGGCGGCGCTGGCCGCGGGCGTTCGACGGAGGCCGCGGCGACCGCGGCATGCCACGACTGTCCGGTGCCGAGCGTGGCGGGCACGCCGGCGTCGGGGTGGAGATCGACGCGGCCGTGTGCGACCGCGACGGCGACCAGGTGCTCGGCGCGCGCGCTGACGGTGAACGCGGTGCCGTGGACCTCGAGCTCGGTGGCGCCGACCACGACGCGGAACCGCTCGCCGGGGTGCAGCGGCTCGACATCGACGTCGATCACGCCGTCGCTGAGCCGCACGACCTCGTCGGGGCCGACCGCGCTCGCGACGTAGCTGGCGCTGCCGTGCGGCCGCACGGTGCCGTGGCTGTGGGCCTGTGGCGCGCCGGGGCGCAGCGCGAGATAGCCGGTGATGCCGGCGGCGGCCGCGGCGAGCGCGGGGGCGGTCCACACCCGGCGTCGTGCGCGCGGCGCCGGCCCCGCAGCCGCGGCCAGCACGGCGGTGCGCAGCTCCTCGCGGCGGGACGCCGGTGGCACGCCGGCCGGCAGCGCGCGCGCCAGCTCGATCGCGGCCCGCGCGCCATCCCACGCCGCGCGGCAGACCTCGCACGCGGCCAGGTGTGCGGTGAGCTCGGCGTCGGCCCCGACCGCGACGGCGCGCGCCAGCTCGATGTCGCCGGGGCAGGTCATCGCCGGCCTCTCTCGATCGCCTCGCGCATCGCCTTGCGCGCGGTGTGCAGCCGGCGCCACAGCGTGCCCTCGGGGATGTCGAGCACGCGCGCGACCTCGACGCCGGGCAGCTGCTCGAGGTCGCACAGGATGAACGCGATCTGCTGATCGCGCGGCAGCCCGCACAGCGCCTCGGCGATCCGCGCCATGAGCTTGCGCCGCTCGACCTGCGCGTCGAGCAGCTCGGGGGCGGCGGCGACCCGCTCGAGGAACCGCGCCTGGTGCGCGCGGCGGCGGCGCTCGGCGCGCAGCGTGTGGCGCGCGATGTTGGCCGCGATCCCCAGGATCCAGGTCTTGACCGACGACGTGCCGCGGAACGACTGCGCCGCGCGGCGGACCTCGAGGAACGTCGCCTGGACCAGGTCGTCGCGCGCCAGGTCGTCGGTCATCGGCAGCCGCGCGGCGAAGCGATAGACCGCGACGTGGAAGCGATCGAACAGCGCGCCGAGCGCCGGGGCGTCGCCGGTGCCGCACGCGGCGAGCAGCGCCTCGTCCGAAAGCTCGGCGATGTCGCCGCTGATCCGGCGCAGTGGGACGAGCTTGGCGGTCATGGCGCTCCGTAGCGCACGCCGACCGCCAGGCGGACCAGCGCGCGCGGCTCGTCGGGAAACACGATCGAAGGGTGGTGGGCGGCAGCGACAGCGTGGCGTGGACCTCGGCGCGCGGCCCGCTGATCTCGATCCCCATGTTCTCACCGTCGCCGTGATGCCGCGTGAACATCGAGCCGTAGCCGGCGGCGAAGCCGAGGGTCAGGCGGGTCCAGCGCACCGCGATCGGCACGTCGACGCCGGCGTAGACCTCGGCGCCCTTGCGCGAGAACGCGCTCCAGCTCGCCGGCCACGACATCACCTTGCCGCCGTGGACGCGCGCGGCCGCGCAGATCGGCCCCAGCATGATGCACGCGCCGATCTGCATGCCGCCCCATACCGTGCGATCGCTCGCCAGCGAGGTCTCCTCGGCGGCGAACAGCTGGATGCCCTGGGCGGCGGGCGGGGGCGCGGACGCGGCCACCGCGGGCTCGTCCGCCGGGACCGCACGGGTCGCGAGCAGCGGCTCGGCGACGTCGCGCCGCGTCCACGACTCGATCACGGTGGCGGCGGTCGCCGGTCCTGTGACTGCGCGCTCGATCATCCCATCGGGCATCCCGTCGGGCACCCCATCACCCGCGCCGTCGCGCCGGTCGATGCCGACCACCAGCACCGTGCCGCGGCGCTCGA
>VBLP01000559.1:4531-9151 GCA_005887925.1 Deltaproteobacteria bacterium | reverse complement strand
GGGACCAGGGGACGAAGCACGGTACGAGCTGAGTTGCCGCGCGCATCCGGATCCTTCGCGGAAAACGCAGATGGGAGCAGCGTTACCTGTTGCGAGGTCCGAGATCCAGGCAGGGTAGCTCGATCGCGCGACGCGACGCGCGGAGCCCCCTACGGATCGATCGCAGGGCGAAGGAATTCCCGGCCAGCGGGCACAACCACACGACCATGTGGCGCCACGGCCTCCTCGCCCTGTGTCTCGGGCTACCGCGCGTCGCCCTGGCCGACGACGCGCTGCCGGGCGACGACACCTGGCACTACGGCTCGTCGGGCCAGACCGCGGTCGACGGCGGGGTCGTGGTCGGGTTCCCCGCGGCGCTGCCGACCGGGCTGGTCGCCGGCGTCGGCGCCGGCGTCACCACCGGCGACACGCTGACGTGGGGGGCGCGCGCGTCGTGGGCCACCGCGACCGAGTCCTCGCTGCCGTGGACGGTCACGCACAGCGATCTGCGGCTGCGGGTCACCGGCGGGCTGCAGGCGGCGCCCGGCCGGGGCACGATCGGCGTGCGCCTCGGGCCTGTCGGGCAGGGAGCTCGAGACCTCGGCGTTCACGCTGCTGCCGGCGGCCGACCTCGACGCGGTCGTCGCGCTGCACATCGCCGGGCCGTGGCTCTTGGTCACCAGCGGCGGACCGTCCTTCGACATCCTGGACGGCAAGCTGCGCGCCGGCTGGTCCGCGGAGCTGGGGGTCGCATGGCAACCGTGATCGCGCGCTGGGCGCTCGCAGCCTCGCTCGCGGCGGCCGGGTGCGGCGACGTGTCCGGGTTCGGCGGCGCCGTTCCGCCGCTCGCGACGATCCGGGTCCAGACCGCGGGTGACTTCGCGAGCGTGCAGGTGCCGGGCGCGGGTGCGCCGAAGCTGCGGGCCGCGCTGATGTGGGGCGCGCAGTGGCTGCCCGAGCCGCTGTGCATCCTGCCGCCCGACAGCGCCGATGTCGCGAAGGCGCTCGCCGCCGGCTGCCGCGATCCGTTCGGCTTCGTCCCCGATCGCGTCGCGGTCAACGCGCCGCTCGCCGCCGACGGCACCACCGAGCTCGACCTGTTCGACCTGCCCGCCGCCGACGTCATGGTCGGCAGCGTCACCTCGCGCGTCGCCTACGCCAGCATCGTCGTCTACGACGACCGCGACGGCAACGGCACGCTGACCCTGGGGCGCCCCAACCGCCTCGGCGGCCGCGACATGGGCCCGCCCCAGGACGGCGACGTGTCGACGCTCGATCGGGTCTACGCCGCATCGTTCGTCACGATGACCGCGCCCGACACGCGCCTGGCGTTCCGCGAAGGCAGCTTCGACCGCGCCGCGGCGTTCTATCCGCGCGCAGGCTGCGGCGATCCGCTCCCCAGCTTCTCGATCGTGTCGGCGGGTGGGTTCTCCGCCGCCGATGCCGTCGCGGCCCAGCTGCGAGGCGAGCTGCCCGAGGAGGATCCGGCGAGCTGCCGCGAGCAATCGACCGACGCGGCCGTCACCGTGGCGTTCCGGTCGCCGGCGCAGCTCCACGAGCTGGCGTGTCAGGAGCGCGTCACCGACAGCAGCATCCGCTACCGCGAGCCTCCGGCCGATCCGCCCGACGTCACCAACCGCACCTCCGCGTGCGCCAAGGTCCCCGACTTCGGCAGCGGCAAGGCCAGTGGCATGATCCAGCTCGCCGTGTCGGGCCGCTCCGACGATTCGTGCGTCGGGCTCACCCACTACGTCCTGCGCGGCTGCCGCAACGACGCGCTGTGCGAGCTGCCGGCCTGGGACATCACGGCCACGCCGCCGTCGTGGTGGCCGTGTCCCGTACAGGCGCCGCAGTGATCGCCGCCGGCACATCGCTCCGGGCGCCGGCCGCGTCGTCCGCCCGGTCGAGCGGCAACGGCAGTGTGCGCGTCGGTGTGATGCTCGCGATCGCAGCGGTCGCGGCGCGCGCGCACGCCGGGCAGCCGGCACCGTCTTCTCCGACAACGCCCGCGCCATCACCGACCACGCCCGCGCCATCCCCGACCACGCCCGCGCCATCCCCGACCACGCCCGCGCCGTCGGCGCCGTCGCTGCCATCGCCGAGCTCGACGATCTCGCCGACGCCCGCGGGTACGGCCGGCGCGACCCCATCCGCAGCGAGCTCCTCCGACGACGACGGCGAGCCGCGGCTGTCGCTGCCGACCCAGGCCGACCGCGTCGCGTGGCAGACCAGCGGCTTCCGGCTCGGCCTCGGCCTCGTGTACGGCCGGCTGATCGGGCTGCGCGGCGCGCCCAGCGGGCGGCTGATCGGCCCCACCATCCGCGTCGGGCTGCGGCTCGACCAGCGCTGGTCGATCCTCGCGTCGTTCCAGTACGCCGCGGCGTCGCAGTCGGGCGGGCTGTCCGGGCTGCGGTTCGCCGGCACGATCGACCCGACCTGGCACGTCACGCCGAGCCTCAGCGTCGCGGTCGGCTTCGGCTTCGGCGGCATCGTCGAGGGCCGGACCGGCCGCATGGACGCCATGCCGCTGCCCAGCACGCTCGACACGTCGTACACGTTCCCCGACGCGCGCACGCCGATCGCGAGCTGCAGCGGCGTCGGCGCCGCCGGCCTCGCGCGCATCGAGTGGAGCTACGTGATCGGCCCGCGCGCCCAGACCGCGGTGTCGCTCGAGGTCGTCGGGCAGTGGACCGGCTGCGTCGACGACACCAACCGCGTCGAGCCCGACACCGGCACCGCGATCGTGCGGCGGCAGTGGTGGCCGCACACCGGTGCCACGCTCGGCTGGGGGGTCGCATGGCGATGATGCTGCGCCACCGCCGGCTCGCCGATGGGCCTCGCACGGCGCTGCTCGCCGCGGTCATCGCGGCGCTGCTCGCGACGCTCGGGGCGCAGCGCGCGCTCGCGCAGCCCGCGCCCCCCGACGCCGGCGTGCCTGGCCCCGACGCCGGCACACCACCGGCCGCTCCGATCCAGCCCACCTTCGAGCCGCCGCATCCCCGCGGCTCTACCGATGTTCCTTATCCGGACAATGCGCCCGCGCACACAGATCCGGTCGTGGTCACCGTCAAGCTCACCGTCGACGCCACCGGCACCGTGACGAAGATCGATCAGGTCACGCCGCCGCAGCCGGTGTTCGACGAGGCCGTCGCCGCCGCCGTCCGGGCGTTCCAGTTCGAGCCCGCGACCTACGGCGGCAAGCCGGTGCCGGTCGAGGTCACGTTCACGCACACCTTCCTGCCGCCGCCGCCCCCGCCCGCGCCGGTCACCGACGCCGGCCCGCCGACCAGCTCGGTGCTGCGCGGCAGGCTCGTCGAGCTCGGCACCCGCGCGCCGGTCCGGGGCGCCACCGTCACCGCGAAGGTCGGCGATCGCAGCTACACCGCGGAGGCCGACCCCAAGGGCCACTTCGAGCTGCCGCTGCCCGACGGCCCCGCCAGCATCACCGTCACCGCTCCCGGCCACACCCGCTTCGTGCAGCAGGAGTCGCTCGCCGCCAAGCAGGAGCTCGCGGTGACCTACCTGGTCGAGCGCGACCGCTACGACCCCTACGAGATCGTCGTCGTCGGCGAGCAGCGCCGCGAGGAGGCGTCGCGGATCTCGCTGCGCGGCGCCGAGATCAAGCAGGTCCCCGGCACGTTCGGCGATCCGTTCCGCGTCGTCCAGGCGCTGCCCGGCGTCGCGTCGGTGGTGTCGCTGCTGCCGTTCCCGATCGTGCGCGGCGCCACCCCGAGCTCGACCGGCTTCCTGCTCGACGGCGCCCGCGTGCCGCTGCTCTATCACCTGCTGTCGGGCCCGAGCGTCGTCCACCCCGACTTCATCGACGAGGTCCAGTTCTATCCCGGCGGCGCGCCGGTCGTGTACGGCGGCTACACCGGCGGCATCATCGACGGCCGGACCAGCCGGGCGCGCCCCGACGAGCACCTGCTCGACTTCGATGCAAATCTATTGCAGGTAGGCGGCCTGGTCCGCCAGCCCATCCCGGTCCTCGACGGCACCGCCACCGTCGCCGGCCGCTACGGCTTCCCCGGGCTGATCCTGCGGCTCGCGACCAACCTGGTGTCGCTGTCGTACTGGGACTACCAGGTGCGGTTCGACGGCGGCAACGCGCGCAACGGCTGGACCGTGTTCGCGTTCGGCGCCAGCGACGAGCTCGACACCGTCGCGCCGACCGCCGACCCCAACGATCCCAACCCGCCGCTCGCCCCGTCGCTGATCCTCGGCTTCCACCGGCTCGACCTCCGCCTCCACCGGACCTACGACCGGCTCACCACGAGCTTCCGCGGCGTGGTCGGCTACGACCGGACCTACTCGATGGGCACCGACTTCAGCGTGCTCGTCGCCGAGCCCAGCGTACGCCTGACCTGGAAGCACGACGCCTCGCTCACCGTGACCGGCGGCGTCGAGGCTTCGATCCACGACGTCTCGCAGGGCGCGAACGGCATGGCCGGCGCCAACGACGAGCTCGACACCGTCGCACCGACCGCCGACCCCAACGATCCTAACCCGCCGCTCGCCCCGTCGCTGATCCTCGGCTTCCACCGGCTCGACCTCCGCCTCCACCGGACCTACGACCGGCTCACCACGAGCTTCCGCGGCGTGGTCGGCTACGACAGGACCTACTCGATGGGCACCGACTTC
>VBLP01000559.1:0-4497 GCA_005887925.1 Deltaproteobacteria bacterium | reverse complement strand
ATCACCAGCCGCCGCGCTTCGTCCTGCCGCTGCCCGGCCTCGACCTGATGCCGATCAAGTACGGCCTCCTGCGCTCGTTCCAGACCAGCCTGGGCGTCGAGGTCCCGCTGCGCGATCGCTTCCAGCTCACCACCGAGGGCTACTTCAACTACATGGATCCGACGATCTTCGACCTGCAGGTCAACGACCCCAGCGTCGTGCAGGGCGCCAACTCGTCGCTGCTTCCGACCCAGATCGTCGTCGGCAACATGCGCGGCCAGGACATCATCGACCGGCTAACCCGGCCGCAGCTCGGCCGGTCCTACGGCATCGAGGTCCTGCTCCGCCGCCAGGCCGCGTCCGGGATCTTCGGCTGGGTGTCGTACACGCTGTCGCGCTCGGAGCGCATGCGCGACGGCCAGTGGGTCGCCTACGACTTCGACCGCAGCCACCTGATCAACGTCGTCGCCGGCATGCCGCTGCGCCGCAACTGGGACGTCGGCCTGCGTCTGCAGTACCAGAGCGGCAAGCCCGAGACCATCACCACCGGCTACAACGAGGCGCGCGGCACCGGCTACCTGCGGTTCGACGCGCGGGTCGACAAGCGCGCGGTGTGGCGCAGCTGGCTGCTCGACTTCTACGTCGATATCACCAACATCGCGCTGCTGCCCGAGGAGGTCCAGGTCGGGACCGTGATCCGCTACGTCCTGCCGACCGTCGGGCTGCGCGGTCGGTTCTGAACATGTCAGGAGATGCGATGACCAACAACGACACGATCGACGCCCAGCTGCTCGACCTCATGTTGCGCGCCGGCTCGCGCTGGGTGCTGTGGCTCCTGCTGGCCTTGAGCCTCGCCGCCGTCGCCGTCATGATCGATCGGATCTGGTTCTTCATCCAGGAGCGGCCGCCGCGCGACCGGCTCGCCGCCGCGCTGCGCGCCCTGCGCGATGGCAGCGCCGCCGCCGCGCTGGCCAAGCTCGCCGGCGCGCGCTCGATGGAGGCCGCGGTGGTCCGCGCGTGCCTGTCGCACGCCGGCGATGGCCCCGCCGCCGTCGAGGACCACAAGGCCGCCGCGCTCGAGACCGAGCGGATGCGCTACGAGCGGCGGCTCGCGTTCCTCGGCACGCTCGGCAACAACGCGCCGTTCGTCGGCCTGTTCGGCACCGTGCTCGGCATCGTCCGCGCGTTTCACGACCTCGCCGGCAGCTCGATCCAGGGCACCCAGGCCGTGATGGCCGGCATCGCCGAGGCGCTGGTCGCCACCGGCGTCGGTCTGCTCGTCGCGCTACCCTCGGTGGCGATGTACAACGTGCTGGTTCGCCACGTCGAGACCGCGGTCGCGGGCGCCGAGGCCACCTCGCGCGAGGTCATCGCTCACCTCAAGGCCCCGCCGGGAGCCAAGGAGGCGGCCTGATGGCGGCGCGCGCGGGCCGGCGCGGCATCATCGCCGAGATCAACGTCACGCCACTCGTCGACATCATGCTCGTCCTCCTGATCATCTTCATGCTGACCGCGCACCTGATCGCCCGCCAGGCGATCGAGATCGAGCTGCCGCGCGCCTCGCAGAGCACCACGCTGCCGCCCCTCACCCTCACGATCAGCCTCAAGTCCGACGGCGCGCTCTACCTCAACGACCAGCCGGTCACCGCGGGGGCCCTGCGCGAGGCGATCAAGGCCTCCGTCACCCGCGATCCCAAGACCCAGGCGATCATCGCCGGCGACAAGCGCGTGTCGCACGGCCGCGTCGTCTGGGTGCTCGACACCGTCAAGTCGCTCGGCGTCACCCAGTTCGCGATCCAGATCGATCCCGCGGGGATGACCGCGCCCGGCGAGGGCGGATGATCGATCGGCGAAAGCCGAGCGAGGGGGGTGGGGACCCCGACGGCTTTGCCGGCGGGGCGGGGGACCTCCCCCGTGGGATCGACCGCAGGCTCGTGATCTGCGCGGTCGCCTCGGTCGCCGGGCACCTCGCGTTCGCGCACGGCCTCGACTACCTGCCGCAGCGCGAGCGCGTCGAGGCGCCGCGCGTCGTCACCGTGCGCGTCATCGAGCCGCCCGCGCCCCAGCCGCCGCCCGAGCCCCCGAAGCCCCCCGAGCCGCCGCCCGAGCCGGCCAAGCCGATCGTGCACGAGCGGCCGCGGCCGCAGGCGCCGGTGATCCGCCACGACGCGCAGCCCGTCGACACGCCCACCGATCACCCTCCGGTCACGACCGACACCACCACCACGCCGGTGTTCGGCGTGACCATGGAGTCGACCTCGCAGGCCGGCACCGGCCCCGCGATGCCGGTCGGCAACACCGCGCGCCCCACGCAGCCCGCCGCCCCGGCCGCCGCCGCCGTCAAGCCGCTCGCCGAGCCGATCGCCGCCACCGAGGCCACCAGGATGCCGGAGCCGCGCGGCGTCTGTCAGGGCAAGTACACCGACGAGGCCCTCGCGGCCGGGACCGAGGGTGTGGTCGTGCTCAAGCTGATCGTCGACGAGCACGGCAGGACGCGCGACATCGCGGTCGTCTCCGGCCTGCCCCACGGCCTGACCGAGGCCGCGATCGCGGCCCTCGCCGCGTGCCCGTTCACCGTCGGCGAGCGCAATGGCCAGCCGGTCGCGACCGCGAGGCCGCACGCGACGCCGCGACCGCGCCTGCCGGTACGGCTGCCCATCCCGGGCCGCCTCGGTGCGCTCCGGCGGCGTCCGACGCGCCCGGCACCCATCCTCAGCCGATCTGCCGGCCCGCGCTGCAAGGCCATGCCCTCCAGCGCCACCGGCCTCTGCCGGGGATCGCCACCAGCACCCAACCCACCGCAGCTGCCGCCCCCGCAGCTGCCGCCACCGCAGCTGCCGCCACCGCAGCTGCCGCCACCGCAGCTGCCACCACCGCATCGGCCACCACCGCATCGGCCACCACCGCAGCTGCCGCCACCGCAGCTGCCGCCACCGCAGCTGCCGCCACCGCAGCTGCCGCCACCGCGTCGAGCCACGCGACGCCGTCGTAGCCGCCGCGCGAGCCGCGCCAGGCGCTCACCGCCTGCCATCCCTGCCGCTCGCCGATCAGCGTTGCTTGCCCCGGACGTCGCGGCCGCGATCCGCCTCGGCGGGGTCGGCTACGCTGCGAGGTTCCCGTGACGAACGCGACCTCGGCTTCCGCCCTCGCGTCGTCTGCCTTCGAGTGACCCGCTTGCGAGTCGCCCGCCCCCGAGTCGCCTTGGACCGGCGCGGAAGATCGGCGCGTATCTGTTGCTCGGCCTTGCCGATGCGCTGCAGGGTTCGCAGCTCGCATGACTCGATGCGCGAGAGCACGGAGCTGATGCGCAGGTCCCATATCCGGAGGTAGGTGATCAACCGTTCTCCCCACGCATCGAGGGCCACCGCGGTCGCAGGATCTTTGAGCTTCGGCGCCCGCGGATCTGGCATCTGTGCGACGAGCTTCTCGAGCTTCGCCATCACCTCGTCATGTGTCGGTGGAGCCGACATGTCGATTGCATCGGTGGTCATTCGACTTCCTGCTTGAAGGTTGAGACAACTGCGCCGGTCGTTTTGCCGATCAACGCCGCCTGCCGCGGAACACCGCGACTTCGAGCCGCTTCACGCGTCCCGGCAGATCCTTGTACTGGTCATCGACAATCGAGATGTCGCGCCGCATCGTCTCGTGAAGCGCCTTGGCATGACTGGCGAGCTCCGCGCTCAATTGCTTCTGCGACGCCGCGATGCGGTCTGCGAGATCCGTGTACATGTCCTTCTGCTGTTTCTCCAGTGACTCGATGCGTGCCAGCAGGGCGCCGCCCCAGGTCTCGACCTCGACCTTGGTCGCGAAGAGCGCGAGCTTCTGTTCGAGCTTCTGTTCGAGCTTCTGTTCGAGCTTCTGCTCGAGCTTCTGCTCGAGCTTCTGTTCGAGCTTCTGTTCGAGCTTCTGTTCGAGCTTCTGCTCGAGCTGCTCGAGCCGGGTCTCGAGCTTCTGCTCGAGCCGGGTCTCGAACTGCTCGAGCTCGGCTCGCAGCTCGCCGCGCGTCACTGGAGTCGTCATGTCTGTTTGCTCGATCGTCATGGTACCTGCTCCTGCGCGGGAGCGATCCGGCGATTTGCACCGATCGCATCAGCAACGTGCGTCGTCATTGGCTCCCGCAGCGATGCTCGCTCGCTCGGCGGGAGCAGCCAGCGCCTGCGGCGGTGAGCGGGGGTGGATGGTGAAGCAAGATGGATCTGTAGAGTCGACATGCTCGCGGGCACAGCAAGAAGCTTGCCCGCGGACGGCCGCCTGATGCTGCGGAGTTACGGCGGCGAGCGTCCGGTAGCCGGACAGCTGTCCGAAATCCGGCCGGACATCGGACAAGTACCTGAGAGAGATGCTCCCAAATCGGGCTTTGCCGGGCCAGCCGCCGGCCGGCGGGAAAGCCCCTCTCGATCGAGGCGGAACAGGGACGCTGACCGAAGGTCAGTGCGTCCCTGTGTAGTTCAAGGCCATCGCGGGGCGTCCGGGATCCGGTCGGACGACGGCCGGTATTGCCCGCATATGGAGCAGCGC
>VBLP01000016.1:14746-18486 GCA_005887925.1 Deltaproteobacteria bacterium | reverse complement strand
CGACAAGAGCAAGATCATCGACTGGCTCAACCTCGAGCTCTCGGCCCGCGCCGGCGGCAACACCACCCCGGTCCCGCCCGGCGAGGAATCGCCCGCCGACGCCACCGTCCGGCTGACCAAGGAGTGGTCGGGTTGCATGACGCTGGCCAACTTCCAGGCCGCCAAGATGACGAACTGGGGCACGATGCGCGCCAACAACTCCGCGTGCCAGACCTGCCACGACCTCGGCGAGTACGGGCAGATCGCCTCGCAGGCCGACAACCCGTTCTTCACCGTGATCAGCACCAACAAGTACTACATGGCGCAGTACTTCTCGGTCGACCTCAGCCAGGGCGTCAAGAACGGCAAGATGATCATCAACACGCGGTCGTTCACCGGCGTCGGCTCGGGCCTGGCCCCGCACCTCGAGCACCCGCGGTTCACCCTGACCAACAGCACCGGCTTGACCGCGCTCACCACGTTCTACAACAGCACGGCAGCGCTCCGCGACCAGGGCAAGTGCGCGCCGCCGACCCTGACCAACTAGGCTGAACCGAGGTTTGTCGATCAGCGAAGGTGCCCGCCGCGAGGTTGGCGCCTTTGTTGTTTTTCGGGGGTATCCTTGACGTCCATGTCCGAGCTCGTCACCGGCGACGGCCGCACCCACATCAACTCGCGCCTGATGCGCGAATCGCTCCAGAACCGCGGCGTGCTGTCGCAGACCGACAGCGACCGCGACCTCCGGGTCTTCCCCGACGTCACCCTGGTGTCGATCGGCGGCCAGAGCATCTTCGACCGCGGCAAGGCCGCGATCCTGCCGCTGGTCGAAGAGCTGGTCGAGATCAAGCGCGACCGCTCGGTCAAGATGGTGATCGGCGTCGGCGGTGGCACGCGGGTCCGCCACACGATCTCGATCGCGCTCGACCTCGGCCTGCCGGTCGGCGGCATGGCGCAGCTGGTCGGCGCGATGGAGGAGCTCAACGCGATCCTGCTCAACACCCTGCTCGCGCCGCACGGCTCGATGCCGATGCAGCGCGACCACTTCTGGGACCTGCCGCTGTACTTCGACGCCGGGATCACGCCGATCGCGATCTCGGTGCCGCCCTACCACTTCTGGGAGCCGCCGCCCGAGGCCGGCCACCTGCCGATGCACGGCTCGGACTTCGGCCTGTTCCAGCTCGCCGAGGTCCTCGGCATGAAGCAGGTGATCTACGTCAAGGACGAGGACGGCCTGTACGACCGCGACCCCAAGAAGCACCCCGACGCCAGGCGGTTCACCCGGATCACGCTCGGCGAGCTCCTGCCGCAGCTCCCCGACGACAACATCCTCGATCGCGAGCTGTTCCACGCCTGGAGCCACGCCAAGAACCTCGAGCGCATCACGATCGTCAACGGCCTGGTCCGCGGCCAGCTCAGCCGCGCGCTGCGCGGCGAGGACGTCGGCACCGTGATCGTCAAGGAGCCGGCATGACCGAGCGCCGCACCATCGCATCGGCGCTCGCCGGCTCGACCATGACCGGTCCCGGCGGCCCCGGCGACCGGGTCGACTACCGGCCGACCGCCGTCATGCCCGACGTCAAGGTCGTCAAGATCGGCGGCCAGAGCATCCTCGACCGCGGCCGCGCCGCACTGTTCCCGATCCTCGACGAGATCGTCGCCGCCCGGAAGCTCGGCATCCAGGTCGTCGTGCTCGCCGGCGGCGGCACCCGCGCGCGCCACATCTACTCGATCGCCTCCGAGCTCGAGGTCCCCACCGGCGTGGTCGCCACGCTCGGCAAGTACATCCCGATGCAGAACGCGCGGATGCTGCAGATGCTGCTCGCCAAGCACGGCGGCATCTTCATGCTGCCCGACGACTTCGAGAAGCTGCCACTCTACCTGCAAATGGGTTGCATCCCGATCATGAGCGGCATGCCGCCGTTCGGCTACTGGGAGAAGCGCGAGGAGGGCAGCCGGATCCCGCCGCACCGCACCGACGCCGGCGTGTTCCTGTCGGCCGAGTTCCTCGGCGCGCGGCGCGCGCTGTTCATCAAGGACGAGGACGGCCTCTACACCGACGACCCCAAGAAGAACCCATCGGCCACCCACATCAAGCGGATCTCCGCCGCCGAGCTCGTCGCCCGCGGCCTGCCCGACCTCGTGCTCGAGCGCATCGTCATCGAGTACCTGCCGCGCGCGCAGTGGTGCAAGGAGCTCCAGGTGATCAACGGACTCGAACCCGGCCAGGTGCTGGCCGCGCTCCAGGGACAAGATGTTGGCTCGATCATCCATGCCTGACCACCGCGCCCGCCGCATCGCCGTGTGCCTCACCGCGCTCGCCGCGTGCTCGAGCACCCACAAGCCCGAGGCCGACCCCGTGCGGCTCGATCCGATCTTCAAGGCGATCGACCGCAACACCCCGACCCCCGGCGCCGCGCCGATCTGCTCCCCGAAGGAGATGATCGGCGGCGCGACCATGACCCAGCTCACCCTGCTGCGGATCTCCAACGTCCCCCCCAACCCCGGCCCCGAGCGCGAGGACTGGATCAACCCGCCCGAGCTCGACAGCCCCGCCGCCCGCGAGCTGATCGATCCCAGCACCGACGACACCACCCGGCGCCAGGCCGCCTACGAGCTGCTCAGCGCGCCGTTCTACCTGGTCTACCGCGTCGACGTCGTCGACGCGCCGATGGCCCTCGGCGTCAAGGACTTGAAGCGCGGCACCGTCAGCCTGCGCGCGCTGCGCTTCGATCGCCAGGGCAACATCGTGTGCGCCAAGGTCGTCGCATTCCAGAACACGCTCGAGAAGAACGACTGGGCCATCACCAAGAGCAACCTCGCCGTGATGGATCCCAAGATCTCCGCGGCGCTGCGCGACGACCTGCGCGATCAGCTGCTCAAGCACGTCGCGGCGCTCGGCCGCCCCGACTGACCCCAGAGCTCACCTGATCTGACCCCCACCTCGCGTCGCAGTTTCCGCGATGTCTTCGTTGCCGATCACGGGTTGCACTGCGTGCGGACCGCCTTGGTCAGCGAGACGTCCTTGTACAGGCCGTCCTGGATCCGCGCCGTCACCTGGAACATGCAGACCGCGTCCGAGGTCTGCGGATGCGTCATCCCGTTGTCGTCCGGCTCGGTCACGTTGTAGTCGATCGCCAGCACCGCCTTGTTCGCATCGGTGAACGGCCGCACCACGTCGCAACCACCGGCCCCGAGGCGGTCGTGCTCTCCGCAGCGCTCGATCATCAGCCAGTCGAAGCTGGCCGCCCCCCGGTCGATCTGTCCGCTGAGCAGATCGCCATTCTTCATGCCGGTCGACAGCTCGCGATCGTGGCCCTGCTTGGCGACCTCGTCGTACCAGCTGTACGAGTCCTCGGTCGGAATGTCGAACCCCGAGCTGAAGGACGCGACGTCGTTGTGCGCCGACTCGATCCCATCGCAGCCGATCTGCTTGGCGAGATCGAACCGCTTCCACATCAACTGCGCCCAGTTCATCCGGCTGGCCTGGCGAACGTCGAGAAACTTCGCCGGAGGGAACCCCGGCGGCACCGGGACGTCGCCCCCGATCGCAGCCGCCGGGAACTTCGCCGCGTCCGGACGGCCCATCTCGAGCGCGCCGGTCTCGATGTGGCAGATCACGATCGCCGGCGGCGTGCGCGCGTGCAGCTGCGCGATCACGCCGGCGCGCGTGCCCTGCGGCACCACGACCGGGCTGCCGTCGCCGTAGTCGAGCATCGTCGCCGACGGCACCACCGACCACAGGTCGAGGTCGTACATCACGC
>VBLP01000016.1:0-14682 GCA_005887925.1 Deltaproteobacteria bacterium | reverse complement strand
CAGCCCACCAGCCCCACCGCGAGCGCCGCGAGCACCCCGCACCATGCCCCGCCCCGCGGCGGCCGCACGCACTGCCCCGGCTCGTCTCGTCGTCCCATGCCCCGATCCTACGCCGGCCCGTCGCCGTCGCGACACCCCGTTGCGCCGCCTGTGATCCGCCGCGCATCGCGGCATGCCACAAAGGCAACGGGCCGCGCCTTGCCGATTCTCGACGTTGCGCTCGCACCCCGCTGGGTGGCGCACCCGCGCGATACCCAAAAACGGCGCCGCGTGGCTCTGGCCATCCACCGCCGCGCTCACCGCCTCATCGCCCACCGCCACCAGCTCCTCCGAGGCCGCCGGACCCATCCGCGCCGCGTCGGCCGTGCACGTCGCCGCCGCCATCCCATGCCATCCCAGCTCGCCGGCTCATCGTGCCACCACCGCCGGTGCCAGCCCTGCCGCTCGGCCTGCCGCTGTCGACCCGCCGCAGCTTCCGCCGACTCGGCCGTGCTCGTTACCGCATGGAGGCTGCCCTGCCGCGCGGTCTGCCGCTGTCGACCTGCCGCAGCTTCCCCCGGCTCGGCCGTGCTCGTCACCACATGGAGGCTGCCCTGCCGCACGGTCTGCCGCTGTCGATCTGCTGCAGCTTCCCCCGGCTCAGCCGTGCTCGTCACCACATGGAGGCTGCCGCGCGGCCCGCCGCTGTCGACCCCCGCAGCTTCCGCCGGCTCAGCCGCTCTTGTCACCACCGCCCGTGCCAGCTCCGCCTCCGCCGCCGGTCCCCTTGCCACCGCCCCCGCGCTTCTTGCGCTCGTGGCCCTTGCCGTCGCCCTTGCCCGAGTGGTTCGAGCCATCGTCGCCCTTTCCGCCGCCGACCCCGCCCTGGTTGCCCTTGTCGCCTTCCTTGATGTGCTCCTTCACCCAGTCCGACGCCTTCGCGATCCGCGCATCGATCTCCTTGGCCAGATCGCCCGGCTTGTCCTTGGGCGTGATCATCACCACCACCCCCTTGGCCTCGTGCTTTGCCGTCGCCGTCGCGCCCTCGGGCACGTAGACCGGACACAACCCCTGGCCGCCGCCGTGCGTCCCCTTCATGTCGTGGCCCGTGCCCGTCGGCGCGTGCGTCTTCTTCTCGGCGAGCAGCTCGTCCGTGCGCCGCTGGATCGCCTTGATCGCGTCCTTGTCCGCCGACTCGATCGTCACCACCACCGCCTTGCCCTTCACCGTCTCCTTCGTCGTCGACCCCAGCACCGTGCTCGGACACATCCCCGCGCGATGTGCCATCCCCTCCGCGCCGCCCGATCCCGCGCTGCTGCCCGCGGCCATCGCTGGTCCGTGGCCGAGCCGGCCGCGCCCGTCGCCGCCGAGCCCGCGCCCGCCGCCGAGCCCGTCCCCGAGCCCGTCGCCGCCGAGCCCGCAGCCGCCGAGCCGCCAGCCGCCGAACCTGCCATCGCCGCCGATCCCGATCCCGCCGCGCCGTCCGAGCTCTGCTTCTTACACGCGACCGAAACCGTCAGCACCGCTGCCAGCGCTGTGAAAACGATGCGCCTCATACACAGCCTCCCAGTGAAGTTACAAGTTCTTTACGCAATACCAGGTGCATCGTCCATGAGACCATAGTTGCGCACCATGGTCGACGCGCTGCGCGCCACGATCGTCCTCGTCCTGCTCGCCGCCGCGAGCGCGCGCGCCGACACGCCCGTCCGCGTTCCTCCCGGCACGCGCGCGGATGCGCAGGGCCAGCTCGTCTCCGGACGCGGCCTGCGCGACACCAGCGATTTTCTCGCCGCCGAGCTCGCCCGCCGCGGCATCGCCGTCCAGCAGATCGGCCCCTACGGCGTCCGCAGCGTCGAGCTCACCCGATTCCTCAGCCAGACCCCGTCGACCCCGTGGCTCGCCATCCATGTCCTCCGGATCGGGGGCAAGACCTTGATCTTCTTCGTGCCACGCACCAAGCAGGCCACCGCCCTTGACGAACCGCCGCCGGCCGTCTACCTAAAGACCCTCGGCATCACTCGGGGATCGTCTAACGGTAGGACGTCAGACTCTGGATCTGGCTATCATGGTTCGAATCCATGTCCCCGAACCCGCGAAGGCTTGACCGCTTCCGCCCTCACAGGTAGAACCACGTCTCCCTCCTCGGCCCCATAGTCTAGCGGTTAGGACGTCGGCCTCTCACGCCGAAAACAAGGGTTCAAGTCCCTTTGGGGTCACCAGCTTTCTCCATCGTCTCGTCGCCTTTAGCTCGGTGGTAGCAAGCGACAGAACCTCGCCGCCGAGAATGCCGACGCGAAGCTTCGCGACCTCGCGGCAGATCTTGCGGTCGCGGTAGACGACGAGGCACGTTTCGTCTCGCGTGGCGACCTCTGTCTACCAGATGATCGTGATGTCCTTGCAGACATCGATCAGGGGGTCCGACGTCATCACCGGGATCCTGTGCAACTGGGCGGTCGCGACGATGATCCGGTCGCAAGGATCACCGTGCGCCACGGCGACTTCCGGTGCCAACGCCGCGATCTGCAGTGTGATCGGTAGCTCCCGGAGAGAGTACGCCGCGAACGCCTGAGCCAACCATTCGCGCGGAGGCAGCGGGAGCTCGAGCTTGCCCTTCCTGTGCTTGACGGAGATCTCGAACCCGGAGAGATCGCCGAGACGTAGGCCTCGGTCTCGGTGCTCTCTAGCGCCGCACGCGCCCTTGCCGAGAGGCGAGCGGGTTCGCCCACGAACCAGAGTAGAGCGCACGTATCGAGAAGCACGTGCACGAGCGCTAGGTCTCCGGCCAGTCTTCTGGATCCAGTGGCGTGGAGGGATCGTCGTGGAAAACGATCTTTCCCAGCACCGGATGAGGCTTCAAGTTCCTCACCGGCGGGCTCAGGCGTTCGCTCGCGGTCGGTGCCGCTAGAACGATGATCTCTGCAGGGCCCGGCGGGAAATCATCCGGAAGCCGGATCGCGACCTCGTGATCGGCAGCGACGGTAATGTTCTGCTTGTGTGCGCGCATGACGACATAGCCATCTTACCTGGCAACAGCGCGCAGGTCACCCCCCGCGTCGATCAGCTGCGGCCTGTGACCGAGGTACCCGGTCTGGACCGACGACGAAGCAGTCCGCGGATGCGTTCTCGGTCGACCGACTTCGCCGCGCGATCGAGCCAGTCGAGCGGAGTTCTGCCGTTGTCGTCGACCGCGGACGGATCAGCACCGTGCTCGAGGAGAAGGGAGACCGTGTTCGCGAAGCCGGCCTTGGCCGCGTAGTGGAGTGCCGTCGCGCGGCCGCCATCCGTTCCCTGTCCGACGAGCCGTCGATCGGTGACGCGCGCGCCGTGCCGTAGCAGCGCCGCGACGTATTCGGGATCATCCTTGCGACCTTGGTTCCCCGTGCACGAAAGTCCGATCCATGCGCCGTCGCGGTCGACTGTCGCGCCGGCGCGAGACAGCATCGCTGCGAGCTGCGGATGAACGACCCAGCGTCCGGCGCCGAGCGACGCCGCCGGCGCGCCGTGCTCGAGGAGCAGCGCCACGATCGCAACGTTCTGTCGCGCCGCCGCATCGCGCAACGCGCGCGCAGCACCGCGGATCGGTTCGCCCGCGCTCGACGCGAACGCGAGGAGCAAGCGCAGCGCATCCAGACGATCACCGGCGACCGCGTGGTGGATCGGTGTGATCGCGAGCGCGTCGACGGCTGGATCGATCGCCTGCGCCGACGACGGCTCGCGCGCCAGGTCCGCGTCGAGTCGTCCGACATCGCCGAGAAACGCGTGTGTGAAGATGTCCTCTCGCGCTCCGAGGTCGAGCAGCAGCGCCGCGACGAGCTCGCGTTTCTTCGAGCGCGCTGCGCACAGCGGTGTCGCGAACACCAGCGGCGCAAGCGGTGCCGGCTTGTTCACGTCCACGCCGCGGTCGAGCAGGAGCTCGACGATCGGGCGGCGTCCGGCGAGCACGGCGAGCTGGAGCAGCGACGCCGTTTCGCGACTATCCGATCGGGACGATCTTCCAGCCCGACGAGCACGAGCTCGCGCTGCCCCGCGGCGCGCTGCTGGAGCTACAGGCGGCGCTGGTGGCGATGCACGGAGCGCCGCGTCGAGTCGCGCTGCGCGACTTCACGATCTGGCCAACGGGGCCGGGGTTAGTTCGCGCCGAGGAGATCGAGCGTGNNNGAGTCGAGGCGTGATCGGCAGGAGATCGTGGCGGTGCGCGAGCGGCATGTGCGCGCGGTCGGTGTATGCGGCCTCGCCGCCGAGCCACTCGGAGAAGAACCGGGTCTGCGCCGCGCGCTCGTTGGCGAGATCGCGACCGAACAGCGGCCGGAGCTCGGCGTCGGCTTCGATGCGAACGTACAGGCCGTCGATCAGCGCGCCGACCGCGGAGTGACCGCCGACGCGCGCGAACATCTCGCCGTTGGCGAACGGGCGATGCGCATCCGGATCAGCGAGGAAGCGACGGTGGTCGAGCGACGTTGCCATGGCGAGACTGCGGGATCGTAGCGCGATGCGGGCCGTTACCGGGGCGCGTCGGAGCTGCACGTCGGCGACACCTGAGGTGGACGCGACCACTTGGTTCGCTCGTGCTCCTCGATGCCACGCTCGATCTCCTCGGCGCGAACTAACCCCGGCCCCGTTGGCCAGATCGTGAAGTCGCGCAGCGCGACTCGACGCGGCGCTCCGTGCATCGCCACCAGCGCCGCCTGTAGCTCCAGCAGCGCGCCGCGGGGCAGCGCGAGCTCGTGCTCGTCGGGCTGGAAGATCGTCCCGATCGGATAGTCGCGAAACGGCGTCGCTGTCTGCTCGATGTGATTCCCGATCACGTGCGCGACCGGCCGGTCTGCGGTGAACCGCACGAGCCGGGCGATGCTGGCCTCGAACGCCGGAGCGTCGGACATGTAGAGGCGACCCGGGTAGAGCGTGTCCCCGGAGAACAGGATCGCCGTCCGTCGATCGTAGAGCGCGACGCTGAGCTTGCTGTGACCGGGCAGCGGGATCGCGTCGAGGATCCGTCCGCCCAGCTCGAGCTGCCCGATGTCGTCGGGCCAGTGGGCGATACCGAACAGCCGCTGGGTGGCCTCGAGGTCGAGCGCGGTCACCTGGACGGGGAGCTCGGGGATCCGCAGCGCTGCCAGATCGGCGTCCCCGGCGGTGTGATCATCATGCTCGTGCGTGTGGGCGACGATCAGGGCGATCGAGCGGTGCCCGGTACGCTCCCGCCATTGCCGCACGAGGCGAACCACCGTCGTCGCCAGGTGATTGTCCTGGCCGGCGCCGGTGTCGAGCAGGAGCGCGCGGTCATCGCCGAATATGAGGAACACGAACGGCTTCTCGTAGCTGGCGCACGGCGACTGGCGAAGGATGTACAGATCGCGGTCGAGCTCGTGGACATCCCACTCCGGGATCTCCATGCACGTGCCGCTCGGGGACCGCCAGTGGTCGCGGAGCGCGCCAGATGGTCCGCGGGTCGGCGCGGGGGCCGCGCGGGCGATGTCGCGGGCGCACGAGACCGTGGCGAGCACGGCGAACAACAGCGAGAGCCGGAGTGAGATGGGCGTGGGCCGCCTGCGGGGTCCGGAGATCATCCGGTGAGTCTCCGGGTCGCCGGCCGCCGCGTCCACCCGTCGAACGAGGTAACGAACTGCGCCTCACCGGCGGCGGCTCGCGCGCGTGATCTTGCACCTCGGCTGGCGCCGCCGGGTGAAGGGCCGATCGGCTGCCAGATTGAATCCACGGTGGAGGTTCAGTTCCGGCCTTGACGACTGTGCAAGCGGGTCAGCGCGCCGGCGTCAGCTAGCGCGGCGCACCAGGGCGGCCATGAATGCCGGCACCGGACGTCCCGCCGCCACCAGCCACGTCGCCATCGCGCCGGCGACCTTGCGAACCGCGGGCCGGGCGGTCATGCGATCGCGCCAGGCGAGCAGGCGAGGTGTCGCTTCGGTGATCGGGGCTCCCTGGCGCTCTCCGAACAGCGCGGCCATGTAGAATGCGATATCTGCGAACCACGCATCGTGATGTGCACGCTGACCAGCGCGTACCTGGCGCCGGTGATGGCCGACCAGCGCTTCGACGTGCTGATCGCGGAGGAGGCGGGCATGGCGACGCTGCCGTCGCTGTTCCATGCGGCGTGCCTGTGCACCAGGCGCGCGATCATGGTCGGCGATCCGCAGCAGCTGCCGCCGATCGTGCAGTCGAACGACGCGCGCGTGCGGCGCGCGATCGGCCGCAACGTGTTCGAGGTCGCGGTCGGAGACCCCACCCGCTCCGCGCTGGTGGCGATGCTCGACGTCCAGTACCGGATGCACCCGGCGATCGGCGCGCTCGTCGGCGCGCTGTTCTACGGCGGCCGGCTCCGCCATGGCGCCGACCGCGCCGCGACCGACGCGATCGCAGCGCGCCCACCGTTCCCCGGCATGCCGGTCGTCGTCGTCGACGCCCGGGCGCGCACGACGTGCCAGCGCTCGGCCCGGGGCAGCTCGCGCGTCAACCCCGGCGCGGCCGAGATCACCGCGGACCTCGCCGCCGAGGCCGTGCGCGGCGGCGCCGCATCGGTCGCGGTGATCACACCGTACGCCGCGCAGGCCGCCGACATCCGCCGGTTGCTCGCGGCGCGGCGGATCGGCGATGCGGTCGAGTGCAGCACGATCCACCGGTTCCAGGGTCGCGAGTGCGACGTCGTGATCCTCGATCTCGTCGACGCCGCCCCGATGCGGCCGAGCGCGCTGCTCGCCAGCGCGCCCAACCTGCTCAACGTCAGCATCTCGCGCCCGCGGCAAGCTCGTCATCGTCGCCGACGTCGCATACTTCGAGGCGGCGGAGCGCGACGGCATCGTGGCCGCCATGCTGCGCGCGGCGCGCTGAGCGGGTCGCGTCGCGGTAGCGCCGCCAGCGCCGGTCAGCCCGTCTCCACCGCCGCGGTCACGGCAGCCGTCGGAGCGTGGTCCACGAGAACGCGGGCCAGAACGGCGTCTCGACCGTATCGCCGTCGAGCGAGAACCACGGATCGCCATCGTGCGCCAGCACCTGGAAGTCCTGCGCGGGCATGAAGCCCTGGCCGATCAGCGCCCAGCGGTGTCCGCGGTCGTCCTGGGCGATGTCGAGCACCAGGACCGCATGGCCGGGGTGCCCCCGGACGACGAAGAAGTCGCCGGCGCGCAGCTCGGCACGCGGCACCGGCCGGGTCGCGTCGGCCAGCGACTCGGTACCGGCCCAGGTGAACACGATGTCGAGGTACTCGCGGAGCGCCCGGTGCGACGCATCGGGTCTGGCGCGGTCGACCCACGACACCTGGTCGCGGTCGCCGACCCGGGGCCGTTGCCCCGACGCCCATCGCTTCCACGCCAGCTGCTGGCGATGTCCGATCGGATAGGCGATCTCGTCCCCCCGGCCCGCGGCGTAGCGCCACTCGGCGTCGAGCCGCATGACCGAGTCGGCGCACTGCTGGAGGTCGCGCGAGCCGACGTCGAGCTCGACCACCGCCGCGATCCTGCGGTCGTCGCCGGCGTGCAGCTGCTCGCCGCGGTACGAGCGCACCGGCGTGCCCGGCGCGCGCAGCGGCAGCCCGCGCAGCCACGCGCCGAAGCTATCGCCGGCGACCGCGACGCGGGCCGCCCCGCGCGGCGGCCGGACCCGGTCGTTCAGCCGCTCGACGCGTGCGTCGGCCGCCAGCCAGCGGTAGCGGTCGAGCAGCTCGCGACATCGACCGCCGCTGCCCTCGGCGCTGCACCCATCCGGCCGCGCTCGCGCCTCGGGGTCCGCATGCGCAGCGGTGACGAGCGCGAGGGCGGTCAGCAAGGCGGGCGCGAGCCGGCACATCTCGATCGTAACGCACCGGCCGCGAGGTCGATTCCACGTGCGAGCGTTCGTGCCAGAGGTTTCCGTCCTGCATGCCTCGTAAGGTCGCCGCCGTGAGGCGCTAGTCGGGGACGTCGCCGCCACCGGCGTCGACTGCCGCCGGCGCCGAATCCGCGGGTGCTGCTGCGGCGGTATCGCCGTCGCTTCCACCGGCGCCCGCAACGCCGACCGCCTCGTCCCACGCGATCTGCGGACCTCCGGCCGTCCGCGGTTCATTGCGCTTGATTGCCCGCCGCTCGTGCTTCGCGCGCGCGCGCTCCTGCAGCTCCTGCTCGCGCCGACGTTTTGTGAATGTGCCTCGTTGATTGGCCATAATCCTCCAGGGAATGCTCAAACCAGTGGAAGCAGGAGCCTCCGGACGCGGTTGACCAGATCGCCGTCCGCATCCATCGATGACAGCCACTGGCTCTCCCCACCGGGGTTGATCAGCTGATCGCTGACCGCCGCCAGCCTGGCGCCGGGATGCTCCCGCTCGACGAACCGCCGCAGATCATCGGACGTGGCGCTCGGGCGCGAGCTCGCGATGACGATCAGGTCCGGTTCGAACTGCAGCTCGCCGAGCCGCACGATCATCTCCAGGGGCGTCGAGACGGTGACCACCGTGCAGCCGACGACGCGGAATGCCTCGGCGATGCGCGCGCGCCGATCCGCGTCGGTGTCCACCGAGATCACCGACAGGATCCGGCGGCGACCGTACGACGCCCCCAGCATCTCGTCGACGAGCTGGATGAACTCCACGGATACTTTGTCGAACGTCATCGCGATGGTGGTTGCCTCGATCCGGACGACGCGCCCCGACAGCCGGATCCACTGGGAGCTCTTGCCATCGATCTGGAGCTCGAGCTCGAGGGACCGCCCCGGGACGAACATGTCGCCGGCCTCGACCGGCACGGTCACGAGGACGCCGCCATGAGAGAGATTCACGATCCGGCAGCGGCAGGTGTCCCCGCCCGCGAGCAGGACAACAGTACCCTTGGGAGAGATACGAACGTCGCGCCGACGCTCCTGATCTAGGTGCTGGTATTTGGCCAACCAATCCTCGCTCTGGACCGCCAAAAGGCCACGGTAGGACCGCGGGGCTCCGAGCGTTGAGCCGGTCCACCATCGCAGGACCCGGAGTCACGACCGTGCCAGCGTACCGCTGTGTGGGCAGCGCGCACCTGGCGGATCGGCGGGGTCTCAGGCTGCGCCCGAGGCCACGTCCACAGACACGTCGGTCGGTACGCTGCTGATGGAATCTGCCTCACCGGAGCCATCGGTAGGGCCCGCGCGCATCGTTCGCGGTCGACAGGTGAACGACAGCATGGCCCGCAGCCGGGGCTTGTCCGACGTACCGCGAGCGCCGATCGTGATGGTCGGTCGACTCGTCGACATCGTCCGATGCGCTGTCGCCGGAAATCTGCAATGAGAAGGTGAGGGCTACCCGCGCTCACGATCTCGGAGCTAAACAGCCTGCACGCGCGGCCGATGATGCTCGTTTATGGTGAGCGATCCCGCGGATTGGCTCGTTGGCGGCGGGGAGATGGCCAAGGTCATCAAGCTCAAGGACTGGGCAACGACGCCGCTCGGCCCGATCGCGCGCTGGCCGCAGAGCCTGCGCACGACGGTCAGCTTGATGCAGGCGTCGCTATCGCCGATCTCGCTCGCCTGGGGACCCGGGCATACGCAGATCTACAACGATGGCTACTGGCCGATCTGCGGTGCGAAGCACCCGACTGCGATGGGTCAGGACTTCCGCGAGTGCTGGGCGTCCGTGTTCTCTGTGATCGGCGAGGCGTATGACACGGCGTGGTCCGGGCGCAGCGGGTACCTCGAGAAGATGCGGATGTTCCTCGACCGGTACGGCTTTCTCGAGGAGACCTGGTTCACGTTCTCGTTCTCGCCGATCACCGACGAGTCCGGGCGCGTGGGTGGGCTGTTTCACCCGGTGACCGAGCTGACGGGACAGATGCTTTCAGAGCGGCGCACGCAGACCGTGCGGGACCTCGCGATCCGCGCCGCGACGGCGCGCACGCGGGAGGAGGCGCTGCAGCTGTCCGCGGAGGTGTTCGCGCAGGCGAACCTCGATGTTCCCTTTGCGGTGCTCTACCTCGTGGACGACAGCGCGAACCGCGCCTGTCGGATCGCACAGGCGGGTATCTCCGCCGGCGCGGCCGGTCCCGAGCTGGTCGAGCTTGGGAGCGGCGGGTCGCCGTGGGCGCTGGCCGACGCGTATCGCAGCGGCGAGGTGATCGAGCTGGACGACGTCGCGGCCCGGGTCTCCGAGTCGCTGGGGCCGTATCCCGAGCTGCCCAGGCGCGCGCTTGTGCTTCCCGTCCGGAGAGCGGCTCACGGTCCGCCCGAGGCGCTGCTGGTGGCGGGTGTCAGCGGGCGCCTGGTCTTGACCGATGCCTATCGCGTGTTCTACGAGCTGGTGGCCGCTGCAGTCGGCGCCGCGCTCGCCAACGCGCACGCACTCGAGGACGAGCGGCGCAAGGCCGAGGCGCTCGCGGAGCTGGATCGCGTGAAGACCGCGTTCTTCTCGAACGTGAGCCACGAGTTTCGCACGCCGCTGACCTTGATCCTGGGACCCCTGGAGGACGAGCTGGCCGAGTGCGCCGGATTGCCGGCGCAGCACCGCGAGCGGCTGGACACCATGCATCGAAACAGCCTCCGGCTCTTGCGGCTGGTCAACACCCTCCTGGACTTCTCGCGGATCGAGGCCGGTCGCCTCCACGCGAGCTATGAGCCCGTGGAGCTCGCCGCCGAGACGACGCAGCTTGCCGGCGTGTTTCGCTCGGCGATCCAGAAGGCGGGACTGACGCTCACCCTTGTCTGTCCGCCGCTGCCCGAGCGGATCTACATCGATCGCGAGATGTGGGAGAAGATCGTGCTCAACCTCCTGTCGAATGCGCTCAAGCACACACAGCGCGGCGGGATCACCGTGGCGCAGCACCGGGAGGCCGATCGGGTGACCCTGCGCGTGATCGACACCGGCATCGGGATCCCCGCGCACGAGCTGCCGCGCGTGTTCGAGCGCTTCCACCGCGTGCAGGGCGCCTGGTCGCGGTCCCATGAAGGCACCGGGATCGGGCTGGCGCTGGTGCGCGAGCTGGCGCGGGCGCTCGGCGGCGACGTCGAGATCACCAGCACGGTCGGGATCGGGACGGTCGTCACGGTCTCCGTCAAGGCTGGAACGGCGCATCTGCCGGCCGACCACCTGGGCGCCCCGACCGAGCGACCGACGAGCCGCGCCCGAGCTGCATTTGTCGAGGAGGCACTGCGCTGGACACCCGACGCACCACCGCCCGGCGGCGAGCAAGCATGGGCTCGATCCGCCCAGGCGCCGCGGATTGTCTGGGCCGATGACAACGCCGACATGCGCGAGTACGTCACACGGCTGCTGGCCGACCACTTCGAGGTGATCGCGGTCGCCGACGGCGAGCAAGCGCTGCAATCAGTTCGCGAGCAGGTGCCCGACCTGGTGCTCAGCGACATCATGATGCCGCAGCTCGACGGCTTCGGGCTGCTCGCCGCGCTGCGCGCCGATCCGCGCACGCAGACGGTGCCGGTGATCCTCTTGTCGGCGCGGGCGGGCCCGGAAGCCTCCACCGAGGGCATGGATGCGGGCGCCGATGACTACCTGATCAAGCCGTTCGCCGCGCGCGAGCTGGTGGCCCGCGTCCGTACCCATGTGGCGCTCGGCCGGACGCGTCGCGCGTGGTCGGCCGAGCTCGAGCGCGCCAACCACGAGCTGGTGCGCGCCAACACCGAGCTGGAGGCGTTCACCTACTCGGTGTCCCACGATCTGCGGGCGCCCCTGCGGGCGATCACCGGGTTCGCGCAGATCGTCCTCGAGGACGACACGCTCGACGACGCCGGCCGGCGCGAGATGCTGCAGACCGTTTGCCGCAACGCGCAGCGCATGCAGGCCATCATCAACGACCTGTTGACGCTGTCTCGGGCCAGCAGGGGCGAGCTGCGCCGCGAGCCGGTCAACCTGTCCAAGATTGCTCGCCAGATCCTCGACGAGCTGCACCTGCGCGACCCGTCCCGCATCATCGAGGTCGACGTGCGCGACGGCATGGTCGCCACCGCCGATGGCCGGCTCGTCGCGATCGCGCTGGAGAACCTGCTCGGCAATGCCTGGAAGTTCACGAGCAAGCGACCGTGTGCACAGATCGTCATGGAACGGGACGAGCGCGGCGCGTTTACCGTGCGTGACAATGGCGCTGGCTTCGACATGGCGGCAAGCGATCGCCTGTTCGAGCCGTTCCAGCGGCTCCATGCTGGATCCGAATTCGAGGGCACCGGGATCGGGCTGGCGATCGTGCGCCGGATCATCGAGCGCCACGGCGGCCGCGTGTCGGCGCAAGGGGTCATCGATGGCGGTGCGACGGTGCGGTTCACGCTGGAGCCCGGTGACGTCGCCGCTGCAAGCTCGTGACTCGCCGACCACCAACACCGCCTTCTACGAGGCGGTGCGGCGTCGGTCAGTGGACGACGACGGAGGCGCCGACGCTGACGCCGACGGGCGCGGTGGCGACGGCCCAGTAGCCGGGCAGCCAGAGCCACTCGACGCCGTTCCACCGCCAGTTGCCGCGCATCCAGAAGTAGCCCGGGACGGGCTCGATGGTCTCGACGATCAGCGCGGGTCGGTGATAGTAGCTGTAGTAGTGCGTGCGGATCACCGGCGCGCGGTAGGTGCGGACGACGCCGCCGGGGAACACGTAGCGGCCGCCGGTGATGTGGACCGGCCCGCGATGATCGCGCACGACGGTGCGACCGGCGTAGCTGCGGTGGTCGCGCACGACGGCGCCGCCGCCGACCGCGCCGCGGTGATCGCGCACGACGGCGCCGCCGCCCACGGCGCCGCGGTGATCGCGCACGACCGTGTTGCCGCCGCCGGCGGCGCTGCGGTGATCGCGGACGACCGCTCCGCCATCGCCGTGCGGGCCCGCCGCTGCGACGCCCGTGGAGAGGAGGAGCGCGATGCCGATGGTTCCGAGGTAGCCACGCATGGCTCGGATTGTACCGAGGGCAGTCGTCGATTGCTTGGCGTTCAAAGCGATGTGACTCCGACAGGATGCGCGTTCATGGCGACGAAGACCCTACCTTGGAGCATACGCGCCGCGCGGCCGCTCAGAACGTCTGCGACAGCCGCGCGTAGAACCAGCGGCCCTTGAGGTCGTACGCGGTCGGATCGTAGTCACCGGACGTGGAGCCGTAGATCGCGGGCGGATCGCGATCGAGGGCGTTGTTGACGCCGACGGTGACGGTCGAGGTGCCCGCACCGGTGCGCAGCGCGTAGCTGCCGAACAGGTCGACGCGGTACCAGTCGCTGACCGCGCGCGCCGGCAGGCCTGCGTTGCAGTTGTTCTGCTCGCACTCGTGGAACGTGCCGACGTAGCGCACGTTGAAGCCGGCGCCGGCCCCGGACGGGTGCTGCCACAGCGACGAGAAGTTGGCGCGGATGCGCGGACGCGCGCCGAGGTCGTTGTTGTTGATCGCGTGGATGATCTGGAAGCTGTTGTCGATGTC
The DNA here is from genome assembly GCA_005887925.1 of Deltaproteobacteria bacterium. Lineage (GTDB taxonomy): Bacteria > Myxococcota_A > Polyangia > Haliangiales > Haliangiaceae > JABFXX01. Next base: position 1,347 of record VBLP01000016.1, on the reverse strand, counting down.
GGCCTTGAGCAGGTACTGCGACTCGAGCTGCTCGCGGAACCGGCCGGCGCCGACGACCTTGTGGTCGTAGGCCACGGCGAAGTCGATGCCGGAGCCGGACACGCCGCCGACGTTCTTGGTCGGCATGTCGACGTAGTCGATCGCGTAGCCGAGCTGCGGATTGCGATGGACCTGGTCACAGCTGGTGGGGTCGTGGCGGAGGTAGCAGCTCGACAGGACGATGTTGGCGCCGAGGGTCTGGATGGTCCGGGAGATCTCGGTGTGGAAGTAGTCGAGCGTGACGGCGAGGCCCCTGGCCTGCGGCGGCTCGACGACGAGCCCGGCGGTGAGCACGCGCGCGGTCTCGGGCTGGAGATCGGGGTTGCCGCCGATGCGGACCCGGGTCAGGCCGGCGCCGAACGCGGCGTTGCCGGGGACGCCGCGGTTGGCGCACTCGGCGGCGACGTCGGGGTCGAGCGTGATCGAGACGCCGAGCGGCCGCGTGTCGCACGGATCGACCAGCGGAAACGCGGTGTCGGTCTTGCCCTGGTAGAGCTCGGTCACCGACGGGGCGCGGAACGACGTCGAGTAGGTGCCGCGGACCGCGAAGCCGTTGACGGTGCGGAACAGCCCGCCGGCCTTCCAGGTCACGCCGCTGCCGAACGTGTTGTAGCGGAAGCCGCGCGCGGCGAGGTCGAGCTCGAGCCACTGCGCGATCGGGTGGCCGCTGATCGGCACCAGCGACAGCTCGCCGAAGCCCTCGATGACGTTGTACGAGCCGGAGGTCGGCGCGGTGAGGTTGCCGGTGGTGTCGCCCGTCGCGGTCAGCGGATCGGGCGTGGTCGCGCCGGCCTCGGTGCGGACGTCGGCGCCGAACGCGACGGACAGGTCGCCGTCGTTGGGCAGCTTCGCGAGCTGGCCGTGGGTCTGCGCGAGCACGGTCTGCTGCTGGTTGAACCCGCTGCGGACGCCGGTGAAGGTGACGTAGGCGGTGGAGGCGGGGTCGATCGAGCCCGACGGGCCGAGCACGTTCATCGGGACGCAGCCGGGGATCGGCTTCGCCGGCGTGCCGCAGGTCGGAACGCCGCTCGCGTTCATGAAGCTCGGTCCGACGGCGGCGGCGAGCCGGCTCCGGATCAGGTTGCCGGTGCTGGTCTGCTCGCCGTCGTTGCGGCCGTAGTTGTAGGACAGCTCCCACTTGAAGTGGCCGAACGGCCCGAAGTCGTCGGGGACCGTGCCGTGCAGCCCGCCGACGAGGCGGAACGTATTGACGTTCTGCGCGGCGCGGCGCGGGCCGACCTCGTCGAGCCGGCGCTGGTAGCCCAGCACGGTGCCGCCGAGCGGGTTGTACATGCTGTCCTTCGAGAT
>VBLP01000128.1 GCA_005887925.1 Deltaproteobacteria bacterium | reverse complement strand
CGCCGATCACCGGCGACGGTGGCGTGCTCGACGGCGTGGTCGGCTGCATCAACATGCTCGGCGAGGAGCTGGCGTCCTACATCGACGAGCGCGGCCGGATCGAGCGCGAGCTCGAGCAGCGGGTCGAGGAGCGCACGCTCGAGCTGACCCGGTCCAACCTCGCGCAGCAATCCGAGATGCGCCAGCGCCAGCGCATCGAGACCGAGCTGCGCATGGCCCAGAAGCTCGAGGCGGTCGGCCGGCTGGCCTCCGGCGTGGCCCACGAGATCAACACGCCGGTGCAGTTCGTGAGCGACAGCGTCCAGTTCGTCAAGGCGGCGATGACGGACCTGTCGGGCGTGGTCGAGAAGCTCCGCGCCGTCAACCGTGCGGTGCTGGGCGGTGCGCCATCGCGGGACGCGGCCGAGGAGGCGCAGCAGGCGGAGGACGAGGCCGAGATCGACTACCTGCTCGAGCACGGCCCCAGGGCGCTGGACCGCGCGCTCGACGGGCTCGAGCAGGTGGCGTCGATCGTGCGGTCGATGAAGGCGTTCGCGCATCCCGACGCCCGGGAGATGTCCGCGATCGATCTCAACCGCGCGATCGAGAGCGCGCTGGTGATGGCGCGCAACGAGTACAAGTACGTCGCGGACGTGACGACCGACTTCGGCGACCTGCCGCCGATCACCTGCCATGCGGGTCAGGTCAACCAGGCGGTGCTGAACATCCTGGTCAACGCCGGCCACGCGATCGGCGATGTCGTGGGCACCTCCGGCGCGCGAGGCCGCATCACGGTCGCGACCCGCCGCGAGCACGATCAGGTCGTGATCGCGATCGGCGACACCGGCACCGGCATCCCCGAGGACATCCGGTCGCGCATCTTCGATCCGTTCTTCACCACCAAGGAGGTCGGCCGCGGCACCGGCCAGGGCCTCGCGATGGTCCATACCATCGTCGAGAAGCACGCCGGCACCGTGCACGTCGATAGCGTGGTCGGCCGCGGCACGACCTTCGAGATCCGCCTGCCGATCGAAGGCGGGGCGCCGGGCCGCCGGCCGCTGGCCGACGATGACGCATGGGTCGCCGACGACGGCGGTGGGGTCCGGGCATCGCCCGCCGAGCTCACCACCGGATGACCGCGACAGCACCGGCCCGGTATGCGGGGAGCGCGACCACCGGGTACGGGACGACCCGGTCGGCACACGCGGCACGTCGCGGTCGACGGACTCGACGGTCCCGCGACTGCCGCAGGGCGTCGCTGTCGCAGGAATGAACGGAAAGGTTTGTGGTGGAGACGACATGGATATCCGATCCCGCGCGGTTGCGTCGCGATCGCGTCCGCGCCGTCGATGGCGCGCGCCGGTGCCGGGCGGGTTCCGGGTTCGATCCGGCCGGCGCTCGGGCGCCGTGATCCGGGCTGGGTTCATCTGCCGGCGAGGGCGGCACATCTCGTGCAACTCACCGGCTTCCGGAGGCTTATGACGTTGTGCCTACGATCGGGCAGGATCGCCGTGCGCGCATGGCTTGCGCCGGCTGTACTGACGGTGCTGGCGGCGGGAACATCGCAGGCGACCGCGGACGCCGCGCCTGGAGCGCCGCGCGAGCTGACGCTGACCGCGGCGATCGACATCGCGCTGTCGGGCAATCCGCAGCTGGCGATCGAGCGTGAGAACATCGTCGCGGCGGACGCCCGGGCCGCGTCCGATGCCACGCTGCGGTTGCCGCTGGTCGCCGTCAAGGCCAACGTGTTCCTGTGGGACCGCGCGATCGTCGCCAACCTCGGCCCCGACATCGGCAACGTCACGATCCGCGATCGGGTGACCGGCACGGTCGATCTCCAGGTGTCGCAGCCGATCTCGGGCGCGCTCGCGATCGGCACGCTCGTCGAGCGCGATCGGGCGCTCGCCCAGGCCAGCCGGGCGCAGCGCGACGGCCGCCGCGTCGAGATCGCGTACCAGACCGCCGAGGCCTACCTCGCCGCGCTGCAGGCCCGGACGCTGGGCCAGGTCGCCGAGGCCACGCTGCAGCAGCTCGACGCGGACCTCCAGCACGCCCGGGTGCTGCTCCAGGGCGGCACGCTGCAGAAGGTCGACGTGCTGCGGCTCGAGGTCGAGCGCGCGCGGGTCGAGCAGCAGCGCCTGCAGGCCGAGACCGCCGCGATCGCGGCGCGCCGCCGGCTCGGCCTGCTGCTCGGGCTGCCCGACGGCAGCAAGCTCGCGCTGGTCGACGTCGACACCACGCCGCCGGCGATGCCGTGGACCGAGGACGAGGTGGTGGCGCGCGCCCGCCGCGATCGCGCCGAGGTGCGGGCCGCCGAGGCCAGCAGCTCCGCCGCCGAGCTCGGCACCTCGATCGCGCGCGCGAACTATTACCCGACCGTGTCGGTGGTCGGGATCTACAGCCATGCGGTCAACGCGGGGCTGCTCGGCGCCGCCGACAGCAAGTACATCGGCCTGTCGGTGGACTGGAACCTGTGGGACTGGGGCAAGCGCGGCGCGGACGTCGACGCCAGCCGCGCGGCCAGCCGGCAGGCGCACCTCGCGCAGGCCGCGCTCGGCGAGCAGATCGCGGTCGACGCGCGCACGCGGTGGCAGGCGGCGCGGCTCGCGCTCGCCACGATCGAGGTCGCCGACCGCGGGCTGGCCGCTGCCGTCGAGGCGCAGCGCCTGCAGGCCGCGCGGTTCGCGCAGGGCGCCGCGACGACGATCGAGCTGCTCGACGCCGAGACCGCGCTCGCCAACGCCAAGGCGCAGGCGGCGATCGGCCGCTATCAGTACCTGGTGGCGTGGATGGCCGTGAGCCGCGAGATCGGCTCGCTGCCGGTGCACGCGGAGGCCCATCGATGACCGGACACGCTTCGCTTCGCTTGCTGACAGGAGAGGAGAGGTCATGACACAACTTTCGAGCTCGCTCGTCGCGGTGGTGCTGGTGCTCGCCGGCTGCGGCAAGGACGTCAGGGAGGCCGATCGCAAGGCGCTGCCGCCGGCGACTGGCTCGGGGGCTGCGCCGCTGCCGGCGCTGCCGGCGGTCGCCAGGCAGGCCGAGCCGCCCGCCACCGCCGCGTCGGCGCGCAAGACCACCGGCACGCTGCTGCCGCACTCCGAGGTCGCGGTCGTGGCGCGGGCCAGCGGCGTCGTGGTCGACCTCACCGTCGACGTCGGCGCCCGCGTCAAGAAGGGCCAGGTCGTGTTCCGCGTCGACGACCGCGGGTCGGCGCTGCATCTGGCGCAGGCCCAGACCCAGCTCGCGTCGGCCGAGCTCCAGCTCAAGACGACCGAGGTCGAGTACCGCCGGTCCAAGCTCCTGTTCGATCAGCAGGCCGTCACCCAGCAGCACTGGGACCAGATCTCGGGCCAGCTCGAGGCGGCGCGGGTCGGCGTCGCCCAGGCGCACAACGGCGTGGCGGTCGCCAGCAAGGCCGTGGTCGACGCGACGGCGCGCGCGCCGATCGACGGCGTGGTCGTGGCGCGTCCGATCGCGCTCGGCGACTACGTCAGCGACGCGCCGCCGACCAAGGTCCTGGTGCTGCAGGACCAGGCGACGCTCGACCTCAAGTTCCGGCTGCCCGAGCGCGCGCTGGCCAGCGTGCACACCGGCGATGCGATCGAGGTGTCGGTCCCGGCGCTCGGGCTGTCGCGCAAGGCGACCATCTCGATCGTCGCGCCCGCCGTCGACCCGCGGACCCGCACGGTCGAGCTCACCGCGGTGCTCGACAACCGCGACGGCGCGCTGCGCCCCGGGCTGATGGCGGACATCGCGATGGATCCCGCCGTGGCCGCATCTCACGCCGCATCTCACGCCGCATCTCATCCTGCATCCGGCCCTGCGTCTGGCCCTGAGGAGCGCGCCATGAAGATCGCCCAGATCGCCATCAAGCGCCCGGTCTTTGCCCTCATGGTCATCATGGTCCCGATCGTGTTCGGGCTGATGGCCTATCCCAAGATCGGCGTCGAGCAGTTCCCCAGCGTCGAGTTCCCGTTCGTCACCGTGACGGCGGTCTACCCCGGCGCCGATCCGTCGTCGATGGAGACCAAGGTCGCCAGGCCGATCGAGGATGCGCTCAGCTCGATGGGCGGCATCAAGCGGCTGCAGTCGTTCAACGGCGAGGCGCTGACCCAGGTCGTGATCGAGTTCCAGCTCGACGTCGACGCCGACAAGGCGGTGCAGGGCGTGCGCGACCGGCTCGCGACGATCCCCAACCTGCCCCGCGAGCTCGAGACGCCCAAGGTCCAGAAGATCGACATCGGCGCCGAGCCGATCATGTCGCTCGCGCTGTCGGGGACGCTGTCGCCGCGCGATCTGACCAAGCTCGCCGAGGACGTGGTCAAGCAGCGCCTCGGCCGGCTCAAGGGCGTCGGCAACATCGAGATCGTCGGCGGCCGGCCGCGCGAGATCCACGTGGTGATCGATCCGGCGCGGCTCGCGGCGCGCGGGCTCACGCCCGGCGATGTCGCGGCGGCGCTCGAGAGCGGAAACCTCGAGCTGCCGGCCGGCTGGATCACCGAGGTCGGCCACGAGGTCGTGGTGACCACCAAGGGCGCGTTCACGAGCCTCCAGGAGATCGCCGATGCGCCGATCGCGGGTCCCGGCGTCGCCATGGCCGGTGCGGTCGTGCGGGTCGGCGACGTCGCGCTGGTCCAGGACGACATGCTCGAGGCCCGCTCGCACGCCTCGGTCGACGGCAAGCCCGCCCTCGGCCTGGTGATCCAGAAGGAGTCCGGCGCCAACCTCGTCGAGGTCGCCGGCGAGGTGCGCGCCGAGATCGCCGCGATGGCGCACCTCCTGGCCGACAAGGGCGCGACGCTGACGGTCACGCACAACGAGGCGCCGTTCATCGAGGGCGCGTTCCACGACGTGCAGTTCGATCTGCTGCTCGGCGCGTTCCTGGCGATCGTGATCATCCTGGCGTTCCTGCGCGACGGGCGCGCCACGTTCATCAGCGCGCTCGCCCTGCCGACCTCGGTGATCGCCACGGTGTGGTTCCTCAAGCTGTTCGGCTTCACCTTCAACCAGCTGACGATGCTGGCGCTCAGCCTGTCGATCGGCCTCCTGATCGACGACGCGATCGTCGTGATCGAGAACATCCACCGCCACCTCGAGCAGGGCAAGTCGCCGATGCGCGCCGCCGCCGAGGCGACGTCCGAGATCGGCCTGGCGGTGCTCGCGACGACGTTCTCGATCGTCGCGGTGTTCGTGCCGGTCGCGATGATGCAGGGCCTGATCGGCCGGTTCTTCTTCCAGTTCGGCATCACGGTGAGCATCGCGGTGCTGCTGTCGATGTTCGTGTCGTTCACGCTGACGCCGATGCTGTCGGCGCGTCTGCTCAAGGTCGGCCACGGCAAGCCGGGCCTGATCTCGCGGATGATCGAGCGCGTGCTGGTGACGCTCGAGCGGATCTACAAGCGGCTGCTCGGGGCGGCGCTGCGCCATCGCGCGGTGACCGTGGGCGCCGCGGCGTTCGTGCTGATCGGCTCGTGCGCGCTGGTCACGCGGGTCAAGACCGAGTTCGTCCCCGAGGACGATCGCTCGGCGTTCACCGTGTCGATCGAGCTGCCGACCGGCACCGCGCTGGCGACGACCCAGCAGGTCGTGGAGGTCGTGGCCGGCGACCTGCGCGCCCGCGGCCCCGGCGTGGTGTCGACGTTCGTCACCATCGGCGCCGGCACCGGCTCGGTCAACATCGGCCACATCCGGGTCAACCTCCTCCCGCTGCGCGAGCGGCCGTTCAGCCAGCAGGGCATGATGAACTGGGTCCGCGAGCACTACGCGCCGCTCGCCCAGGGCGGCGTCAAGCTCACGCTCGGCCAGTCCGGCGGGGTCGGCGGCGACGACAGCCGGCCGATCCAGTTCAACCTGCGCGCCAAGAACATGGACGAGCTGGTCAAGGCGGCCGACGCGCTGGTCGGCGAGCTGCGCAAGACCAAGGGCTTCGTCGACGTCGACTCGAGCTACCGCGGCGGCAAGCCGCAGATCGAGGTGACGCCGGATCGCGCGGCGGTGACCGAGCTCGGCGTGCCGGTGTCGACGATCGCGCGCACCGTGCGCGCGCTGGTGTCGCGCGACAAGGTCACCGACTTCAAGGAGGACGCCGACCTCTACGACGTGCGGCTCACCCTCGCCGATCCGGTGCAGAGCGACTTCCCGGCGCTGTCCAACCTCATGGTGCGGTCCAGCGCCGGCGAGCTGGTGCCGCTGTCGTCGCTGGTCCGCCTCGAGCGCGGCGTCGGCCCGACCCAGATCGCGCGCGAGGCGCGGATGCGCCAGATCACGGTCTACGCCGGCCTCGACGGCATGGCGCTCGGCGAGGCCACGGTCAAGACCGAGGAGATCGCCCACCGCGTCGTGCCAGCATCGGTCGAGACCGAGATGTCCGGCACCAGCCAGCTGATGACCGAGTCGTTCGGCTACATGATCGTGTCGCTGATCCTGGCGGTGCTGCTGGTCTACATGATCCTCGCCGCGCAGTTCGAGAGCTTCATCCACCCGTTCACGATCATGATGTCGCTGCCGCTCGCGGTGGTCGGCGCGTTCGGCGCGCTGTTCCTGTCAGGCGCCAACTTCAGCATCTTCGGCATGATCGGCCTGATCATGCTGATGGGCCTGGTCACCAAGAACGCGATCCTCCTGGTCGACTTCACGCAGAAGCAGAAGGCGCAGGGCGCGTCGACCCGCGATGCGCTGCTGGTCGCCGGCCCGATCCGGCTGCGGCCGATCCTGATGACCACCGCGGCGATGATCCTCGGCATGCTGCCGGTCGCGCTCGGCCTCGGCGAGGGCGGCATGGGCCGCGCGCCGATGGCGGTGGTCGTGATCGGCGGCCTGGTGACCTCGACGATGCTGACCCTGGTCGTGGTGCCGGTGGTGTTCTCGCTGATCGAGGGGCTGCGCGATCGGCTGCGCCGCACGCGGCCGCCGGTCGCGGTGGTCGTGGACGGCTCGCATCAGGGCTGATCGACGGGACGGGCCTCCACGAGATCGGCGAGGTTGCGATCGTGGACGCGGCGGCGGTGGATCAGGTGCACGCTGACGATCAGCGGGGGCACGCCGCCGAGGAAGCCGCCGAGCACGTCGGACGGCCAGTGCACGCCGAGGTAGATCCGCGATACGCCGATCAGCGCGATCAGGCCCGCCGCGGCGGCGATCACCGGCCGGCGGGCGCGCGGGTAGAGCGCGATCAGCGCGGCGGCGATCACGCCGTAGATCCCCATCGCCGACATCGAGTGGCCGCTCGGGAAGCTGTAGCCGGTCGGCAGCGCGACCTTGTCGAACAGCTCGGGCCGCTCGCGCGAGAACATGACCTTGAGCAGGCTGTACGCGCAGATCACCGCGGCGGCGTCGATCACCAGCACGATCGCGACGACGCGCCGGCGGAGGTGGATCGCGAGCGCGGTCACCACCGCGAGCGCCGGCAGCAGCACGGCGTTCGATCCGATCCGGGTCGCGGTCATCGCCACGAGATCGGCGGGCAGCGAGTCGAGCCGGTGGACCGCGAGCTCGACGGCGCGATCGACGGGGTCGAGCGCGCCGCGGCGCATCTCGGCCGCGATCACCGCGAACGCGATGCTGGCGACGAAGGCGAGCGCGAACAGCGCGAGGGTGCGCAGGGTCAGCGCGCGCAGCCAGCCCCACACCGCGGTTCGCATCGGCGGCATCACGCCCCGGGGCGGGTCAGCCCGACGACGCGCACGCCGCGGCCGGCGAGGTCGTAGGTGTGGATGACCAGCGGGCCGGGCGCCGCGCCGTTGTGGACCTCGAAGGTCACGATCCGCCCCGGGTCGGAATCGGCGAGGTCGCCGGTGACCACCGGGCGCGGCCGGAAGCACAGCGCGCCGCCGTCGCCGAGCTCGACCGGCAGCTCGAGGGTCCGGCCGCCGCCGCGCTCGACGACGGTGTAGTGGAACGCGGCCGACGGGGCGATCCGGCGCAGCCGCGCGAAGTCGGTCGCGCAGATCTGGTCGGGGCCGGGCGCGCGCACGTCGCCGAGCGGCGACAGCACGCCGAGGTAGCGCGCCAGGATCCGGCGCTGGCGCTCGACGAGGAGCCCGGTCAGGTACTCGGCGTCGCCGGGGTCGCTCCACTGGCCGAGCGCGACCAGCCGGCGGATGTCGTCGGCCGAGAACCGCGCGATCAGCCGCGCCATCCACGCGGCGTCGCGCTCGGTCATGCGCAGGAACGCCGGGTTGGGGTACATCGGCTTCCAGCGCGGCGGATCGAAGTCCCGCGCCCGGAAGAACGCGAATTTCTCGTGGCCGGGCACCGGCCTGGCATGATCCCACGGCCGCTCCTAGGCGCCGAACGTGCCCAGCGAGCGGAAGATCTCGGCGACGTCGAAGTCGTACGAGTGGCCGAGCCGGCGCGACATGTCATCGACGCTGACCACGCCGCCGAGCGTGTCGCTGGTGTCGATGATGTAGTGCACGACGTAGCCGGGCGACGAGCGCTTGTCGCTGGGGTCGCTTGCGAGCCAGACGTCCATCGAGTTCTGCTCGCGGGCGTCCCAGTGGTCGAGCCACGCCGACAGGATGCGGCTGCCGCGCAGCTCGCGGCGGTCGGCGTGGTCGATCACGTCGTTGGGATCGTCGGGGCGCGTGCCGACGTAGCGGAACGGCCCGATCGGGAGCCCGGGCAGCCACTTCGAGGCCTGCATGCGGACCAGGTGGCCGGGCAGCTGCGTCGTGGTCGCGAGCACCTTGTCGAGCGCCTTGTCGTCGAACGGGTGGCTGATGCCGTCGTTGTCGACGACCTTGAGGCCCCCGGTCAGCTTGAGCTGGGCCTTGCGCAAGACGACGATCTGCTCGCAGCTCGTGTAGTAGCCGATCGCGTGATAGAACGCCGCGCCGATCACGCTGGCGGCGCTCGCGCGCTCGGGCTTGCCCTCGTCGTCGGCCTTCATCAGGTAGGTGCCCTTGCCGGGGACCTTGATGCGGAAGCCCAGCGTCGAGCCGTTGTCCTTGCCGTGGTCGATCACCCAGGCGTCGTCGTCGACCTGGTCCTCGGGCGGCAACAGCTCGTCGGGCTTGCATGCGCCGGGCGCGCCGGGGTCGGCCGCGTCGTCGATGATCGTGCGCGGCTGGTTGGTGAACCACGCCGAGTCCGGGACCTCGTCGAAGCTGTTGACGTCCCTCGACTCGCCCGACACCTCGACCGCCAGCCCGCGCGAGACCCGCGCGAACAGCAGGTTGTCGAGCTGGTCCCACACGAACGGCGAGACGTACTCGCGCGGCGCGCAGATCCAGCGATGGTCCTTGGCGTGCGGATCGGGCCGGCACGGCACCGATACCGGATGCAGGTCGGTGTCGACCAGGAACGGCTCGCGCAGCGGAAACGGCCGCGGCGACGCGCACGCCGCGCCTGCGATGACGATGACGGTGACGGTGACGGTGAAGCGGATCATGAGCTCGGCCTCCATCCAACGGTGACGCGCAGTGATGTGACGTGCGCGCCACGCTCGAAGGTCTCGGTGCCGACGCCGACCAGGATCTCGAGCCCGCGATCGCCGTCGTCGGTCGTGGTGAAGCCGACGTCGCCCGACATGCGGAGCTCGCGCGGCGAGAAGCCCGCGAGGTGCGAGTCCCACGCGTTGCCGAGCGTGAACCGGGTCCGGGCATCGAGCCCGAGCCACACCGGCCAGGTGTAGCCGAGCTGGGCCGCGGTGGTGCTCCGGCCGGTCATCCAGCCGGCGACGAAGCCGGGCATCGATTCGCCGCCGAGCGTCGGGTACTCGGTGAACGGCACCGCGCCGGCCATGGCGTCCACGAAGTCGACCGCGAGCTGGAGCTCGACGGTGCGGCGGTGGCCGGTCAGGTCGAGCGCGCCGCCGGCCACCCCGCCGTAGTGGATCCACGCGCGGTCGCGCGGCGCGACGCTCGGCCCGCCGGTGAGGCGCAGGTACACGCCGCTGCCGGGGGCCGGCCGGGCACGGCGGGTATCGAGCTGCACGGCGACGCGGCCAAAGCCGGCCGTGTAGTCGCCGCGGTAGCCGGGCGGCGCCATCACCTCGCCCCGTGCGATCCGCTCGTCGAGCGTCGGGTCACCGCAGCAGCCGTCGACGAAACCGATCCGGCGCACGCCGGACTCGGCGGCGAGCCAGCCCGCGCCGGTGAGCCGGCGGCGGTAGCCGATGCTGCCCTCGACGCGCTCGACACCGTAGCGCGACTTCACGCCGCGCGTGGCATCGGGCCCGACGCCGACGAACAGGTGGTCGCGGACGCGCTCGAGCTCGAGCCGCGCCTGCAGCTGGTCCGGCTCGTCGATCGCGTAGGTGTCGGCGGCCGAGGCGCGGATCGATCGCAGCCCCCAGGTCGCGAGCTGGACGGCGAGCCGGTTGTCCGCCGCGCCGGCCTCGCCGAGCGCGTAGTAGACGCCGACGCTCGGTGCCAGCCCGAGGTCGAACGACGCGGTCGGCACGAGCAGGTTGTGCCCGCCCTCGCCGAACGTGAACAGCTGCGCGACGCTGTCGCTCCAGCGATCGCGCTCGGCGTGGATCACGAACGCACCGAGCGGGCGCCGCACGACGTACTCGTTCGCGACGTACAGCGGCGACAGCAGGACGCGCGGGATCCACAGCACCCAGGCGTCGGCGCCGGCATCCGGGTTGCCGCGGCCGTCGTAATCGGGGACCTCCCGCTTGGGATCACCGAGCGCGACGTCCCCGGATGCCGCGACGAGCGCGACGAGCAGGAGACCGAGGGACGCCGGCGGGGGAGGGATGGCTGTGGCTGGTGCAAGGCGCCCGCCAGGCGATCTGCGAGAAAGCTTCGGCCAATCCGATGCGGTGCGCGACCACGGCGTGCGCGGCTGTCACATCGCGCGCCGTTGCACGTGGACGCGATCGCGACCGGCGCGCTATCGTGCGCCGCCGCTCGAGCCGCTCCCGCCGCTTGCGCGCTCGATCCGGTTCACCCGCACCCTTTTCGCAGGAGGAGTCGATCATGGGAGTCGTCAAGAAGCCCACGCCCGCCGAGCTGCACGGCGTCGCCACCGCCCTCGGCCTCAACCTGACCGACGCCGACATCGCCTCGTACCTCGAGCTGATGACCGGCGCGATCGACGGCTACAACCTCCTGGCCGAGATGCCCAATTACCTGCCGGCGGTCAAGTATCCGCGCACGCCGGGGTACTTCCCGGAGGGCGAGGACAACCCGAACAACGCCTGGTACGTCAAGACCACGATCAAGGGGGCGAGCACCGGCAAGCTCGCCGGCAAGACCGTCGCGGTCAAGGACAACGTGTGCGTCGCGGGCGTGCCGATGATGAACGGCGCCTCCACGCTCGAGGGCTACGTCCCCGACATCGACGCGACGATCGTGACGCGGATGCTCGACGCCGGCGCCACGATCGTGGGCAAGGTGCACTGCGAGTGCTTCTGCTTCTCGGGCGGCAGCCACACCGGCGCGTACGGCCCGGTGCACAACCCGCGCAAGCACGGCTACTCGGCGGGCGGATCGTCGTCGGGCAGCGCCGCGGTCGTCGCCAACGGCGAGGTCGACATGGCGATCGGCGGCGACCAGGGCGGCTCGATCCGCATGCCGTCGTCGTACTGCGGCATCTACGGCCTCAAGCCGACCTGGGGCCTGGTCCCGTACACCGGCGTCATGCCGATCGAGCTCACGCTCGACCACACCGGGCCGATGACGGCGACCGTCGCCGACAACGCGCGGCTGCTCGAGGTGATCGCGGGCCCCGACGGCATGGATCCGCGCCAGATGCACGGCCGCGCGGCGCAGCCCTACACCGAGGCGCTCGGCGCCAAGATCGACGGCCTGCGGATCGGCGTGCTCAAGCAGGGCTTCGAGGCGCCCAACGCCGAGGCCGACGTGCTCGCGATGGTGCGCAAGGGCGCCGACGCGTTCCGCCGGATCGGCGCCAAGGTCGAGGACGTGTCCGTGCCGATGCACACGACCGCGATGGCGATCTGGTCGGCGATCGCGCACGAGGGCGCGACCGCGCAGATGATGCTGGGCAACGGCTTCGGCTTCAACTGGAAGGGCCTGTACGTCACCAGCCTGCTCGACGCGCACGCGGCGTGGCGGCAGCGCGCCGACGAGCTGTCCGACACGCTGAAGATCACGATGCTGGCCGGCTACTACTTCATCCAGAAGTACCGCGGCCACTACTACGCCAAGGCGCAGAACCTCGCGCGCAAGCTGACCGCGGCCTACAACGACGCGCTGTCGCGGTACGACGCGCTGCTCATGCCGACCACGCCGATCAAGGCGACCAGGCTCCCCGAGCCGGGCGCGCCGCGCGCCGAGGTGCTTGCGCGCGGCTTCGAGATGCTCCCGCGCTGACCATGCCGTGCGGCCTGAGCGACGGCCTGCCGGCCGGCCTGATGCTGGTCGGCAAGCACTTCGACGAGGTGAGCCTGTACAAGCTGGCCAGCGCGTGGGAAGCGGGCGGCGACGGCAAGTCGATCCGGCCGTAGTCCGAGCGGCTCCGGCCGCGCTCAGCAGCCGCCGCTGCTCACGCAGTCGTCGACCACCTGCAGGTTCGCCCACACCTGGTTGAGCCAGTCGATCCCGTCGTCGTTGTTATGCCAGGTGCCGGTGTAGCCGCCCTGCCATGGCTGCCAGTTGGCCGCGCCGAACGCCAGCCACGGGTCGGCCGCGCCCATGCTGGTGTACTGGTTGCCCGACTCGGTCTGCCAGTCGAAGTAGAACGACGAGCCGGTGTCGTTCATGAACGCGCCGTACTTCGACATCGCCTTGAGCACCGCCTTCTTCCAGCCGGGGATCGCCAGCGCATCGATCTGGGCCCACGTCAGGTTGAGGCGGAACCGGGCGCCGAGCGGCGGCGCCGCGGTCGGGCTCGAGCAGTGCTGGCCGTTGGGCCGCGTCGGGTCCGCGGGGTAGACGGCGGTCCCATTGTCGCAGTTGACCACGATGCTGAGCGCGTGGTCGATCACGCCGGCCTGCAGCTCCTCGTAGCGGATCCGGCCGGCGAGGTTGCCGAACCGCGCGGCGGTGCCCTCGCCGGTGCCGAGCGCGAGGCCGGTGCCGCTGATCGCGCTGGTGCCCGACCACGTCGTCGAGATCGTGCCGCCGCCGGCCGGCAGCTGCGCGACGTCGACCTGCCAGAGGTCGAGCTCGTTGCCGGTCGTCTGGTCGATGACCGTCAGGTGGCGATCCTGGCCCGCGGTCGCCGCGGCGCCGCCCTGGCGCTCGGCGCCGGCGGGCGCGTGGAACTGCACCGCGTTGGCCTGCGGTGAGCAGCTCGCGCCCCACGTGCAGGTCACCGTGTAGACCGGATCAGAGGCTCTGCCGTAGTAGGTCGGCCAGCCGCCCATGTGATCGGGAGGCGCGATCATGTTCGCCGCCTGGGTGCCGCCGGCGAGGTTGGGCGCCGCGGAAGTGTCGGCGGTGAAGTGCAGCATGCGGTTGATGATCTGCGGCGAGTCGGCGCGCAGCCGGGGGTTCGCCGGCAGCGGCGTGTTGAACGGGCTGGTCGCCGCGTAGGGGTGCCAGCCGCACGGCGGCCACGTGCCGCCGCCGAATGCTCCGACGGTCCCGTACGCGGCGGTGCCGCACGAGCCGCCACCGCTACCGCTGCCGCCGCCGATGCTGATCTGGGCGTCCGCGATCGTCGAGCTGCCGTCGATCATCGAGGTGATGACGTACATCGGATAGATCGGCGCCTTGCTGCTGGTGTACTGCAGCGCGCCGTTCTTGTAGTAGTGCGCGATGCCGCCGGTGATGTCGATCTTCAGCACGTCGTTGACCACGACCAGGATGTCGGTGCGGTACGTGTTGTTCTCGTAGACGTCGGCGTGACCGGCCTGCATGCGGAACGAGAAGTCGATGTTCGCCGCGCCCTGCCAGGTCGAGGTGTGGCCGAAGCCGACGAACCGGAACCGGCTGGTCTCGTCGACCCTGTACTGGAACGAGCCGTCGCCGGATGCGATCGACTACTGCGACGCCGCGCCGGCGTCCTCGGCAAACGGCTCGCCGCCGGTCTTGGTGATCACCGTGCCGGTGACCGTGGTGTTGACCTGGTTGACCCAGGTGACCGGACCGGGAGCGCTGGACGTGCTGACCTTCGCCGCCTTGATCGACGAGCTGCTGTCGATCATCGACGTGGTGATCCGCAGCGGGTAGGTCGGCGCCAGCCCGCTGGTGTACTGCAGCGCGCCGTTCTTGTAGTAGTGCGCGATGCCGCCGACGACGTCGATCTTGAGCACGTCGTTGACCGCGACCAGGATGTTCGCCTTCCACGTGTTGTGCTCGTAGACGTCGGCGTGGCCGGCCTGCATCCGGAACGAGTAGTCCATGTTCGCGGCGTGCCAGTCCGTGGTGTGCGCGAAGCCGACGAACCGGAACCGGCTGGTCTCGTCGATCGTGTACTGCATCGCGGCGTCGCCGGACGCGATCGTCTGCGAGGATGTCGCACCGGTGTCCTCGAGCGCCTGCTGCCCGCCGGTCTTGCTGATCGTGTCGCCGGTGACCGTGGTGTTCACCTGGTTGATCCACACCACGGGATCGGTCGCCTCGATCGCGTCGGCGATCTGGCCCAGACTGGCGTCGCCGGTGCGCCCGCAGCCGACCCACGCGGCCGCGCACGTGGTCAGCCACGCACAGCTCCATCGGTACATTCGCTCGTTCATGATTTTTTCAGCTCCGTTTGAATGACGACGGAGCGAGCAACGCACATGCCGGCGTTTGCGCGCGGCGGCGGGCCGCTTGCTTCACGCGTGGGGCGCTCTGCCGGCAGAGCGAGTCACACGCGTGCCAGGATCGCACGTGGCTTTTTTGCGGCGTCGTCGTCGCGAGTCACGCGTCGATCGTCAACGCGATCGGCGCGCGCCGCGGTCCGCTGCATCCCGCGCGGCGGCGCGCGGGTTCGACGGTATGCCGGAGCTCGATCGGGAATCCCGCCGGCGAGCATCCCATTCGCCTGCCAGCCTGCCAGCGGCTCAGGCGGACGGCTACGCCGGTGCCTTCGCTCCCTTGGCGGCAGGCTCGGTCGCGGCGGCGTCGGTCGCGGCGGCCTTCGCCGCGGGCGCCTCGACCTTGATGGCCTGTCGCTCCAGCTCCGCTATCATGCGCCGCCGCATCGGCTTCAGCACGACGAGCGCCATCACTGCCGCTGTAATGTTCATGATGGCGACGACGGTGAAGGCGATCTGCCAACCCGTCGATGGCGCGAGCCAGGTAACGAGCGACATGATTGCCGAGGCGGTTCCTTTCGCGGTGTACAGCGCCCCGGCATTGGTAGCAGCATACTTCCAGCCGTAGGTGTCGGCGCACGTCGATGGAAACAAGCTGTAGATCTCGCCCCACGCGAAGAACACCAGACCGCTCAGCACGACAAACATTACCGGATTGGTACCGAGCTGGCTGAGCAGGATGATGCCGATCCCCTCGATCAAGAACGCGATGAACATCGTGTTCTCACGCCCGAGCTTGTCGGACACCCAGCCGAAGAACGGTCTTGCGGCGCCGTTGAATACCCGGTCGATCGACAGCGCGAAGGTGAGCGCCGGCAACGTGAGGCCGACCAGGGTCACGTCGACCTTGGCGACCTTGAAGTCCTCGGCGATCTGCGCCAGGTTCGCGGTCGCGAGCAGCCCGCCCACGCCCATGAGAACGAACATGACGTACATGATCCAGAACGTCGGAGTCCCGAGCATCTCGGTCCAGACGAACTGCTTGCGCTCGACGAGCTGGGCACGCGGTTTGGGCAACGCGGCGACGACAGCTGCGTCGGGTTGTGCGAGCAAGAAGCCAAGGACCAGCACCACCAGGCCCTGTCCGAGCCCGAAGTACAGGAAGGTTGCCGAGTACCCGCTCGACTTGATCATCATCGTGATCGGAATGACCGTGGCCGCCGAGCCAGCACCGAAGCCCGCCGCGGTGATGCCGGCAGCCAGGCCGCGCCGCTCGGGAAACCACTTGAGCGCGTTGGCCACGCACGTGCCGTACACGGCGCCTGCGCCGATGCCGGCGATCGCCTGGCCGACGTACAGCACGAACAGCGAGCTGGCGATCGAGTTGATCGACCAGCCCACGGCGACGAGCACGCCGCCAGCAACGGTGACCACGCGCGGACCGAAGCGGTCTACCAGGTAGCCTTCGACCGGGACGAGCCAGGTCTCGGTGAGCACGAAGATCGTGAACGCAGTTCGGACTGCATCGCGACTCCAGTGGTGCTCGTTGGAAAGCGGGGTGGCGAACAGCGTCCAGCCGTACTGGAGGTTCGCGATCATGACCATGCAGATCACGCCGATGACGAGCTGGATCCAGCGTCGGGCCTTCAGACGTTCGCGTGCGATGTCCGCCGCAGGCAATGGTTCCACGATGGCAGTCATGGGGACCTCCTATGCGAGACCAGGTTGAGGAGCGCGGTGATGACCGAGAGCGACGCGGTCGGAGAGCACGCGATCGCCGGTGGCTGCCGGGGGCTGGGTGACGCTGCAGGCCGGGCCGCAACGCACGGCCGGCCTCGCGGCGCGTGCCGCGAATATGCCGTTGGCTGCGTCACGCTGCAGGCAGGATCGCTGAGCGCTCGTCGGGGCGGACTGCCCCGAAGCCGTGTCACGCAGGATGCGCGCGCGCCGAGTGCGCGAAACGCACGGAATGCACGTGATCACGATCGCAAGGTTTGCCATGCACGCGGTCCTGGATGCCCGGCATCCTAGGAGAATGCCGAGGGGATGTCACGCCTCACCGAGGGTGGTTCGCCGCGGGGTGTCGCACCTTGTGGCACCGCGCCGACGCCGTCGAGCGGCATCGACGTCTGTAGTATCCGTAATAATGATTGCATAATCTACACGCTGAAAGCCCATCACCTTGTTCGTTCTCGACGAGAACGAGCGCTCGCGCACGGTGGGCCGAGGACAGGACCGGGCGGTCGGTGCCGGTGCCCGTGCGGGGCCCCTGGCGCCCATCGTGTCACCGACCGTCCGCGTCAGCGTCGAGCGCGCCATCCGCGTGAAGCTGTGCAAAACGTGCGGCGAACGCGTGCGTTCGCGGCCGCGACACACGAAACTGCGCAGGGCCTGCGCGGCGCACGATCGATTGCGTGTCGATAAGACAATTCCCGATACCGAATACCCAGACTTCATTCAGATTGATATTCTGAATACGTAATGGAATCGAGAGACGCGAGATGGCCATTGTGACGCGCGCGATCGACAGCCAGCTCCAGGGCGCGTCACGGGGCGCCGGGCGAGCTCGCTCCGACGGCTGCCGCATCGCTGATGCCGGCGCGTCGCTCCGACGGCCACCCCACCGCTGGTGCCGGTGACCCCGATGACCGCTGGCGCCGGTGGTCGCCGGGCCACGCTCTCCGCCGGAGGGCTGGCATCGCCCGCGTCACCTGCGTTCCTTTGACGCGGATTTCACCGCTGCGCGGTCACACCACCGCGTCGACCTGACGCGTCAGCCGACGCGTCGAGTGCATGAATAGATCACCGCACCGAATCCGCCGAGGTCCCCTCGGCTGGCTCGCTACCCCGTGATCTTGACTGCGCCCATCACGCGGCCCTTACTGATGCATGGTACAACCCCTCAACCCGCGATATCATCGCAGTACGCCCTAGAAGTCAAGGCGAAAGTAGCGATCTCCGACGACAAACCGGCCGAGCGCGTGTTCCGCGAATGGCATCGCTTTGGCCGCAAGCCCGCAGCTTCATGTGGTGCCGTATCCGAGCCGGCTGCTTGTGTCGGGCGGGCTGCTGACACCACGGACGGGTTAGCGAATCTTAGCGACTCACGGTGCACTACCGGTGGATTCGACCTGAATCGGTTTATGTTAGATGTACGGTGAAAGTCGGTGGGCGCGATCGTTCAGAACCGCAGACCGTGGACCCGCAAGGTCAGACACGGGCTGCCGAGCGTACGTTCATCACCGGATCGTCGTCGGATGTCGACGGACAACAGCCCGTCGACCCGCAGCCGCGCGATCCAGGGCGCTACTACATCCTGGGCGAGCACGGCCGCGGCGGCCTCGGCCGGGTGTCGCGCGCGCACGACCGCGAGCTCGACCGCGATGTCGCGATCAAGGAGCTGATCTCGCGCGGCAAGGTCGACGAGATTCGCTTCCTGCGCGAGGCGATGACCACCGCGCGGCTCGAGCACCCCGGCATCGTCCCGGTGCACGAGGCGGGGCGCTGGCCCGACGGCACACCGTTCTATGCGATGAAGCTGGTGTCGGGCCGCTCGCTGCGCGAGCTGATCGCGGAGCGCACCACGGTCGATCAGCGGCTCGACCTGCTGCATCACGTGATCGCGGTCGCCGATGCGATCGCGTATGCGCACGGCCGCAACATCATCCACCGCGACCTCAAGCCGGGCAACGTCATCGTCGGCGACTTCGGCGAGACCATCGTGATCGACTGGGGCCTGGCCAAGGACATCACCACCCCCGAGGACTCGGCGACCGCGAGCGCGGTCCGCATGCCGAGCCCGGACGACGACCTGACGGTGCGCGGCAGCGTGCTCGGCACGCCGGCGTACATGTCGCCCGAGCAGAAGCGTGGCGAGCCGGTGGATCAGCGCGCCGACGTGTTCGCGATCGGCGCGATGCTGTGGGAGCTGTGCTCGCTCAAGAAGACGCTGCCGGGCAATCCGCAGCAGCGCCATCGCATGCTGCGCCGCGCCGGCATCGATCGCGATCTGGTCGCGATCATCGGCAAGGCGCTCGATCCGGACCCGGCGCAGCGCTATCCGGACGCCGGCGCGCTCGCCGCCGACCTCAAGGCGTTCAAGTCCGGCGCGCGGATCACTGGACCCGCCGGCATCACGCGCTGGCGGTGTCGGTCGCGATCACGCTCGTGCTCGCGACGACCGGCATCGTGATGTACGTCCGCGACATCGCGATCGAGCGCGACCGCGCCGACGAGGCGCGGCTCAGCGCCCAGCGCGAGCGCGACCGCGCCAGGCTGTCGGAGGCATCGCTCCTGCTCGAGCGGGATCCGACGCGTGCGCGCGAGCTGCTCGCCGATCTGAAGTTGCAGTCCGCGCAGTACGCGATGGTCACCAGCCGCGCGCGCCAGCTCGCCGCGACGCACGTGGTTCCGATCTCCGCGGTGGTCGACGGCATGTTTCGCGTGCCCGGCGGCGCCACGGTCCAGCTGGTCACGCGCGACGGCGACTTCCGCCGCCTCGATCCGGCGACCGGAACGCTCGAGACCCTCGACCACGACCTGACCGGCGCGGTGGCGTATCGCGCCGGGCAGTGGCTGTACGCGCGCCGCAGCTACGGCGTCAGCTCGGTCCAGATCGCGACGCCGCTGACCCGGAACCTGTTCGACACCGATCTCCAGAGCGTGGCCCTGCTCGCCGCGGTCAACGACGCGGTCTATGCGCTCGACGCCTCGGGCGATCTGTACCGGCTCGATGGCAAGACCGCGGCGACGGTCGATCACGGCGTGCGCAACATCGTCGGCGAGGGCGACCTGCGGATGGTGTGCAAGGTCAGCGGTGAGCTCCAGGTCCTGCGCAAGGACGCGGTGATCCTCCGGGCGACATGTCCGACGACCAAGAGCTGGGGCACGATGGCGGTGGTCCACGACGACTACGCAGCGCTGACCGCGGACGGGACGCTGCTCGCGGTTCGCCGCGATCACCGGATCGAGATCCCCACCCAGATCCATGGCGAGTACGAGCTCGCGCTGTCACCCAACGGCGTGATCGCGGTCGCGGACTACAGCAAGGCGGCGTCGTGGTTCGTCCGTCCCGGCAGCAGCAACCTGGAGGCCGGGCCGGTCCACGCATCGCGGCTGCTCAGCGTGGCCGCCGACGGCAACCTGGCGGCGTGGGGCTACGGCGACGGGACGGTGATCGTGCTCGACACCGCGCTCGGCACGGTATGGGAGCTGCGCGGACACGCCGGTCCGGTGTTCTACGTCGTGGTCGATGCCGCGCGCGCGCGGCTGATCGCGTCCGGACCGCGCGAGCTGCGAGTCTCCGAGCTCAAGCCGCCGGCCGCCGCGCTGGTCAGCGCGATGCCGTGTGCGATCTCGCATATCGAGCCTTCGCCCGACGGCACGCACGTGGCGCTCGACTGCAACGACGGCACTGTGCGGGTCTGGTCGCGCGACACCGGCGCGGTCACGCTGGTCCACGCGCACGCGGGGACCTCGTTCGGCGTGGAGTGGCTCAATGGTGAGATCTGCTCGGGCGGATTCCGCGATGGCCACGTGATCTGCTCGCGGCCCGACGGGTCGGGCACGCGGACCATCGAGTCCGGGACCAACCGGATCCTGTGGCTCACCACCGGACCCCACCACGACACGCTGATCTACGCGTCGGCCGAGGGCAAGCTCTGGCTGTTCGACGGCAAGCCCCGGGAGCTATATACCCATCCGACGGTGTACCGGCTCGCCGTATCGGCGGATGGCCACCTGCTCGGATCGTGTGCGCTCGATGGCTCGCTCTCCGTGTACGACCTCGTCAAGCGCAAGCTGATCGCGCATCTCGCCGACCACACCGGGCCGGCGTACAGCCTGGCCTGGGTCGACGAGGAGCTGTGGACTGCCGGAGACGACGGCTTCGTGAGCCGCTGGCAGGTGCGCGATGACAAGGTGAGCCAGAGCCACCACCTGCAGATTCCCCCGCAGGCGCCGAGAACGGCGTCCTCGGTGCGTCTGATGAAAGCCTTGCATGCCGGCTGGGTGGTGAACGCCGGTGAAGACGTTCTCCTGCTCGGTCGCCATCCCGACTCGTACGCGTTTGGCCTCAACGTCGGCAGCACGATCGCCGCGCTCGATGCGTCGCCGGACATGCGCTACGTCGCCGCCGGGGTCGATGGCGAGATCATCGTCGTCGACTTCGCGCGCAGTGCGATCGCGACGATGTCCATCGGCGCTCCGGCGCCCAAGCAGCTGAGCTTCGTCGATCCGACGTCGCTGGCGTTCGCCGAGGTCGCCGCGCTCAAACTCATCCAGGTCGACCACCTCGACTATGTCCCGTTTCAACTCGCGGAGACCCCGAACGATGCCTCGTTCTGACTCTCGTGATTAGCTGTTCGCAGACGTGTCCGTACCAGATGTCATGGATTCCGCCACTCAGGTCGCCCGACAACCCCACCACAAGGAACGACCCATGAAGAGAGCCATTCGCCATCGCAAGTTATCTCAAGAGTTAGTCAGCAAGCGTGGTCTGAAGATCGCAAAGGAGACGATCAAGGTACTGAGCACGGACCAACTTTCGAATGCAGGCTCGGGCTGTCCCGTGACATCTGACACTACGGTGGCACCAGCGCCGACCGGCCATTAGCCGGTTGTCGCAGCTCCGGGTAGCGTCGGCGGTGGTGAGCAGGTCGTAACGCCGACGCATGTGGGGGTGGCCGAGGCGGGCACCGCGCGAGGTGGCGCTCGTGACCCGGACCGGTGAGGTGCGCCCGGAGCCACGGTTTACAGGAGGTTTTTTGGCGAGATGTGTGGTACGCACCTCTGCGGTCTTGCTGTGTAACGATCGAAGGATCTCGCCGACCCTCGGAGGATTGCGTACGAAGCGCAGCCGCGTTGTACGCGTGCGTGCTGCGCTGATCGCGCTGGCCTTCCTCGCTGCCAGCGCGCTGGGCGCGCTGCATGAAGCGGCCACCGCGCACGTCCGCTGCGCGGCGCACGGCGAGCTGATCGACAGCGACGGGCCGGTGCAGACCGGCGTGCGAGCCGCGCGCGATGTGATCGCGCCGGTGCAACCCTCGGCGCGCGGCCACGGCGACGAGCACTGCCTGCTGGCCTCGGCGCTGCGCGCGTCGCGCATCGTCCCGGTGGTGCCCGCGATCGCCATGGCGGCGGTCATCGTCGATGATCTCGCCTCGGTTCCTGCGATCTCCGTCGCGGCCCCTGCCGCGAGCCTCTATCGCATCGCTCCCAAGACCTCGCCGCCGGCCTAGCGGTACCTGGGTCCGGTCCGACATGGCGGCGCACCCCGGTGCGCCTGAACGTCCGGCGAGAGGAGCATCCGTGCGAGCTCGAAGCATCCTGCTGTTCTTGTTTTGTCTCGGGCCCTGCCTCGGCATGGCGGTGCCGGCGGCAGCACAATCCCCACCTGCGTCTTCTCCACCCGCGCAACCGCCGCCGGCGCCACCGGCGCCGCCGGGGCGTCCGGATCGGGCGCCCGCCCAGGGAGCCAGCGCGGCCAGGCCGGCCTCGCCGCCGACGCTCCAGGGCCTCGCCGCCGACGTCGAGGACCTCAAGGACGAGAACGCCGATCTCAAGTCCGAGATCGCGGACCTCAAGGCGCGGCAGGCGGCGAGCAAGCCGCCGGCGTCGCTCAACGCCCTCAACCCGCAGATCACGGCGTTCCTCAACGGGGCGATGCGGATCGACGATCACCCGGTGCTGACGCCGAAGGGGGTCGCGATCGACGACCGGCCGTTCCTGCGCACCGCGGAGTTCGACTTCCGCGCGGCGGTCGATCCGTACGCCGACGCGGTGGCGATCCTGTCGCTCGAGGACGAGGCCGGCCAGGGCTTCGGCGCCGACCTCGAGGAGGGCTACGTCGTGGTCAAGCGGCTGCCGGTGCTCGAGTCGGCGCCGCTGGGCCTCAAGCTCAAGCTCGGGCGGTTCCGCGCGCCGATCGGCTTCATCAATCGCAGCCACATGCACGACCTGCCGTGGACGACGCGGCCGCTGCCGATCGCGCGGCTGCTCGGGACCGAGAACGGCGAGTTCTTCGAGTCCGGGTATAACCCGGTCGGCGCCGAGGCCGAGGTGATCCTGCCGACGGTGATCGACGGCGTGGTCCAGGAGCTGACCGGCGACGTGGTCGACGGCGGTAGCATCGCGATCGCCGAGGGCCAGCGCGATCACCCCGGGTTCATCGGCCACTACAACCTGTTCTTCACCGCGCACGACACCCACGATGTCAACATCGGGCTGTCCGGCTACTACCAGGGAGGCGCTCACCGCGCCGGCCTGTTCGGCGTCGATGCGCTGTACAAGTGGAAGCCGCTGGCCGCCGGCGAGTTCAACAGCGTGGTGATCGGCGGCGAGCTGTTCCGCGCCGACCGGCGGTTCACCGCGGACGCCGGCGGCATGCCCGTCGAGCGCCGGACGACGCCGCTGGCCTGGTACGGCTTCGCGCAGGTCCAGCTGTCGTGGCACACCTACGCCGGCGCGCGCTACGACTACGCGCAGGACATCACCGACGATCGCCTCGCGACGCAGGTCGCGGCGGCCTACCTCAGCTACTACACCTCGGAGTTCCTGCGGTTCCGCGCCGGCTACGAGCACCGCTGGAGCGATATCCCCGCCGAGGATGGCATCAACTCGTTCATCGCCGAGGTCAATGTCGTCTTCGGCTCCCACCCCACCGAACCCTACTGGGTCAATCGCTGATTCGGAGATCCCGATGCGTATCCACATGAGCAGTATCGTTTCCGCGCTCGCCGTCGCGCTGGTCGCGACCTCGGCCGCGGCCGCCGCGCCGCCGGCCAAGAAGGTCTCGGTCGTCACCACGCTCAACATCCTGGCCAGCGTCACCCGCGAGATCGGCGGCAACCGGGTGGACGTGACCGCGCTGGCCAAGCCCAACCAGGACCCGCACACGCTGGTCGCCAAGCCGACGTTCAAGGTGCTCGCCAAGAACGCCGATCTGTTCGTCGAGCTCGGCCTGGGCCTGGACATCTGGGGCTCGGCGGTGACCGACGCCTCGGGCAACCCCGGCATCCAGACCGGCCAGAAGGGCCGGGCCATCGCGTCCGAGGGCATCGAGACCAAGGAGCTGCCGGCGACCCTGTCCAAGGCGTGGGGCGACATCCACCCCTACGGCAACCCGCACGTCTGGCTCGATCCGGTCAACGCCAAGCAGCTCGCCGCCAACATCGCGGCCGGCCTCGGCCGGGTCGACCCGGAGGGCAAGGACGTCTACGCGGCCAACCTCAAGGCGTTCGACACCAAGATCGACGACGCGCTGTACGGCCACGCGCTGGTCGAGGAGTACGGCGCGAGCCGGCTCGAGCGGCTGTCGCGCCGCAACGAGCTGATCGACTACCTCAAGGCCAAGGGCACCTACGGCAAGCTCGGCGGCTGGCTCAAGCAGGCCGAAGCGCTGCGCGGGCTCAAGATCATCACCTACCACAAGACCTGGGTGTACTTCTGCGACCGCTTCGGCCTCGAGATCCGGGGCGAGCTCGAAGAGAAGCCCGGGATCCCGCCGTCGCAGGACTACCTCGCGCAGCTGATCAAGAAGGTCCAGAGCGAGGGCATCAAGGTGATCTTCATCGACACGATCTACCCGACCAAGGACGGCGAGTTCGTCGCCGGCAAGACCGGCGCGAAGATCGTGTCGAGCCCGATCGACGTCGGCGGGGCGCCCGGCACCGACAGCTACTTTGCATTGATCGGGACGCTGATCGAGCGCACCCTCGCGGCCGCGAAGTGACGCCGTGCTCGACTACCTCGCCCAGCTGAAAGACATCAACGGCTAGCCGCTCCTGGCCTGCCTCGTCGTCGCCGGCGTGCTGGTCTACCTCGGCATGCACGTGATCGAGCGCAAGGTGATCTTCGTCGACCTCGCGCTCGCCCAGATCGCCGCGTTCGGCGTGATGTGGGCGATCCTGATGGGCTACGACCACGAGAACGACACGCTGCCGGTGACCCTGTACTCGCTCGCGTTCACCGCGCTCGGCGCGCTGGTGTTCTCGGTCACGCGGACCCGGCACGAGCGCGTGCCGCACGAGGCGCTGATCGGCATCATCTACGTCGCGGCGAGCGCCGGCGGGCTGGTGCTCGCCGACCGCTTCGCGCTCGGCACCGAGGCGCTCAAGGAGCTGATCGCGGGGCGGGTCGCGCTGGTGACGCCGGGGATCCTCGAGAAGCTGGCGATCACCTGCGCGCTGGTCGGGGCGGTGTTCGTGGTGCTGCACCGGCGGCTGATGCGGATCAGCACCGATCCGGCCGGCGCCGAGGCCGCGGGGATGTTCCTGCGCGGCTGGGACTTCGTGTTCTACCTGCTGTTCGGCGTGCTGATCACGCAGTGCGTGTCGGTGCTCGGCGTGCTGCCGGTGTTCGCGTACCTGGTGATCCCGGCGGTCGCCGCGGCGTTCCTGTTCGAGGGCGTGCGCGCGCGGCTGATCTTCGGCTGGGCGTTCGCCGGGGTGATCAGCCTGGTCGGCCTCGAGACCGCGCGGGTGTCGCAGCTCGACCCGGGGCCGACCATCGTGTGCCTGTTCGCCGCGGCGCTGGTCGTGTTCGGGGTGTGGCTGTTCCTGCGCGCCCGGCGGTTCGCGCCGCGGATCCTCCTGCGCGTCGGCGGGTTCGCCGTGCTGTTCGCGGTGTTCCTGACCGGCACGCTGGCGTTTCGCAAGTCGGCGCCGACCGACGAGCTCGCCACCGCGATCGGGTTCGCGCGCTCGGGCGATCCGACCCAGCAGCGCCGGGCGATGGCGAGCTTCCGGCGGTTTCCCGACGCCCAGGGGCGCTGGTTCCCGCTGGTGGTGCCGATGCTGGCGGACTCCGATCGCGTGGCGCGAGACGCCGCGGTCGGCCTGCTCGGCGACACCCGCGCGCGGGCGGCCGTGCCGGCGCTGATCGAGCGGCTCGCGGCCGAGACCGACGACGACGTCCGCGAGGGCGTGGTCCGCGCGCTGCGCGCGATCGGCGACCCGTCGGCGGTGCATGCGCTGGCCGTCGCGGCGAGCCGCGAGCGCGAGCCAGATCTCGTGGTCGCGATGGGCGCCGCGGCGTTCGAGCTCGCCGGCGCGGGCCACGATGCCGACCTGCGCCAGGCCGCCGATGCGCTGGTCAAGGTGATGAGCGACGCCGACGCGCCCCATGCGGCGCGCCGCGACGCCGGCGATGCGCTGCGCGCCCATGTCGAGCTCGACCCGGCGAGCCACGACGACGCCGCGGTGGCGACGTGGTGGCACGGCCACCGCGATCAGCTGGTCTGGCAGCCGGCGCGGCATCGCTTCGCGGCGCCTGCGACCGGCGGCTGACGCGGCGCAAGCCGGCCGATTCACCCCGCCGCGCGTCGCGTCGCGCGGTGGCTGATCGATCAATAGGGGGCCTTCCCGCCCCCTCTCGGCCGGCAAGCCGGCCGATTCACCCCGCCGCGCGTCGCGTCGCGCGGTGGCTGATCGATCGATGAGCCCTGGCAAGCGTTGCCGTTCCGCGGTGTTGGTGCATCGCGCTGCGCGCGCACGCCGGGTCGGCGCGCCGATTCGGCGCGGCCTCCAACCGGCAGCCCGGTCTGCAAGATCACCGGGTTCGGCGCCAGGTGCGATGATCGACCGGGCGTGCGCACTGGTCCGGGGGCTGCACATCGCCCGGACCACGACCATGTATCTAACGATCGGTGCGCGACGTGTGTCAGGAGAGGGGATCATGCGAGCGATTGGCTTCTTGCTGGTGACCTTGGCCGTGGGCTTCGGGAGTTTCGGTTGCGGCTCGACCGGCCGCGGCGACGATGTATCGGATCCGGGGGACGATGGCCACGCCCTGGTGGTGCCGCTCGACGGCAGCCAGACCCAGGGCAAGTACCTGCTCGGCGAGACCCTCGACGGCCTGGGCCAGGAGCCGGGATATCACGCGAACGCGGTGACCCGGGCGACGACCGCCGACGGTCAGGCAGTGACGATCGCGTTCGACGGCAGCGCCGCGCTGCGATCGGGCAGCCACCGCGGGACCGACCCGTTCTTCGACGGCATGCTGCTCACCGGCTCGCAGGGCGCGCACCTCCGGATCAAGCCGCTGCGCGGCGGCACCGATCTCGCGACCTACCGGCTCGAGCTCAGGACGCCCGCGGGCTGGGTCGACCAGTGCGGCGGCGGCGAGGCCGTCCCGCTGGCCGGCAAGTGGCAGAAGTCCGGGTTCCACGAGTACGCGGCGGACCGGATCAGCTTCGCGTGCACCGGCTCGGTCGCCTACAAGTGCACGCTGTGGGGCTACCTCGCCGGCAGCGACGCGACGGCGATGGGATGGCGGGCGCACCAGGCGTGCACCCGGATGGCGCGCGGCGACTACTGCGCGGCCGGCCACTCGCGCACCCGCGAGGGCACGCCGATCCAGATCTTCGACGTCATCGGGGTCGGGCCGGCGCCGCCGCGCCACTTCGAGGGCGTGCAGAACTGGCCGCCGGACCCCGACCGGATGTTCTTCGAGGCGGCGTGGAACGACGCGGCGCACCCGGCGTCGTGCCTGAGCCGGCGGCGCTGGCAGGGGCTGCCGATCGGCCCTTTGTGCGACCACGATGACCTGCCCGATCCGCGGCAGGACACCGGCGTCCGGTTCTGCGAGGACATCGAGTGGCCGGCGCCGGGCAGCGAGCCGACCGGCGCCCTGCTGTTCAACGTGTCGCGCTACACCGACCTGGCGCTGCACGTCTGGAAGTGCGGCGACACCGACCTGGTCAGCACCGTGCGCGGGTTCTACCAGCTGCCCGACGTGATCCAGCCGTTCCCCAACATGGGGACCTGCGAGCACGTCCGCAACGACGGGATCGTGCTGCGCGCGCTGCGCAGCGACCTGAACCCGGACGACTTCTGGGAGCTGTCGCTGTTTCGCAAGGCGGGCGACGCGGTGGTCGCGCGCACGGCCGAGCCGCCGCCGGGGTTCGTGCCCGGCATCGTGCCGTTCGAGGGCTATGCGTTCAAGGCCCAGAGCGGCGACCTGGTGCCGCTCAACCTCTACCTGAACACGGCGACCGGCGATCGCGTCTCGACGACCGCGACGCCGGGCGATCCGTACGTGCTCGAGAGCGTGATCGGCTACGTGTTTCGGCCCGAGACCCGCTGACCGGGCCGCGGTCCACGTCGGCTACCGCGGCGTGGCGCAGATCCGCAGCCCGTACCAGGTCTGGCGCGACATCGGGGAGTTGAACTCGCGGTTGGCGGCCTCGGCCGACGCGGCGCCCTGATACCAGCCGCCTCCGCGCAGCACCGCCGTGTCGGCGACGTCCTGGGCCTCGCGCTCGACCCATTCCCAGGCGTTGCCGACGGTGTCGGCGAGGCCGAACGGGCTGGTCGACGCCGGGTGCGCGCCGACCTCGTCGGGGCCCCACGCGCGGTCCTTGCGGCCGTAGGTCACGTCGATGTTCGCGTCGTCGGGCTCGAGGTGCTCGCCGGACGCCCAGGTCCGGCCATCGGCGCCGCGCGCGGCGCGCTCCCACTCGTGCTCGCGGCACAGCCGGGCGCCGGGGACGCGGCGGGTCGCGTCGAGCCAGGCGGCGTACGCCCGGGCATCCTCGAGCGAGATCCCGCTGACCGGCGCGTTCTCCCAGCGGATCACCTGGCGCCGGGCGCGATCGGGGTAGACCAGCGGCTCGTGCTCCTGCGCGACCAGCGCGGCGACGGTCACCTGGATGGTGAGCGCGAACGGCTGGCCGGGCTGTCCACCGCGCAGGGTCAGCGTGGCGCCGTTGGGCGTCGTGCCGTTGGGCCGCCGCTGCTCGCGCTCGCGGGCGGACAAGGCGCGCAGGTAGCTCATCCAGTCGCCGAACGTGACCTCGTGGAGCGCGATCAGGTAGGCGCCGGTCGTGACCGGGTGCTGGGGCGTGGCCGACAGGAACGTGCGGCGGTACGCATCGTTGCGGCTGGCGTCGCCGGCCAGGAAGCGGCCCGGCGGGACGTACACCATGCCGGGCGGCAGGTCGGCGGCGCGCGGCAGCGGGACCGCGAGGTGCAAGGCCTCGCCGCGCGACAGCATCACGGGGTCCTGCACCACGAGGCCGTCGCGGCCGCGGAGCTCGACCGCGTACGAGCCCGGAGCCAGGCTGATGTCGAGCCGGGGCTGCTTCACGTCGGAGATCGGGTCGCCGAGGTCGAGGCGGCCGTCGTGATCGTCATAGGCACGGACGATGATCTGCGCGGCGCCGGGTGCGTCGATCGACAGCGACGCGGGCTTGCGCCACGCGGTCGCGAACGCGCCCAGGGGGTCGAGCGCGTCGAGCTGGGCGACCAGCGCGCGGGTCGCATCGCGGTCGCCGGCGATCTCGGCGAGCACCGCCTCGTCGAACAGGGTGCCGGCCATCCACGCCCGGACGTCGGCGCGCGCGCTGTCGATCAACAGCGCCGCCAGGCCATCGCGCGTCGCGGCGGCGTACGCGGTGCGCGCTGCCCCGAGCTTGCCCTGCGCGGTGATCCACAGCGCCTCCGCGCGGTCTTCGTCGTGGTGCTCGAAGCGCTCGAACGCCTCGCTGCGGGAGCGCTCGGCCGCGGCGAGCGCACTCCGGCCCGCGTGGAGCGAGCGCTCGGCGCCGAGCACGCGGGCCGCGATCTCGCGGTCGCGGGCCGCGCGGTCGCGGGCCTGGAGCACCAGCCCGGTCGCGATCGCGACGGCGGGCAGGCTCGCGCCGAGGGCGGCCATGCCGAGCCGCCGGCGGCGGACCGCGGCGCGGCTGGCGGCCAGGAACGCGCGGTCGCCATCGGACAGCTCGTCGAGCCGCTCGGCCTCCGCGAGCTGGGCGCGGCTCCACAGCGCGTCGCGGCGGCGCCCGATCCGGCGCCACTCGTCCGCCGCGGCGGCCAGCCGGGTGCGCAGGCCGCGCTGCCCGGCGACGTCGTCGCGCCAGGCCTGCAGCGTCGCCCACGCGGTGATCAGCGAGTCGTGCGCGAGCTCGTAGACCGGCGCGCCGGCCGCGGTGTGGCGCGCCACGACGAGGCGGCCGCGGACCATCGCCTCGAGCGCGGCGGCGGCGGCGGGATCCTCGCCGGGGCACAGCTCGCCGCGGTCGCGCTCGGCGCGGGTGTCGTCGCGGGTGACCAGGCGCAGCGCGATCCGCCGGGCCCAGGCGCGCTGGTCGGCGGTGAGCGCGCCGATCACGGCGTCGGCATGGCGGGCCAGGCCGCCGGCGACACCGCCGATCGCGTCGAGCGCTGCGGCCGGGATCACGGCGCGCTCGACGTCGCGGCGCTGCCACAGCTCGGCGAGCGCGAACGACAGCAGCGGCAGCGCGCCCGGCTGCTCGGCGATCGACGACGCCAGGGTCTCGACCAGCGCCTCGGTCTCGAACCGCACGCCCTTGGCCCGCGCCGGGCCGACCACGGCGTCGCGCGCGTCCGCGGGGCTGAGGCCCCGCAGGAGGTGCAGGCTGCGCGTCATGAGCGCGCCGAGCGCGGGCAGCGCGGCCACCCGGGTCAGGAAGTCACCGCGCACCGCGACCAGGAGCTTCACGCCGGGAACGTCGCGCGCCAGGCTCGCGATGATCGCGGCGGCCCGCGCCGCCTCCTCGGGATCGTTGAGCGTGACCAGCTCCTCGAGCTGATCGAGCAGGATCACCAGCCCGGACTCGGCGGTGGCGCGCGCGGCCCGCACCACGTCGTCGAACCCGAGCTCGCCGGCGCCATCGGCGAGGCCGAGCGCGTCGCGCAGCGCGGCCGCGGCGCGGCGGCCGACGAGGATCGCCTGGCTCCGCCAGGTCCGCCGGTCGCCGAGGCCGCCGGCGGTCAGCGCGGGCAAGACACCGGCCCGGCACAGCGACGACTTGCCGACGCCGGAGTCGCCGGTGACGACCACGAGTGGCGCGCTGCGCAGGCGGTCGACCACCGCGCTGATATCGGTGCCGCGGCCGAAGAACACCGCGCCGTGGCGATCGCCGAACGGCGCGAGGCCGGGATACGGGTTGCCGTCGGGGACCGGCGGCGCGCCGAGCACGATGCGCTCGATGCGGTGCGCGATCTCGTCGGCCGACTCCGGGCGCGCCGCCGGATCGCGCGCCAGACACGCGGTGACGATCGCGGCGAGCTCGGGATCGAGCGCCGGGGCGAGCTCGGCGACCGGGCGGGGCGCCGGCCCACCGAGCACGGCGGCCTCGAGCGCGGCGCGATCGGCGTGGCCGTGGGGTGGCGCGCCGGTGGCGAGCTC
>VBLP01000557.1 GCA_005887925.1 Deltaproteobacteria bacterium | reverse complement strand
GCCGTGGGCCATCGTTCGCTCCTCCTGCGGGTGGTGTTGGGGTGCGGTCAGGATGCCTCGGTTTCGGTCTCGAGGCGTGGGAAGAGCGGTTCCGCGTTCGTTAACGTTCCGGCTTCACCGGCGTGGGCCGCCCAGCGGAGCTCGTCGAGCAGCGGCGGGCCGTCGTTGCCGTCCGGCCCAAACGGCCAGGCGTAGCCGAGCTGGGCGAGGATTCGCGGCGCCGTCGCTGGCAGGAACGGGGCAACCGCGAGCCCGATCACGCGGCATGTCTCGATCAGATCCCCGAGCACGCCGCGCAGCCGGTTCGCCGCGTCGTCGTCGCCGCCCTGGGCCAGCTTGTTGAGCTCCCAGGGCTTCTCCCGGTCGACCTCCCGATTGGCTGCTCCCACGAGCTCCCAGATCTGGGCGAGCGCTTCGTGAAGGAGGCAGTCATCAATCGACGTGCGGACGGCCGGAATGTGCTGATCCCGAGCCGCCATGAGCCCGCCCTGGGTCGGATCGGGGCGTTCCCCGCCGAGATAGCGATTCGCCATCGAGACTGTCCGGTTGATGAGGTTCCCGAGGTCGTTCGCGAGATCCGCGTTGTAGCGCCGGACGAACCCGTCCCAGCTCACCTCGGCGTCCTTGTCGAAAGGGACCTCGCGCAGCGCGACGTAGCGGGCGCCATCGCTGCCGAACGCCGCCACGAAGTCGGAGGGGTCGAGAAAGTTGCCGCGGCTCTTGCTCATCCGCTCGCCGCCAGCCGCGAGAAGGAAGCCGTGAGCCCAGACCTTGCGGGGCACCTCGAGGCCCGCGCTCCACAGCATCGCCGGCCAGAAGATCGTGTGGAAGCGGAGGATGTCCTTGCCGATGACGTGGAGATCGGCCGGCCAGTAGCGGGCGAAGGCGTCGGGATCGTCCGGAAAGCCTGCGCCGGTGACGTAGTTGATCAGCGCGTCGTACCAGACGTAGATCGTGCCCGCCTCCGGGTCCCACGAGCCGTCCTCGCGTTGCGCCGTCTCGCCGTTCTCGGCGATCGGGAACGGAATCCCCCAGCCCGAGCCGGCCCGGCTGATCGAGAAGTCCTCGAGCCCCTGGCGGATGAACCCGAGCATCTCGTTGCGCCGGTAGTCCGGCTGGACGAACTGCGGGTTGTCGATGAAATGGCGCTCGAGCCGCGCCTGGTAGGCCGACAGGCGGAAGAACCAGTTCTGCTCCGTCAGCCACTGAAGGGGCACGTCGGGGTGGTTCGGGCAGATCGTGCCGCGGGCGGTCTCCTGGACCTCGCTGGCGCTCCGGAAGCCCTCGCTGGGGCAGTACCAGCCCTCGTACGTTCCGAGATAGATGTCGCCGTTGGCATGCGCGCGGCGGACGAGCTCCTGCGCCGCGCGCACGTGATCCGGGTCGGTCGTGCGGATGAACCGGTCCGGGCTGATCCCCAGCGCTGCCTCGGCGATCTTGAAGAGCTCGACCTTCTCATCGACGAACGTCCGCGGGTCAATCCCCTCCTCGGCCGCGCGCATCGCGATGTTGACCGAGTGCTCGTCCGTTCCGGTCAGGAACCGTGTGTCGTCACCGAGCATCCGGTGCCAGCGGGCGATGGCGTCGGCGCCGATCACCTCGTACAGAGTGTGGATGCCGGGCTGGCTATTGGCGTAGGCGATGGCGGTCGTCAGGTAGAACCGGCGGGGAGGATCGTCGGGCATCGCTGGCGATGGTACAGGGCAAAGCGGGCGATGTCGGTCGGTGGGCGTGCCGGCGAGCCCGCCCGCTCTGGTCCCGAAGACGAGGAAGGCGGAGCGGCGTCCCCCGGAACACCACTCCGCCCATAAGCCCTACCGGATAGCCGGCAAGCGACAGCATGACGACAAGCCGGGCGGGCGACCAGCCCTCCGCGCGAATCGCGGTGCCGCGGCACACCACAAGCGGCTGCGAACGCCCGGCCGGAACGAGGCGGGCGGGACAGCTTCCCCCGGTCGCCGCCCCGCCCACGATGATGCCGGACCCCCGGCGTCGAACATCATGCCGGGTCGGTCAAGAGCCCGCCGATCGGTGCAGCAATGGGTCGGCAGCCGCGATCACCTCGGCGTCGCGCATGGACCCGCCGGGTTGGATGAACGCCGTGACACCCGCCTCCAGGCAGACCTCGACCGCGTCCGCGAATGGGTAGAACGCGTCCGAGGCGGAGGATGCACCCACGAGGACTTCGGCGCCGGAGATCGCGCTCGCCTTCTCGACCGCCTGTCGCGCGGCATCGACACGGGAGGTCTGTCCGGATCCGACCCCAACGAGGCGGCCGTCACGTACGAGCACGATCGCGTTCGACGTCACGCCGCGAACCAACCGCCAGGCGAGCTCCAAGTCGCGCTGCTCCACGTCCGTGGGGGCGCGGCGGGTCGCCACCCGCCAGCCGGCGGGGTCGTCGGGCGAGGTGTCCGGCGTGCTGACGAGATAGGCACCGCCCGCCGTCCGGATCGCGCCGAGGGGGTCGGATGCCGCAACGGGCCCGCCGTCCCTGCCGAGCGTCGGATCGACGATCAGGCGGAGGTTGGTCTTGGACGCCAGCACCCTTCGGGCCTCGTCGTCGAAGCCCGGCGCGACGACGACCTCGAGAAACAGGCTCGCCAGCCCGTCGGCGGTTGTCCGGTCGACCGTTCGCGTCAGCGCCACGACGCCGCCGAACGCCGACACCGGATCGCCGGCAAGGGCGGCGTCCCAAGCCTCGCGTAGGGTCGCCCGCTCCGCCGCACCGCACGGGTTGGTGTGCTTGACGATCACGCACGCCGGCCCGCGCAGGACCCGCGCAAGGGCCGCGGCCGCCGATGCGTCGAGAACGTTGTTGTAGCTGAGTGGCTTGCCCTGGAGTGGAGCGTCGGCGCCGGCGAACGGCCCCGCGGCCGGTCCCTCATGACCCGGCCGCCGGTAGCGAGCGGCCGATTGGTGCGGATTCTCGCCGTAACGCATCGTCTCGAGCTTCTCCAGCCCGATCGTCAGCGTCGGCGGGTACGGGTCGGACGCGCCGGGCATGCCGGGCTCGTCGGGCAGGTCCACGCCCGCGGACGCCATCCGGCCAGGCAGCTCGGCCGCGATCCGCGCGTCATATCCCGCCGTGTGGCGGAACGCCTCGATCGCGAGGGTCGATCGCAGCCCCGGCGGCACTGCGCCCAGGTCGCGGATCGCCCCAAGCACCGCGTCGTAGCGGCCGGGCGACGTCACGATCGCGACGCTCGCATGATTCTTAGCCGCGGCGCGGACCATCGACGGGCCGCCGATGTCGATCTCCTCGACGAGCTCGTCAAAGGTGATCCCGGGCCGGTCCGCGGCGGCGGCAAACGGATAGAGGTTCACGACGACGAGCTCGAACGGGGCGATGCCCGCGGCGATGAGCTGGCGGCGATGATCGACGAGGCGGCGGTCGGCGAGGATTCCAGCGTGGATCCGCGGGTGGAGCGTCTTCACCCGACCATCGAGCATCTCCGGCGCCCCAGTCACGGCCGCGACATCGGTGACGGGCAGGCCCTCGTCGCGCAGCGTGCGCGCCGTGCCACCAGTCGACACCAGTTCGAACCCGAGCTCGACGAGACCGCGCGCGAAGGTCGCCAGCCCGGTCTTGTCCGACACCGAAAGCAGCGCGCGGCGCGGCGTGGGAAGGGCCGCTTCCGCGCGATCGATGTCGAGCGTCGTCGTCCGGCCACCCGCTGGGGGCGGATTGACCGCCGCCGCCAGGACGAGCGCGACGGCCCTCGGCAAAACGCGGTGCTCGACCGCCCGGATCCGATCGTGGAGTGCGGCCTCGTCGTCAGCGTCGTGGATTGCCACCGCCTCCTGGAGGACGATCGGGCCGCCGTCGAGCTCCTCGTCGACGAGATGGACTGTGGCTCCGGTGACTTTCGCCCCGTGATCGATGGCATCGCGCACGGCATGCGCACCGGGAAAGGCAGGGAGGAGGCTCGGGTGGGTGTTCACGATCCGCCCGGCGTTCGCCGCGAGGGTTCGCGGACCGATGATCCGCATGTAGCCGGCGAGGACGACGACGTCGGGGCGGGCGCCCTCGAGCGCCGCGGCGACCGCGTCGTCGGCGCCGTCGGGGACCAGGGACGTGTCGATTCCCTGCTCGGTCGCCCAGTCCAGGGCGGGACAGGCCCGATCGGCGAGGACGAGCACGATCTCACCGCCGACCTCGCCGCGCGCAGCCGCGGCATGGAGCGCGCGCAGGTTCGACCCTGCGCCCGAGACCGCGACGGCAATTCGGCCGGTCATCGGAGCAGCGGCCCCTCGATGTAGCGGGGACCGCCATCGTCGGGGACGACCTCGCCCACCAGCCGGGCGACGATGCCTTCCCGGGCAAGTGCCGCGAGACAGGCCGGAACCGCGGCGGGCGCGACGACGGCGACCATCCCGAGGCCGGCGTTGAACGTCGCCCGGAGCTCGACGTCGTCGAGGCCGCCGAGGGCGCCCATCAACCGCACGATCGACGGCATGCGCCAGGCGGCTGGGTCGAGGCGAGCGGCCAGCCCGGCCGGAAGGGCGCGTTGGACGTTGCCCGCGAGCCCGCCGCCGGTGATGTGGGCAAGTCCGCGGAGGTCGGTGCCTGTGCGCTGGAGCTCCGCGCGGACGCGGAGCAGCGCCCCCGCGTAGATCGCGGTCGGGGTGAGGAGGAGATGGCCGAGTGTTGCGAGCGCATGTTCGGGTTCCGCGCCGATGGCATCGGCCGCCGCTTCGCGGCCGAGCGTCAGGATCAGCTGCTCCTGGTAGGGCCGTCCCAGGTCGAGGTCCCATTTCGCGACCTCTGCCCGGACGAGCGAGTAGCCGTTCGCGTGGAGCCCGCTCGACGCCAGGCCGATGATCGCGTCGCCGGCCCGGACGGCGCTGCCGTCGAGCCAGGCGTCGCGCTCAACGACGCCGACGCAGAACCCGGCGAGGTCGAACTCGCCGGGTTCCATCAGGCCCGGGTGCTCCGCGGTCTCGCCGCCGACGAGCGCACAACCGGCGTCGACGCAGCCGGCCGCCACGCCGCCGACGAGATCCGCGACCTGTTCCGGGTCGAGGTGGCCGACGGCGACATAGTCGAGGAAGAAGAGCGGCGCGGCGCCACTGCACACGACGTCGTCGGCGCACATCGCGACGAGGTCGCGCCCGATCGTGTCGTACCGGCCGAGCGCGGCCGCGATGGCAGTCTTCGTCCCGACGCCATCGGTCGACGCGACGAGGACGGGCTCGCGATAGCCGGCCGGAATCGTGATCGCCGCTCCGAACCCGCCCAGCCCGCCGAGGACCTCGGGCCGGTTGGTCCGCGCAACCGCCGCCCGCATGAGCTCGACCGCGCGATCG
>VBLP01000127.1 GCA_005887925.1 Deltaproteobacteria bacterium | reverse complement strand
CGGCGCGCCGGCCAGCCCGACGCCACCCACTGGGAGTCCGGCGGCGACGGCGCCTACACCATCGGCGACGCCGAGCGCGACCGCGCCGGCACCACCGTCACCCTCCACCTCAAGCCCGCCGACCCCGAGCACGGCCTGCGCGACTACACCGACGACCACGTCCTCAAGGACGTCGTCAAGCGCTACTCCGACTTCGTCACCTACCCGATCCGGATGCAGCGCTGGCGCGACGGCGACAAGCCGTCCGACCCCAAGGTCCTCGAGGACGAGACCCTCAACTCGATGAAGGCGATCTGGGACCGCCCCAAGGGCGAGGTCTCCGACACCGAGTACAAGGAGTTCTACCGCCACATCGCCCACGACTGGACCGACCCCCTCCGCACCATCCCCGTCAAGATCGAGGGCACCCTCGAGGCCTACGCGCTGCTCTACATCCCCGGCAAGGCGCCGTTCGACCTCTACAGCGCCGAGATGAAGCGCGGCCTGCAGCTCTACGTCAAGCGCGTCTTCGTGATGGACGAGTGCAAGGAGCTGATGCCGCCCCACCTCCGCTTCATCAAGGGCGTGGTCGACGCCCACGACCTCTCGCTCAACGTCTCGCGCGAGATCCTCCAGAAGGACCGCCAGATCCAGGTCATCCGCAAGCAGCTGATCAAGAAGGTCCTGGCCACCCTCGAGGACGCAAAGCGCGACAAGCCCGACGACTACCTCGCCTTCTGGGCCGCGTTCGGCCCCGTCCTCAAGGAGGGCCTGCTGTCGTTCGACGCCCAGGACAAGGACAAGGACAAGCTCCTCGACCTCGTCATCGCGGCCTCGACCCACGACCCCGGCAAGCTCGCCTCGCTCGACGACTACGTCGGTCGGATGAAGGACGGCCAGGACGCGATCTACTTCCTGACCGGCCCGTCGCGCGACGCCATCGCCAGGTCGCCCCTGCTCGAAGGCTTCACCGCCAAGGGCTACGAGGTCCTCCTGTTCACCGACCCGATCGACGAGCTCTGGCTCGAGCGAGCCCCCACGTTCAAGGACAAGCAGCTCACCTCGATCGGCCGCGGCGAGGTCAAGCTCGGCTCCGACGACGACCGCAAGAAGGCCGCCGAGGCGCTCGAGGACAAGCAGAAGGAGTACCACGACCTGCTCGCCTTCTTCCGCGTCCAGCTCCAGGACGAGATCAAGGAGGTCCGCCTCTCCAGCCGCCTCACCTCCTCCTCCGTCTGCCTCGTCAGCGACGAGCACGACCTCAGCCCCCGCATGCAGAAGATGCTCGAGCAGCTCGGCCAGAAGCCGCCCAAGATCAAGCCGATCCTCGAGCTCAACCCGACCCACGACCTGCTCCCCAAGCTCCACGCCCTGTTCGCAGCCAGCAAGGCCGACCCCCGCCTCGCCCTCTACGCCCAGATCCTCCTCGGCCAGGCCCACCTCGCCGACTCCGGCCAGCTCCCCGACCCAGCCGCCTTCAGCCGCGCCCTCGGCGACCTCATGCTCCACGGCGTGTGACGCACCCGCTCGCGAGGCACGCGGCCGCGCTGCATCGCGGCGCTATCCGACCACCGCGCAGCCGCGGCGACAGCGCTCGACAGGAAGCGCCGTATCGAATCTACAATTCGTAAGTATCATTACCCCGAGCATCACGACAGCTCTGCATTACAGCCGCGTTAGTTGCGACTCGCGCCGCCGGGGATGGGCATCATCTCGATTGATACTCAGCGACGATGAGGCATCCGCTGTCTGACGGCATCATTGTCATTGCGCAACGACGATGGAAACCACTGTCATTCTCTACCCGAGCACCACGACACAATCAGCACCCACAGCGTTCGATAGGAAATTCCGTATCGAGACGGCGTTGATCATGACTTCAGCGAGCGCATGAGTCTTGTCCTCGAGCGAACGCTCTGTCGTGAGATCCATGGCCGGCACCCGCCTGCCTAACTCCTGCAGCCGCGCGGCAGGAACCCGCCAGTGCTGGTCGACGATCTCGGCGTCGACGATGGCATCGTCGACGCCGGTAAGCAAGCGTACCAGCTCGCGGAGATCTGGACCATGGAAGCGAAGCTCTCCATCACCAGCGGAGAGCGAGGCACGGTCGATGATCGCCTCGATCTCGTCGGCACGGCTGTTGTCTACTAGTCGCCACAGCGTGACCGCTTGCTCGAGAAACTGCCAACCATACCGGGACTCGGCGACGATTTCAGCGTCATCATCGAGGGAGTCGGTCCCTGGCGCCGGCCGGATTGCATACAGCGTCATGGTGCCCCCTTCCCAGGGGCTACGCCCCTTTCGAGCAGATCCTTGCACAGAGCCTCCAGGTCGCTGGCGGAGACACCTAGGGACTTGTCGAAGCCTTTGCCTGCCGGTCCGCGCGTGGCCTTGCTAGCAGCAGCATCGCTCGCGAGATCGATCTCCGCCGTGATGTCGCGACCGCTGATCTCGATCCGGATCGTCTTCTTGCCAGTGGCGGCGTCGCGCAAGAGACCGGTCTGCTCGTCGAGCTGCCCGCGCGCGTCGGCATTGGTGTCTCGACCGCCGGTCTTGACCTCCTCACGCGCGATCACCTTGGCCCTTCCACTCTGCTGCGGCTCGATCACCATCACGTCGATCTCACCGCGTTGCATGTAAAGCTGGCCCTCGCGACGTATGAGCCCATCGGGTGACTTACCCGGATTATTGGCCTTCCACTCGTCGACACTCGCTTCGGGTAGCTTTTCGTAGACCTTGACGGCATCAAGCACTTCGGCACCAGGATGAGCATGCTCGGTCTCGGCCCGCAAGATCTTCGCGACCAGCTTGTCGCGCAGCATTGCAAGTCGTGCGTTTGGATTCTTCGCTGCCTTACCGGTGACGATGTCACGAACCGCCGGATCGTTCATCAGGCCGCGATCCGCGATCTGCTTTCGAAGGTCCGCCACCCGCTCCTTCGACTGCTCAGCAACCACTGCACGTTCCTGGTCAAGGCGGACTGCGGCGCGTATGCGCTCACGCGCGCGATCCGGATCCCCGCCGAACATGTCGTGCGTCTGCTGCGCCGTCTTTCCGGTCTTCATCTTGGCCAGCTTCGTCTTCTCTTCAGGGCCGAGGCTGCTTTCGAGAGCCGCGAGCCAGCGTTCCGGATCACCCGCGCTGGCTGATCGATGGGTCGCGCTGCCACCCTCGGTGCCGCCCTGGGTGGGCACCTTGGACCCGGCCTCCGCGCTCACGTCGTGGGCAGTGCTCTGCTGACCGGTCGCTGTGCTGTGCTCGGAGGTCTTTGCCGAGTTCCCAGGATGGGAAGCCGGCTCCGCCGCACTCTCCCCCACGACCCGCAGCACCTTCACGCCGTTCTGATCGACGATCTCCAGCGCCTTGCCGCCGAGCGCACGCACGCTCCGGGCGCCCTGCACCGAGAGCGCGGTCAGCCCGCCCGTCACGACGAGCTGCGTGATCAACACCGCCATCGCGCGCTGCTTGTCCTCGGCCGACCCCGCCCCGCTCTGGATCTTGTTTAGCTCGGTGAACGTGATGTCCGTGAGCGCCACCAGCTGCACGACATCCGCGCCTGCGGCCGTACCGACCAGCGGCACGAACCAGCGTGTTCCAGCGAGCGCTGCCGCCGCGCTGCCCGCCCTGATCGTCATGCTCATCGCACCGACGCTGGCGAACGAGGCGACGATCTGCGCCACGTCGAGCACGACCGTCGCCGTCGTCGCCGTACCGAGCCGCGCCGTTTCCGCGAGGTGACCGCCGGCCGAGACCCCGCCAGCCACCGCGCCCGCCGCGAAGCACACCGTCGCGGGAAGGCTGGCGCCCGCGGTGACGAGCGCCAGTCCGACCGCGGCGATCGCCAGGCCCGCGTAGCCGACCCACTCGTACCACTTCGTCTTGCCGGTCGTCGCCGCGACGCCAGCGGCGCCGCCCGGCAGCGTGTAGCGCACCTCGCCCTCGGGGTAGCGCGCGACCTCTTCGAAGAACGTGTTCAGCATCGCCGCCGTCGGCGGGCCATCGACCGCCTGCTCGTGCGGCCGGCTCGGCGTGGTCAGGTCGTAGATGTGAAACTTGCCGTCCGCCGCGTCCCGCCAGAAGTAGACATTCATCGGGATCGTGTCGGCGGCGGGCCGGCCGGCGGCCTTCTCCTTCTCGACCGTCTTCGGGTCAGGATGGAACAGCGCAGGCAGCCGCGTCGCGTGCTTGTCCGCGATCTGCTCGAGACCGGTGCGAAGCTGAGCGTGGTGCTGCTGCGCATTGCCGAGCGCCTCCTCTGCCGTGCCCTTGCCCTTCTTGCGAAGCTGATCGGACACCCACAGGTCGAGGCCGTCGAGCATCCGGCGATAGCCGCGGAATGCGTCTTCCCATCTGTGCTGGAGG
The DNA here is from genome assembly GCA_005887925.1 of Deltaproteobacteria bacterium. GTDB lineage: Bacteria > Myxococcota_A > Polyangia > Haliangiales > Haliangiaceae > JABFXX01. The sequence continues at coordinate 16,660 of VBLP01000127.1, read as the reverse complement.
ATCCATCCGGGGAGCTCCTCGAGCCAGCTCCCGAGGTCATTCGTCTTCGACCAGAACAGGAACGGCGTCGTGACCCGCACTTCCTCGGTGTACGGATTCTGCGAGGTGTCGCCGCTGCTCTCCACCATCGACGGAACGCGGTGGAAGTTCTCGTCGCCAGCCGTCTCTCTTTGCAGCGCGACAAACAGCTGATGTGCTGCCACCGCGGCCCGCGCCTGGATAGCCGGATCGGCGCTGCCCCTGGCAGCCACCGCGGGCTGGAGCTGCGTCATCGCCTGGGACAGCGCCAGACCGGCGTCGAACGACGCTTGCGACAGCAGGCCCCTCTTGACCGTGGCCTGATGCTCGAGGATCTGGGCGTCGTCCTGGCTCTCCTTGCGCTGGACCGCGGGCGTGGCTCCCCGCGTGCCGCTCATCGCGGTCCGGTCCAGGAGATCCTCGGCCGACTGCCCGGCGACCACCCGGTCCGCGACCGCATCGGCATGACGCTCGTAGGCATCGCCCGTCGCCCCGAAGCCCCCCTTCAGCTGCACGCCACCGCGCTGCTGGACGACATGCGCGGCCTCGTGCGCGACCGTGTGCAGATCCGCACCACGACCCAGGACGACGTGATCGCCGGTCGCGTACGCCGCCGCTCCCATCGCGCGCGCGGACGCGGCCGCCTCGGGCCCCGTGTGCGCCTGGATCGGCGAGACATCGTGGCGACCGAACGCGCGCTGGATCGTATCCGCGAACGGCAAGGGCGAAGCCGGCGTCGCCACACCCTGTGATGCCATCGCATGGGTGACCGCGCTCCGAGAGGCGGCGGCGTACACGGCGGCCTCGCCGCCCCCGTCGTGCGTGTCGGTTGCACGCAGCTGCACCACGGGAGCGAACACCTGCTCGACCAAGGTCTGCTTGCCCGGAGCCGGCTGATGCGAACCCGTCCCGGCTCGAGGCTCGCGGGATCCTGTCGCCCTGTCTGCATGGCGGTTCACCACCGGATGCTTCTCGCTCCCATTGCCCGCCATCCTACGGTCGGCGTCTACGACCGCGCCGCCGTCCACGTCGAATTGACGGGTCAGGTCGAAATCTCGCAAAAACCTTCAGGCCGTACCGCTCCGGCATGAAGTCGACTGCGGCGAGTCGTGGGCGACGACTTGACCAGCGACCTCACGATGAAGGCGGAAGCGCCTCGGGCCGGATGCCGTAATCAGCGTTGAGCCGCCCGACCATCGACGTCACACGACGCTGCCGTCCGATCGGCAACGCCACGATGAAGCGCTCAGCCGCCGCGATCAGCTCCGTCACCCTGCGCTCGATCCGACCCCAGCGTCACGACGGGCCGCTCAACCGCCGCGACCACCGCGACCCGAGGCGTCATGACGGCCCCTTTCTGTCGAGCGCGATCCGAAAAGTCGTGACAACGGCTACCGACCAGCCGGGCCGCACTTTAGTCACTTCGCGCCGGTCTCCTTCGCCGACGATCCCCCCATCGCCAGGCGCCGCGCCAGCTCGCCCGAGTCGATCAGCTTCTGCACATCCTCGGCGCCGCCGATCAGCACGCCCTTCACGAAGATCATCGGAAACGTGGGCCAGCCACTCCAGATCTTCAGCGCCGTCCGGCGGCGCCACGTGTTGAAGTAGCTGCCGTACTCCAGGTAATGGAACGGAATTCCCGCGGCCGTGAGCGCCTTCCTCGCCCGCTTCGGGAACGGGTTCTGCTTCATCCCAACGACCACAACGTCATGCGCAGCCACGGTGCGCTCGACCTCGTCAATGATGTCGCGATGGTTCGAAGCGATGGCGTCGCGGATCGCAGGGTCGACGCGGTCCTCTGGCAGCAGCGGTCTCGTCATTCCGCGACACTAACAGCATGGTGAGCCCGGACCAGGCCAAGGCTGTCCGAACGCATCTCGACGGCTGCCGCTCGACCAGAGCACGCCCTCACCCCCGAGATCGGCGCTGCTTTTTTTGGCATCTCGAATTACAAAATCGAACGCAGCATTGCCGCGCGTCCAGCCCGCACGCTACCCGGGGCACGCCGCCCCATCGGCGCTGCGATGCAGCGCGCAAGACGCTCCAACATGCTGACATCCAAGCCGACGATCCCCTCGCACGGTCCGCGCGCCCTCATCAGCCTACACGGTGCCTTCACCACCTTCTGTGGGCTGGACAACTCGAGTTAGCAGCTTCGGCCCAATTTCAGGGCAGAGGATAGTTGCGAACCGCATCCACCTCTTCGAGGATGCCGGCCATGCGAAGAACCCTACTACTCTTGCTTGCCCTAGTTGCCTGCGGTGGAGACGACAAGAAGGCGACCCCCGACGCCCCGGTGACGCCGATGATCGACGCCGCGATCGACGCCCCGGGACTGTTGGCGCTTGACTGCACCACCTATTGCGCGCATCTCGCAACCGACTGCACGGCTGCCAATGCCCAGATCAGCATGGCTAACTGCATGGGTACCTGCGCGGCCTTTCCTCCCGGCGCAGCGGCTGACACCTCGGGCAACACGCTCGGATGCCGCAACTACCACCTCCAGAACATCGAGGTGCGGGGCATGTCGGCCGCTACCCACTGTCCGCATGCGGGCCCCGTCGGCGGCCCGATCGCCGGCGCCACGGCGGTCTGCGGCACGTCGCCATGCGACGACTTCTGCGCAATCCAGACAAAGGTCTGCGGCACCGATGCGAGTACAGTCACGGTCGGCGGCATGGTCATCACCAACCGTTACCCGACCCTCGCTGCCTGCACCACGGCGTGCGCCGCCTTCACCAAGACCCCGGAAGCCAGCCCCACCGTCACGACGGGCAACACCTTCGCCTGTCGTATTTACCACTTGACCAATGCGGCTGCGCAGACCGCGTTTGCCGGAGCCAATGCACACTGTGGACACACACTGGACTCCACAAACTTCCCGATGGCAACCGTGGGCCCGTGCTTCCAGTAAGAGATGAGACCGGGATCGCCGTGCTGATCCTGGATTGACGAGCTGAAGCCGGGGCTGCTGTAACAAATGCGGTGCTCGAACCGCGGGGGCAGATCCCGGCAACCGATGGATGCGCGGCGAGTTGCAGACGACCGACCCGCCGGCCGCCGGGGGTCTGGGATCGCCGCCGGAGCAGAATAGGTTGGCTGTTTCCGCGTCGGTCACACCCGTCGGGGCGTCGTTGGGCTCGACGGATGGATGGGCGCTCTGTCGGGCGAGGGCAACTTCGGATCCCCGCCGTCGGTGGGCGTGATCCGAGGGCGTTCCAGACCCGCCAACGAGGTGATGGCTCTGCATGGTTCTACCGGCGCAGGCTCAAGCCGGCCCACATGTCATAGTTGTTACCAGTGGCCTGCTGGATGGGGCCTGCGACCGTCCCCGGGACAGGGTATTTCCCTAGTGCGTCAGAACCCTGGGTCATTGGGTTCCAAGTATTGCCAACAGCGTTTACCAGTTGCGGACCAGCGATCCCGCCTAACGTAACTCCAGCCAATTGGTTGTCTTGAAACACGTTGTTCCCAGGATCGGCATCAGTGCCGAGATCTGCAGCCGAATAGTCAAACATTGCGATACCATATCGATTGTTGACTACAGTGCAGCCGCGCATCACCAAACTAGCCAGGGACTGCGCACTGGATCCTGATACATATATTGCACTGCTGCCATTCCCCCCATTGGCTTCAATTCTTACATTCTTTAAGGTTACCTTGCCATCTCTAAACTGGGAAGCTGACATGTTATTGAAGATCTTCCCTCCAATGATTGTGAGTATTGCTGGGCCACTGTCTACCGTTGAGGCTATTCCACTATTGCTAACTGTCGTATCGATTATCATGGCTTGTGCGGGCGAGCTCGCAGTCCCGGAGATTTGAATGGCGCCATAAGTTCCCACAATACTGCTATTCTTTAGCATAAACATCTTGCTGGTCTTCACTGAAAGTGCCAATCCAGCACATCTAGGATCTGCAGTAATATCTGCATTGGTAACATCGAGTGTGCTAATATCTTTGGCATTAATCGTTGTAATGAGATTTCTGCTAATCAATGTGCTGACGATGAGATCGGCAGATCCGTTGAGTTCCAGTCCTGAACCGCATACATCGACAGCCCCAATGATCTCGAGATTATTTGCCGTTATCTTCGATGAAGTTGCTTGGCGTACTGCAAGTTTGCTGGTCCGAATATGAATATTCTGTAGATCTGCCTGACCGGCGACAGATAGTGCGACCATGAAGTCTTCGAATTCGAGTTCGCGAAGTGAAGCACTATCGATAGTGAGGGCATCTTCGGCTCTCGTGCCGGCAAGAATGGTGCCACCAGTCGATTGGCCTATGATAGTTACGTTGTTTGGAACGACGTACGGAAACGTCTCGCCCGTCTGTGGCATGTAACGTCCTACGTCCATTGTGATTGTCCTCACATCGGTATTCGTTCCAGCGATCGCGATCGCCCTCTTAAGTGTTCTTACTGGCCCAATGCGGCCGTCGCTCGCATCGTTGCCGGATGGAGAGACATGCACAATGGAGCTGCCAGGCAGTGAATCGGCAGAGGCATCGTTCCCCACATCTGCGGGACGTGGGAAGCCACAAGCGGCGACAAGAAGCAACAAACCGAACCCCACTGTTGCGAGACAGTAGACATTGCCGCCGGGCACATCGCTAGTTGTAAACGCGACCAGACCGAGCTTCGAAGACTTCATAGGCGTCCATCCGGTAAGTTCTTGAGCACACAAACGAGCACCAGGCTCACGGCGGCTCCAATGCTATCGCATGCCAGCATCCCGAACGAAGCGGCTCACTGGCATGACATGTAGGGGAGTGAAGTCGGATCGAAGGGGGCTGGCAAGCCGTGGCAACGGCCGAGCGCGTATGATCGGCGGCTGTCGTGATCGTTGCGCTCGTGCTGCTGTCGGCGTTTCTCCACGCGCTGTGGAATGCGCTGCTGCGGCTGGAGGAGAGCAAGGACAGGTCGCTGGTGGTGGCGGTGATGGTGGCGACGGTGTTTGCGGCCGGGGTCGCGGGGGTGCGCTGGGGGGCGGGGGAGGTGCCGTTTGCGTCGGTGGAAGGGGTGGGGTTCACGCTGCTGGCGGGGCTGTGCGAGGCGGTGTACTTCGTGACGCTGGCGCGGGCGATGGAGCTGGGGAAGCTGGGGGTGGTGTACACGGTGTCGCGCGGCGGGGCGGTGCTGGCGGTGTGGCCGCTGTCGATCGCGCTGTTCGGGGAGGTGGCGACGCTGCCGGCGATGGCAGGGAGCGGGGCTGTGCGTGGGGCGGTGGCGTGGGCCGCGGAGTGCGTGATGTCGCTCGCCGCGTATCAACTGACGTACAAGGCTGCGCTGCGGGAGGGGACGAATCCGTCGGCGTGCTTCGCGCAGTCGCTGGGGATGTCGGCGACGCTCAGCCTGGTGCGGCTGCGCGGTGGGGGGCGCGCGGCGCTGCGGCCGCTGGTGCGCAGGCGATGGAAGCGGCTGCTGGTGATGGGGGTGGTGTGCAGCGGGTCGTTTCTGATCTTGATGGAGGCGCTGGCGAACGGCGGATCGGCGTTCGTGCTGACGCTGCGTAACACGTCGGTGCTGTTCGCGGCGGGGATGGCGTGGTGGATCGGCGAGCAGCCGGGGCGCAGCGAGCTGGCCGGGGCGGCGTTGGTGGCGGCGGGCGCGGTGCTGATCGCGTGGTGACGGCGATGATCTGCGGGCGCGGTGAGCCGTGGACGCGCGCCGGCGGGAACGTGTGACGAATTGTCAAACATGAGATAGTGCCGGCCGATGGGTCGGTCCGGCAGCTTCCAGGCACCGCCGGGGTTTCGCGACAGTGCGACGCGAGCCTTGAACCCGGGCGAGGTGGTGACTTCCACGTATGCGGTGCGGGCCGAGGTCGCGAGGACGGATACGGGAATCGTGTACGAGGCGCGCGACATGATGCTGGACCGGCCGGTGGCGCTGAAGCTGGCGTGGCGCGATCCGGGGATGCCGTCGTTGATCCTGGAAGCGCGGCGCTGCGCGGCGGTGCGGGATCCGTGCGCAGTGGCGATCTATGGCATGGGGAATCACCAGGGCATCGAGTACGTGGCCGGGGAGCGGGTGGCGGGCCGGCTGCTCGCCGAGGTGCTGCAGCAGCCGCTGCCGGCGCCCGAGCTGCTGGCGAAGCATCGCCGGCTGGTGGGGGCGGTGACGCGCGCCCATGAGGCGGGCATCGCGGTCGGCGAGCTGTCGGGGGCGACGGTGCTGGTCGACGACGACGGGCGGATGGTGCTGGGACGGCTGTCGCTGTCGCAGGTGCCGGCGTTCGGGCCGCGCGGGCGGATCCTGGCGCCGGAGGTGGTGCGCGGAGAGGTCCAGGCGTCGGACCCGTCGGCGGCGGAGGCGATCGATCTGTACGGGCTGGGCTGCGTGGCGATCGAGATGGCGCGCGGCCTGCCGCCGTTCGTCGACGCCGACCCGGCGATCGAGCTGCGCGGCCACGCGCTCGAGGCGCCGCCGCGGCTCGGCCAGGTGCGCCCGGATCTGCCGGGGGAGCTGTCGGATCTGGTGGAGTGGCTGCTGGAGAAGCGGCCGGTGACGCGGCCGCGCTCGGCGCGGCGCGGGCGCTGGCTGTGGAGCCTGGCGCGCCGGGGGTACGCGGCGGCGCAGGTCGAGCTCGCGAGCGAGGGGACGGACGCGGCGCACAAGCTCAACCGCGACCTGCCGGATCTGGTGTTCGTGTCGGCGGGGCTGAGGGGTGTGATGAATGCCTACGAGCTGTGCATGTACGCGCGCGGGATCGAGGCGGAGCACCCGCCGCAGCTGGTGCTGATCGGCGGAACGGCGGAGCGCGATCGCGCGCTGTTCGCGGAGGCGGCGGTGCCGTGCCTCGCGGATGATTTCGGGCTGGGCTCGGCGGTGCTCGAGCGGGTGCGCGGCGTCGCCCGCGAGCCGCCGCGCCGGCGCCGGACGCGCTCGACGATCTCGGGGTGAGCGAGGCAAGGCGCCGCTCGGCGCGACGAGATTTCGACTTAACGTTTTGCGCGAGCGCGGGTCAGCGGGGCATGAAGCTCGCAGTCCTCGCATTCGTGACCACGCTGGGCCTCGGCGGGGTCGTTCAGGCGGACCCCGCTCCGTTGGCTCCCGCCCGCCCCCGTGGAGAGCTCCACCAGCTCCTGCTCGAGCGCTTCGATCGCAACCACGACGGTCACCTCGAGCCGCAGGAGCGCCGCCGCGCGATCCGAGCGCTTCGCAGGCTGGCGCGCCGCCTGGCGATGCAGGAGCGCCGCGCCGAGTACCGGGGCGACCCGCAGGAGCGCCGCGCCGAGCGCCGCGATGCCCGCAACCGCGCCCTCCTCCAGCGCTTCGACCGCAACGGCGATGGCGTGGTCACGCCGGACGAGATGCCGCCGGGGATGGCGCGCCGGCTCCGGCGGGCCGACCGCAACGGCGACGGCTCGCTCGACGATCGCGATCAGCCCTGAGCGGACACGCCGTCACCGAGATCGACGACCGTATCGGCGACGACTGAGTCGACGACGATCCACGCCATCGCGTCGCCTGCCCAGCCGGTATCGCCGCCGCAGCGGGCGACGCCGCGCGCGATCCTGGCGAACGCGTCCTGCACCGCGGCGGGGTCGATCGCGCCGGCGGGATCGAGGACCTCGACGACGGGTGCGGTTGCTACGAGGCCGATCGCCGGCGGCGCGGCGTCGGCGCGGCACGCGGTGGCGACGGCGAGTGACGCGAGGGCCCAGCGGGGTGGCACGGCGCGATCATAGCAGCGGCCGTCGCCGGCGCCGCAACACGAGGCCGAGCACGGCGGCGCCGAGCGCGCACGGGCCGGCGGGGTTGCGCTCGGCCGAGCAGCAGCCGCCCAGCGAGGGAGGCCCGACGAGCTTGCAGTTCGAGGTGCACAGATCGTCCCCGGCGGGGCCGTCGTCGCAGTCCTCGCCGTCGTCGACGATGTGGTCGCCGCAGCTCGGATTCTGGCAGAACGTGCGGCAGGCATTGGGCCGATCGCCGTTGCCGGGGCCGTCGTCGCACTCCTCGTGCACGGCGACGACGCCATCGCCGCACACGCTGTTGAGGTTGGCGACGACGCAGACGTCGTCGAGCGCCCAGCCGCCGAACTGCAGGCCCTCGTCGGACGTCAGGTCCCATGCGATGTCGAGGCTGTGACCGGCTTGGAAGCCGGAGACGAGGACGTCGTGGAACCGCCACTCGCGGTCTCCGCGCCTGATCGAAGTGGCTGTCCTCGACCGCGAGCCACCGGCGGTACTGCAGGTGGACGTCGGACCAGTGGCCGATGTCGACCGGCGGCATCTTGACGAACGACGACGACTTCCTGGCGTAGTCGCCGTTGAGGACCTGGACGAGCGCGCGCTGGCCGCTGAACGCGACGTGCGGATCGGTCGCCCCGGCGGTCGGGATGCCCCATGCCCAGGGCGACGCCGAACCGTCGCTGGCCCCGGTGGTCCAGCCGGCGGTCAGCGGGTCGCCGCCCTCGAAGTTCACGCAGTACAGCGCGATGGTCTGCCCGTCGTAGAGCTGGTAGAAGGGGTCGGCGAGGTTATCGGGCAGGGTCAGGAGCGAGCCGTCCTTGAACACGACGTGGGCCTGGTAGAGCACCGCGGTATCGGCGGCGAGCGGGAGCTCGGCGTGGAACTCGGTGGGCGCGGTCTGCATCGCCGGCATCGTGCCGGCCGCGAGGGCCCCGGGGTCCGACGGCTTCCATGACAGGTCGACGTGGTCGAGCTCGTCGCCGGCACAGCGCGTGGCGAGGTCGCTGATCTCGATGCGCACGGTCGTGGCCGCGCTGCCATCGGCGATCCGGTCCGGCGCGACGATCGTGCCGCTCGCGGTGCGCAGCCCGTGCCGCCCGTAGACGTTGCGGATCATGCACTCGTGCGGCGTGCCGTTGCTGAGATCGCCGTCGTCGTCGTCGGTCGCGAGCACCTCGATCAGGCTGGTCGGGATGCTGACGGAGCGCCGGAGCGCGCCGATGTACAGCTTCTGGGTGAGCGCGATGCCCGCGGCCTCGCCGAGCTGGGCGATCAGCGCCTTGCGCAGATCCCAGAACGTGCCGCCGAAGATCAGGCCGGTCTTGTGGATCTCGCCGATGTCCTGTGGCCAGCGGGCCTCGGAGCTGGGCGGGTCGAGGTCGCGCAGCGGCGCGTCGGTGTAGAAGAAGCCGCGGCCCATCGCGGGATCGCCGGTGATCTGCGCCGCGAAGAAGTCGGCCGCGCCCTCGCTCATCGCGCCGTCGAACGCGCCGACGCCGTTGATGATCTCGGCGGCGTGGACGGAGTGGCCGAACTCGTGGAACACCACGTCCTGGATCAGCGCGGTGTTCTGGCAGCGATCGGAGGCGTGGAAGAAGTTGAGGGTCTTGCCGTCGAAGAACGCGTTGCACTCCTGCGCGATGTTGACGTTCGCCGCCATCTGCATGTCGAGCGTCGCCATGGTCGGATCGAGCTGGCGCGCGAAGTCCTTGGCGGTGTTGACGTCGAGGTAGGCCTGGACCTGGGCATCGTCCTCGACGACGCCAGAGGCGTCCCACACGATCTGGCCGCCGGGGGCGAGCGACAGCTGCGTGCTGGCGACCGCGCCGCCGGTGGCCTTGTTGACGACGGACACGAGATCGCCAACCACCGCGGTCGTCACGCTGTGCGGGTCGGTATCGGTCCACGACACCAGGCCGGCGGTCGAGGTCGTCTGCATCACACCGTCGAGCGCGACGTGCGCGCGCTCGGCGGGGCGGTCGACGCGCGGCCACATCGGGTTGCGATCGACGGCGTGGTACAGGACGGTCCCGCTGGCGAACAGGTTCATCTGCTGCACGGCGAGCACCTCGCCGGTCGCGGGATCGCTGTACGCGAGGTAGCGGCCGCGCGCGCCGCCGTCGATCGTCACCGGCACCGCGACGCGATAGCCGAGCACGGCATCGTCGCCGACCAGCGGCAGCACGACCTCGTCGCCGGGCGGCGTCACCGGGGCATCGCCGAGGCCGAGCGCGCCGCGCAGCGCCATCGCCGAGCGGTCGCGGATCGCGTCGGGAGCGAGCCGCGCGCGGGTCGGCGGAGGCAGCGCGACGTCGGGCAGCGCCTCCGAACCGATCACGAACAGCCGGTCGCGCTTGAACCGGAAGCTGATCTGGCCACCGACCACGACGCGGCCGGCGTGGGTCTGCACGAAGCCGATCGACCGGATGTCGCCGTCGAGGCTGTTCGAGACCAGCGCGAAGTCGGCGGGCGATGCGCCGGGGGCGAGCAGCGCGATGTGGTCGGCGAGCACGGCGCGTGCGAAGCGCTCGGCGACCGCGGGGTGCGCGATCGCGCCGGGTGCGGCCAGCCCCGAACCCCAGATCCGGCTCGGCACGCCGGTGGCGCGATCCCACGCGGCCCGCCAGGCGCCGGTCGCCGCGAGCTTCTGCCACGCCGCGCTCGCGCGCTGCGACCACTTGAGGTCGCGCTGCGCGCGCAGCGGCCGGGTCACGTTCGCGGCCGGCAGCGCGGTCAGCGTGTCGGCCTGGACGGGGCCGGTGCGGGGTCCGGCGGCGCGGGCGCTGGTGGTCACGACGAGACTGCCGACCAGCACGGCCGCAGCGCGAGATCGCATCTGCCTATTAGAGCGCAAGTCGCCGCTGCGGCGAAGCACGATCGCCGCCGCCCGACGGCTGCAAGCCCCGGAAGCCCGTGACGATCTTCACGCGGACCTCACGGCAGCCTCGCGCTCCGGACGAGGTCGAGCGCGTCGCCACGCACCGCGCGCACGGCCAGCCCGAGCGCCAGCTGACCCCGCGCGCGCACCAGGTTGTGGGCGCGGCGCGAGGCAAACCGCGCCGGGTCCCAGCCGAAGTACTCGTCGCGGAACACGTCGACCGCGAACCGCGCCGCGAGCTCGAGGCACACGGTCTCGAGACCGACGACGATCGCGGTCTTCTCGCCGGCGCTGACCAGCGGATCGGCGACGCTGCGAAATCCGCGCATCGCCGCGGCGAAGATCGCGAGATCGAAGCCGACGCTGCCGCGGTCCTCGCCCTGCGGGTTGCACCACGAGCGCATCGCGTCGCCGAGCTCGAACGCGATGGTCGACAGCCCGAGCGTGTCGAGGTCGACCAGGCAGACCCCGCAGAGCGGCGCGGTCGCGAACAGCAGGTTGGAAATTTTCAGGTCGCCGTGGCAGTGCCGGCGCGGCGCGTCGGGCATCTCGGGCAGGCCGCGCACGGCGTCGAGGATCTCGCGGGCGACCGCGACGGCCTCGACCGGGCCGCCGGCGGCGACGTGATCGGTCAGCCGCGCGAGGTGCGCGCGCGTGTCGTGCACTCCGTCGCGCGCGAACGCGTAGTCGTGCGCCAGGTCGGCGACCGCGCGGTGGAAGGCACCGACCAGCGCGCCTCCGGCCTCGGCCCACGCCGGGTCGGGCACCGCGTAGATCGTGGTGCCATCGACCCAGCTGAGCGCGCGCCACACGCGGCCGGCGTGCTCGTGCCAGGCCCGGCCGTCGGAGGTGCGCAGGAGCCGCGGTGTGGTCAACCCGCGCGCCGCCAGGTGCGTCGTCACCGCGTCGATATCGAGGTTGACCTCGCCGGCGAACACCGGGTGGATGCGCTGCAGCACCGCGATCGGCGCGCCGGCCTGCCGCACCGCGTACGTCGCGTTGATCAGCCCGCCCGGCAGCTCGGCGATCTCGGCGGCGCCCCAGCCCCACGCGCGGACGACGTCGTCGGGGATCATCAGTGATTGGTCGGCGACACGATCTCGAGCAGCTCGACATCGAACACCAGCATGCCCTGCGGCTTGCCGGCCTGGCCCTTGTAGGCGAGCTCCTCGGGGATCCAGAACCGCACGTGGTCGCCCGTCGTCATCACCGGGATGCCGTCGGTCCACCCGGCGATCACGCCGTGCAGGTTGAAGGTCGCCGGCTGGCCGGTGAGGAACGACGAGTCGAACATCTTGCCGTCGGTGGTCCACCCCGTGTAGTTCACCTTGACGGTGTCGTTCTCGCTGGGGTGGCGCGGGTCCTTGCCGGGGCCGGCGATGATCACCTTGTAGAACACGCCCTTGGGGGTCTTCCTGGTGTCGGCGGGCGGCTTGGCGACGTCGGGCGGCGTCGGCGGCGGCTCGTGCTCGGCCTTGGTGTTCTGCCGGACTTCGAGCTCGTAGCACAGCAGGCCGTGCTCGACGCCGCCCGGCTTCTTGCCGAACTGGACCATCTTCTCGGCGTCGACCCAGAACCGCACCCGCTCGCCGACCGTCATCGCGGTCAGCATCTCGGTCATCCCGGGCGCCTGGTGAACCGGTTGCGCCGCCTTGGGCCGCTCGCGCGCCTCTTTGGTCTCGAGCATCCGGCCGTCGTGGTCCCAGAAGGTGTAGACGAACGCGGTGCTGTCGTAGGGCCGGACGGTGTCCTTGCCGGTGCCGGGGCGCAGCACCACGTACTTGATTCCGGACTTGAGCGTCAGGGCCTTGTCGGGCGGCTTGGCGACGTCCTCGGGGACCGGCGGCGCCGGCCGCACATCGAGGACGTCGAACAGATAGACCCGCTCGTCGCGCTCGTCGGCAGGCGTCGCCTCCTTGAAGCCGATGTCCCGCGGGATCCACACCACGGCCTTCTCGCCGACGTGCAGCTGCTGCAGCGCCTCGACGAAGCCCGGCGCGGACTGCGACAGGTTGAGCGGCATCGGCTGACCGCCGCCCTGGCTGGTGTAGAACGTCTCGCCGGTCTTCTGGTGCCAGCCGGTGAACGTGACCATCACGGTGTCGTTGCGCCTGGGCTGCGCGCCCGACGCATTGCTCGACAGCTTCTTGATGGCCAGTCCGGACGCCGTCTTGATCGCATCGGGTGGCGGCGCCTTGAGGTCGACGGGCGGCGCGACCTGCGGGCTGTGGACAGCGCCGGACCCGACATTGGCGGTGGGACCGGGGGCAGGCGTGTCGGTGTGAACGGGAGACTTATCCTCGGGGGCGCGCTTGCACGCGAGCCCCCCCGAAACAGTGAGCAGGAGTACGAACCCACGCATGGCGGGGCGAACATACGGCACTCGACACGCCCGCGCCAGTCAGCCGGTCACGCCTGCGCGAATGCCTCGCGGGTCAGGTTGCGCACCCCGCGCTCTTCCACGACGACGTTGTCCTCGATGCGGATCCCGCCGAACGGGCGCAGCTCGGCGATCGCCGCCCAGTCGACCAGATCGCGGCGGTCGTCGGCCTGGAGCGGTGCGAGCAGCGCGTCGATCACGTAGAGGCCCGGCTCGATCGTGAACACCTGGCCGGCCTCGATCACCGAGGTGTTGCGCAGGAACTTGTTCTCGGGGCGCGGCGGGTGCGGCTTCATGCCGACGTCGTGCACGCACACGCCGAGCGAGTGGCCCAGGCCGTGCGGGAACAGCGCGCGGGTGACGCCGCGGGCGATCAGCTCGTCGGGGCTGCCTCCTCGTAGGGCAGGCCCGGGCGGATCCGCCGGATCACCTCCTGCTGGAGCGCATCCATGTGGCCGATCAGCTCGGCGAACCGGCGCGCGGCGCTGCCGTCGCCGCGGGCGTGGGTGCGCGTGATGTCGCTGGGGTAGCCCAGGTACTTGCCGCCGGCATCGACCAGCAGCGAGGTGTCTCCGGCGACGCGGTCGCGCGTGTACGCGATGAAGTGCAGCACCGCGGCATGGTTGCCGAGCGCGACGATGCCCTTGTACGGCGCCCACATCTCGTCCTGCTCCGACGCGGCGAGGAACGCCAGGTGCATCTCGAGCTCGGACGGCGTGCCGGTCTGGAACAGCTCGGCGACCTTGCGGTGGCCCTGGATGGCGCGCCGGCTGGCCTCGGCGAGGCACTCGATCTCGTAGGCGGTCTTCCGGGTGCGCAGGACGTCGAGCGCGGCGATCAGCCCCGGCGGGTTCACGGTGCCCGGCGGCGACGTGCCGGGGTCGCGCGTGATCACCGCGACCTTGCCGCCCGGCAGCGCGTCGCCGGCATGCCCTTCGCCGATCTCGACCACGACGAAGCACGACCAGAAGTGGTTGCTCTCGGGCGGCCGCGGCACCTCCCAGTAGTCGTCGACGATCGTCCGCACCAGCCGCGGCCGCGCGCCGGGGCGGATCACGACGAACGTGTCGGGGTCGGCCAGCGGGCACCAGTGCGCGTACGCCGGCGTCGGGACCATCGGCCACATCTGGTCGTCGAACCGGTTGCGCGCCGCCTGGGACCCGCTGCACAGCACCACGGCGTCGAAGCCGTGTGCGGCCAGCGCCGCCTCGGTGCCGCGCTGCAGATACTCGAGATGGGCCGGGTAGGTGGCTGCGAGGGTCACGCCGCGAGCATAGCGCGGAATGCCGTCACGCCGCGCCGCGTCCGCCGAGCTCGGTGGGCAGCTGGGCCAGCGCCGGGTCGAACTGGCACATCACCAGGGTGATGTCGTCCTCGGCGATCGCGCCGTCGGCGTAGGCCTCGACCTTCTCGACCACGCGGTCGCGCAGGGTGAGCAGCGCCGCCCCGTCGAAGATCTGCTCGCCGATCAGCGCGCTGCGCAGCCGGCGATCGCCGAACAGCTGGCCGTCGGGGTTGGCGCGCTCGACCAGCCCGTCGGTGAAGCACACGAACAGATCGCCCGGGTGCAGCGCCAGCGAGCCGCGCCGGATATCGACCGGGATCTTGTGGTCGCCCAGCGGGTTGCCGCTCGCGGCGACGATGCGCGGCTCCTCGAGCACGTGCGCCGCGCTGGTCCGCAGCACGTACGGGAAGTTCTGCCCGGCGTTGGCGTAGTGCAGGACCCCGAACGTCGGGTCGAGCACCGCCGCGAACGCCGTCATCAGCACGCTGGGATCGCCGAGCTGGCGGATCGCGGCGTCGATCGCGCGCAGCACGGCCTCGGGGGTGAGCACCCGCTCGTCGAGCGTCGACAGCGCCTCGACCGCGCCGCGCGCCGTCGCCGCGATCATCGCCGAGTGGATGCCGTGGCCGGTGGCATCGCCGACGACGATCAGCATCCGGCCGTGCGACAGCTTGCGGTAGGTCCACCAGTCGCCGCCGCAGGTCGACGCCGGCATGCAGTAGCCGACGACGCGGAGCGCGCCGTGCTGATCGAGCGAGTGCGGCGGCAGCATCGCCTGCTGGACCTGGCGCGCCAGCGACATCTCCTTCTCGAGCGACGCCTTGCGCGCCTGCTCGGTCATCAGCCGCCGGACCTCGGCCGACATCGCGTTGAACGACTGGGCGAGCACGCCGATCTCGTCGCGCCGCACCTCCTTGACCTGGCTGTCGAGGTGGCCGGCCGCGATCCGCTCGACCTGCGCGGTGAGCTCCTGGATCGGCCGGGCGAGCTGGATGCCGTGCAGCGCGGCGAGCGCCATGCCGAGCGCGAGCACGATCAGCGCGATCAGCAGCGCGCGGTTGCGCGCACCGCGCGCGGCGGCCTCGGCCTCCTCGATCGCGGCGGCGAGCTCGCCCTCGAGCTTGGCAAACGACACGCCGAGCCACAGCGTGCCGAACGAAGACCCGTCGAGCCGGATGTCGGCGCTGTAGACCCAGGTGTGGTCGCCGACCTCGGTCCAGATCACGCCGTTGTTCGAGGCCCCGCTGCGCAGCATGTGCTCGTACGCGGCCAGGGTGGGCGGGTCGGGCGTGCGGCTGGTCCGCGCGGCGACCTCACCCTGGGGCTTGCGCGCGAGCAGCCACAGGAAGCGGTTGTCGCCGGCCTTGCGGTCGTTCTCGACGGCGGTCTCGAGCAGCGGTGTGATCTCGCCGCCGGTCGCGAGCGGAAACGCCACCGCGGTCGCCACCGCCTGGGTCACCAGCTCGGCGTCGCGGGCGATCGCCTTCTCGCCGCTGTGCCGGCGCGCGGCGATCTGCGACTCGCTGATCTCGGCGAGCGCGCGCTGCGAAAAGAACGTCGCGGTCCCGACGCCGACCGCGATCAAGATCGACGTCGTCGCGATCAGCTTGACCGCGATCGGAATCTCGCCGCGAGCTGGACGCGACGTCGCCACGATGGTCGATCGTAGTGGATCCCGCCAGACCGGCGCAATCGCCACCGGCGGCAAGGTGACCCTCACCTGACGCGGCGGCCGGTCGCGGCTGCGCGCTCGACCGCGAGCGCGAACAGCGCCTCGAGCGGGGTCGCCGCGGCGTCGCCCTCGACGAGCCGCAGCGCGCGGGCGATCGCCTCGATCGTCGAGACCCGCCCCGGCGCGGGTGCGTCGCGCAGTCGGGCCGCCGGCATCGGCGCGTCGGGCAGCCGCAGGACCGGCAGGCCGCGCAGGACCGCGAGCTTGCGGAACATCCGGCGCGCCTGCGACCAGCTGGCGTCGAGCACGACCAGCTGGCGCGGCGGTGGCACCGGTGCGGCCGTGACCGGCTCGCCCTCGGGGAACACCAGCCACGCGCCGTCGAGCGGCGGCAGCACGGCGACGCCGCCGGTGCCACCGTGCTCGACGATCTCGCTGTTGGGTAGTGCGAGGTGGGCGAGCCGCCCCGTGTTCGACGACCGCCAGCGCTCGAGGTGATGGCGGACGATCACGATCCGGGTGCGGGTGGCCACCGCAGGGATCGCCGCGCACAGGCAGACCCAGCGCTGCAGGAGGCAGCGCGGGCAGCGCTCGCTGTCAGCCACGGCCGGCCAGGAGCGACCGGCCGACGACCTTGAGCGCCAGGATCGGCCTCACGCCCTCGAAGATCGGCAGGACCTGGGCATCGGCGACGTAGCGGCTGATCGGGTACTCCTCGGCGTAACCCCAGCC